>DAIUFU010000006.1:0-35487 GCA_036844405.1 Burkholderiaceae bacterium | reverse complement strand
GGTGATGCCCTGTGCACGGACGACGTCGCCTACCAGCGTGCGCGCACCGTCGTGCGCAGTGCGCACTGGCAGGAAGATTTCCTGTCACGCCCACGCAACGAACGTCAGGTCATCGCACGCTCGCTGCGCGATGCCAGCCAGCGCGTGCAGGCGGCGCGCCTGCTGGCCGCGACGGAGCCGGCCGATCTGGCCGACCTGGCTGACGTGAGCGAGAACGCAGTCATCGCACTGCTGCGTGAGCACCAGGCCGATGTGCTGATCCACGGCCACACGCACCGCCCTGCCCGCCACCTGCACCGGATCGACGAACGCGTCTGCGAACGATGGGTATTGCCCGACTGGTGCCCGGCGCGCGACGGTCAGGCCCCGCGCGGCGGCTTCCTGCGCGTCGATCGTGACGGCTGGAAGCTGGAGTAGAGTCTTACTCGACCATCCGGTTGAGCAAGCCGATGTCCAGCGGCTCGCGTTCATCGCCGGCGTCCACGCCCATGCGCGCGAGTGCTGCCTGCAGCTGCTCGATCTGCCGATCCTGTTCGGCGACATGATCGATCAGGCGGTGCAGCGCCTGCGAGAGCGGATCATCGCCGCCCTGCGTGATCGCATAGGCCGAGAAACCCATCTTCACCGCCTGCGCCTCACGGCGGCGATCGTCGTCCTGCACGATCATGCGCGCCGGAATGCCCAGCGCCGTCGCACCGGCCGGAACTTCCTTGATGACGACCGAATTCGAGCCGATGCGCGCCGAATCACCAACAGTGAATGGCCCCAGGATCTGGGCGCCGGCGCCGACGATGACCGCGCGCCCCAGGGTCGGGTGGCGCTTGCCGCGATCGAGTGACGTGCCGCCGAGGGTCACCCCCTGGTAGATCGTGCAATCGTCGCCGACCTCGGCAGTCTCGCCGATCACCACACCCATGCCATGGTCGATGAACACCCGCCGCCCGATGCGCGCACCGGGATGGATCTCGACGCCGGTGAGCCAGCGCGAAAAATGCGACACACAACGTGCCAGCGTGCGCAACCCCGCATTCCAGAGCGCGTGCGCCGGACGATGCAGCCACAGCGCATGCACACCGGGGTAGCACAGCAGCACTTCCAGCGTCGAATAGGCGGCTGGATCCTTGTCCCGTACCGCTGCGATATCTTCCCGAATCCGAGTGAACATTGCGTTCTCTCCCGCACGTGCCGACAGTCTTCGCGATCGCCCCGGGCAGACCGCAGGCGGATCACCGGCAGCGAACATACACGCTGATGACCCGCGGACCGCAGAATATCGGCATAAGTGTATGCAGATTCCGCAGACCTTCGCAAAAGCGTGTCACGCGAACGGGGCTGTCGAAAGACCGGCGGGTGGCCACCGAAGCGGCGGCCGTGCCGACATTTCAGTCCGGCTGGCCGTACGGATAGCGGCACGCCTTCTCGATCTGCGTGCACACGCCGCGCAGCAGCGCGACTTCTTCCGGTTGCAGTTCGGCCCGCGCAAACAGGCGGCGCAGGCGCGGCATCAGCTTCTTTGGATGGCGCAGATCGAGAAAGCCGATCCGGATCAATGCGCGCTCCAGATGCGCGTACAGCGCCTCGATCTGCGCATGTTCGGCCACTGCGGCAGTCGCGCCCGCCGTCAACGCGCCACCCGATGCAGCCGCCGAGCCGCATGTCGATCTGCCTGGCGATCCATCTGTCGACGCATCTGCCGACACATCGGCGAACGCATCCGCCGCCCGCCCGGCTGCCGCCAGCAGACGCTCGTGCGCGCGCAGGCAATAGGCGACGATTTGTACGGCCTGTGCCAGATTCAACGACGAATACGAGGACTCGCCCGGAATCGTGCACATACGCTGGCAACGGCCGGCTTCCTCGATCGACAGACCGTCGCGCTCCGAACCGAAGACGAAAGCAATCCGGGTGCGCGGGTCGGCCTGTGCGCGCGAGAAGGCCAGTGCCGCCACTTCCTCCGGCGGTTGCGGCGCCGGACCGAAGGCACGCGTCTCGGCGCTGACGGCGATCGTCAGCGCGCACGGTGCGAGTGCGTCATCGAGCGTGTCGACGACCACGGCCCGCTCGAGCACGGCGAGCGCACCGCTGGCGCGCGCAACCGCATCCGGGTGCTGCGCGATCCGGCAATCGCGCGGCGCCACCAGCACCAGTTCGCGCAAGCCCATGACCTGCATCGCCCGTGCGGCCGCGCCGACGTTGCCGGGGTGGCTGGTGCGTGCGAGCACGAAACGGATCTGTCCGAGCCATCCCGGGGCAGGCGCATGCAGTGTGGACGAAGTCATCGAATACTCATCACGTACAATCAATCGTTTCCCGTCATGCTTCATGGAGGCCCGGATCACGATGCATCCGATGCTCAACGTCGCGGTTCGCGCGGCTCGCCGCGCCGGGCGGATCATCAACCGGGCCAGCCTCGATCTGGAAACCGTCACGGTCATGCGCAAGCAGCGCAATGACTTCGTCACCGAAGTCGACCGTGCCGCCGAACAGGCCATCATCGAGACGCTGCTCGGTGCCTGGCCCGATCATACGATTCTCGGCGAGGAGTCGGGTCACATCGTCGCCGGCAAGAGCGGCCCGGGCGGACGCGCGATCGAACAGGAAGAGAACGTCTGGATCATCGATCCGCTGGACGGCACGACCAACTTCATCCACGGCCTGCCGCAGTACGGCGTCTCGATTGCACTGATGCAGCGCGGCCAGATCACGCAGGCGGTGATCTACGACCCGACGCGTGACGAACTGTTCACCGCCAGTCGCGGCGCCGGTGCGTTCCTGAACGACCGCCGCATCCGCGTCTCGAAACACCAGAAGCTGGAAGAATCGCTGGTCGGCACCGGCTTTCCGTTTCGCAACCTCGACCGGATCGAGGAATACATGGCGATTTTCCGCGGCCTGAGCGAACGCGCTGCCGGCATCCGGCGCCCGGGCGCGGCGGCACTCGATCTGGCCTGGGTCGCCTGCGGACGCTTCGACGCCTTCTTCGAGATCGGTCTGGCGCCGTGGGACGTGGCCGCCGGCAGCCTGCTGATTTCCGAAGCCGGCGGACTCATCGGCAATTTCGAAGGCGAGCCCGATTATCTGTTCACCGAACGCGTCGTGGCCGGTTCACCGAAAGTGTTCGTCGCCATGCTCGCGCTGATGCGCTCGGCCAGAAGGGAAAGCGCCGGCAAGGAGGCGTGAGCGGCCCTCATGCTCGCGCCGGTGCCTCCAGCCAGGACACGAGCCCGTCCGCATTCAGGCGGATGTCGAGATCGAAGAGCGCAAGCAATGCCTCGCGCTCGATCGGCCACTGCCGGCGCTGCGCCTCCTCGAGCACCAGTGCGCGCACGCCGTCACACAGACGCTGAGTGCGCTGCGGCCCGGTGACGCCCTCTGCGCGGCACGCCTGCGCCAATGCCACGTGCGCGTCGATCAGGCGATGCAGGTCTTCGGCACAGCGCTGCACTTCGCGCACCTGACCGAAATGGGTGACGTAGATCGCGCCCGGCGCCTGGGCCAGCAGACGATCGATCGATGCGTGCAGGGCCGGTGGATCGAACTGTACCGGCGTCGTCGACGGAAAGACCGACGGCGAATGGTCGACGTCGAGTTCCCGGTACGACAGCCCGAAAGTATCGCCGGCGAAGATGTGGCCCGAGCGTTCATCGACGATGCACACGTGGTGGCGCGCATGGCCGGGGGTGTCGAGAAAGCGGAAATGGCGGCCGTTGAGCGCGATCTCCGCCCCGTCCGGTGTCTCGACGACGCGATCGGCCGGCACCGGCACGATCTCGCCATACATGCGCCGGGCCTCGTCCTCACCGTAGACGGCGACCGTCCCGGCGACCAGTCGCGACGGATCGATCATGTGCCGCGCGCCGCGCGGATGCACGCTCAGGCGTGCCTGCGGAAAATGCTGCAGATACAGGCCGGCCGCCCCGGCGTGATCGAGATGCACGTGCGTCAGCAGAACCCAGTCGATATCGGACGCCTGCAGCCCCCTGGCTGCCAGCACGGCCTGCACTTTCGACAGTGACGTGTGCGAGGCCGTGTCGATGAGCGCCGCACGCCCTCCTTCGACAACCAGATGCACGGCCGCACACATCGGCCGCAGGAAGCCGGAGTCGATGGCGGTGATCCCGTATTCGTAATCAATGAAGGCAGGGGTAGTCATAGTGTTTCGCGTGGTCCGATTGGCGACATTCTGCCCGATTCGACGCGTCCGGCCGGAAACGCCACCGCCAAGGCGGGTGCTGATGTCAGGCGCTTATGCCAGGTATCGATGCCCACCGAGGTGCCAACCGACCCCGGTTCGGGTAGCATGGGCCCAGGGCATCTTTTCCGGATGGCCCCGACACAGACCGACGACCGGATCGTGACGACACCCGCACACCTGCTCATGACGAAACTGCGATCCCGCACCGGTGCGTACACCGCTGCGGGCGGCGCCGTGGCTGCGGCTGCGTGCCCTGACGCATGCGGTTTCGGTACGTACGGTTTCTGTGTCCGGCTCGCCATCCGCTACCGATCGGGCGCTCCCGCCTTCGATCGGTAACCCGGCGATCCGCTCCAGGGCACGACCTGCCCCCTGATCGCCGGGCCTGAACCGGCAGCTCCGGCGTGCCCGCGAGATCGGGAGGACACGCCGCCCGGCCAGCACATCCGACTCGCACCCGGCACTGCCCGGCAACTTCCTGATCACCACCTCGCGCCCTTTCGGAAAGGATCGGCGCAACTGCAGCGGGGGAGACCGCATGACCGCCTCGTCGAACACGTTCCGCCTGTTGAACGAACTCGATCACGTCCGCATCGATCGCCTGCTCACCCAGGGCCGCAACGTCAGTGAAACCCTGGCCGAAGTTCTCGACGACGCCGACATCGTCGCGCCGGCCGAGATTCCGGCCGACGTCGTCACGATGTACACCCGCATCACCATCCAGGAAATGCCCGACGGCGAACCGCGCACGATGACGCTTTGCTATCCGCCAGACGCCGATGCCGCGTCCGGCTTCGTCTCGGTCCTGTCACCGATCGGCACGGCACTGCTCGGGCGTCGCGTCGGCGAGGAAACACAGTGGACGACACCGACCGGAGCCGTCCAGCGCCTGCGCATCGTCGAGGTATTGTTCCAGCCAGAGGCCAGCGGCGACTACACGCGCTGACGGGATACCGGCTCAAAGAACATCGGCATACTGCTGGATCCGCGCCAGCAGCGCCTCAAAATCCGGCTGCCCCTGGTAGTAGAGGGCCGCCGTCTTCCGATATTCCAGCGCAAAGCGCTTGCGCTGCTCAATATCCGCCAGGACAAACGCCGGGTTGCGTGCGATGACCTGCTCATCGCCCGTGCGAAAGCGCTGCGCCTTGCGCTCGGTGTATGCAGGCATTCGCACGAAGGCCTGTACTTCCTCCAGGCCCAGCAGGCAGTACACGTCATAGTAATGACGCAGGAAGTTCGCCGGAAACGCCTGGGCTTCATTCAGCCGCCGGTACTTCGTGGAGATCGTCTGCAACTTCTCAACGAAGGTGTACGTCGGCGCGTAGCAGAACACATCCACCGCCCGGTTGTCGGTCACCTCCACACCTCGCGCCAGCACTGCATCCAGTGCCCATGACGAGATAGTCACCGGCCGATTGGGCGTCGTATCGTCGAACCCCAATTCCAGCAGGACACCGTCCTTGACCCCCGCAAGCGCTACCGCGCGCGGCGTGTAAATCAGGCGGATGCCGGCGCTGCGCATCTTGTCGTCGTCGAACTGCACATCACGCTCCACACCCACGATACCCGGGATACGGATGCGCGCGGCCAGTGCATCGTAGTAGATGCGCCGCGATGCAATGTGGGCCGGTTTGTCCTGATTGCGTCCTGTCTTCACATCTACGCCGACAGGCGGCTCGATGCGAATGTCGATATCCTCCGAGAATCGGTGGATGACGCCAAACCCCTTCGACAGAGACGTCCCGCCCTTCAGTTCGAACCGAAAGCCCTGGGCCTGCAGACCCCACAGGGCGTGCATGATCCAGTAGTCCTTCTCGACCAGCATGGGATCGAGGCCACGTTCGTCGGCGACCAGCGCAAGCAGTTGGCCGAAGTCCTTGCGCTCGTGCAGGAAGTCAGGCACCCACCCACTCCCGCAGGCGCCTGCGTGTGGCCACGCTGCCATAGCTTTGCGCTGCACGCTGCAGGCGGGCGGGATCGAACGACGTGAGCTTGTCGCGTGCCTGGTGCAGAACCGCCTCGCGATCCTCGGCGAGTTCGTTCAGGTTGTTCAGCAGATCGACGTACAGAAACTCGAGTGTCAGCTTCTTCGGAAAGCGCGGCTTCACGCGAAAGTCGAACTGGCGGTTGCCCAGCTTGAACACGCCATGGCGCTTGTGGTTGTAGACCAGCGTGCGGTTGTAGAGCTGGGTCGTGCCCACACCCACGCCGTTGTAAGCCGACGGCGAAAAAACCAGAAAATCCCGGTCCCGAAGAAAACTGCCGACCAGTTGCTCATCGTCCGGCGGCAGAGGTCCGAAACTGGATAGCCTGGGCGCGTGGTACAGGCCTTGCGCGAGCTTCTTCAGCTTGCCGCTGGTCACCAGTTCGCGCAGATGCCGATCCACTGCCGAGGACATGCGGACCAGGTCTTCGCGCCGATAGACACGCCCCGGCTGCAACTCGCCGGCGAGACGGGATCCCCCTCCTCGCGTCGAGCTCTTCGGAGATGAGACAGTGCTTGTCATGTTTGATTTTTCATTGAAATTTCATGCATTTTAGCACTGCTCGTCTTTTGATTGAAGAGCCCTGTGAAAGTCGCCAGCATGTGCGGGATCAGCGCTGTCGCATCCATGGATGTCTGGTGCACCCGGTGATGCACCTGCGCATGGGCATCAAGCGTTGCCTTCAACTCGGCCGACAGCATGATCGTGAGCTTCATCGCCAATCAGATGGGCCACAAAGACTGCCCTATGCTTGTCTGTGGGCGGTGGATGGATACAGAGTTCTCCAGAGAGCTTGAGCACATCTGGGAGAGCATGCAAAACATCGCCAAAATTACACCAAGAAGCTACAGATAAATCTATAAACTACTGATTTAAATGAATAAAAAAGAGGAACTCTCGCATACACCAATGATGCAGCAGTACCTGCGCATCAAGCAGGCGCACACCGGGCACCTGCTCTTTTACCGGATGGGAGATTTCTACGAGCTCTTCTACGAAGATGCCGAGCGCGCCGCCCGGCTGCTCGGGATCACGCTGACGCGTCGCGGGACGTCGGGCGGCGCGCCGGTGCCGATGGCGGGCGTGCCGGTGCATTCGGTCGAGCAGTATCTGGCGCGGCTGGTGCGCCTGGGCGAGTCGATCGCCATCTGCGAGCAAATCGGCGCGCCGGAGGCTGCGGCCGGAGCGGGCAGCAGCGCCGGCCGAGCCGCCAAGGGGCCGATGCAGCGCGAAGTGGTGCGCATCGTCACGCCGGGCACGATCACCGATGCGCAACTGCTGCCCGAGCGCACCGACACGGTGCTGCTGGCCTTGCGGGCGCTGGCTGACGGGCGCACGGCGGCCGCCTGGATGGTCGTTGCCAGCGGTGAATGCTGGCTGGCCGAGCTCGATCCGGTTTCGCTCGCACGCAAGCTCGCCGCGCTGGCGCCGGCGGAAATCCTGATCGCGGATGGTGCGACGGTCCCCGGCGCACTGCAGCCGGCGCTGGATCGTGCCGCGCAGGTGCGCCTGTCTTCCGATGAATTCGATGCGCAGCGGGCACACCGGCGCCTGTGCGAGCTGTTCGGCACCCGCGATCTGTCCGGCTATGGTGCCGAGGCGCTCGCTGGCGCCATCGGTGCTGCCGGCGCGCTGCTGGTGCACGTCGAGCGCACGCAGGGCTGCCTGCCAACGCACGTGCAGGGCCTGCGCGTCTTCGATGGCGACGAGGTCCTCGTCGTCGATCCGGTCGCCAGCCGCAATCTCGAGATCGTCGACAGCCTACGCGGCGACGATGGTCCGTCGTTACTGCGCCTGCTCGACCGCTGCGCAACCGGGGCTGGCGCGCGCCTGCTGCGGCGCTGGCTGCTCGAGCCGCCGCGCCGGCAGGAGGTCGCGACGCAGCGCCACGACTGCGTGCAGCAACTGCATGATGCCCGGGAGCGGTGCGGTGCGCTTTCTACGCTGCTGCGCACCCTGCCCGATCTGGAGCGGATCGCTACCCGCATTGCGCTGCGCACCGTGCGTCCGCGCGAGCTGGCGGCGCTGCGTGATGCCGTGCCGGCGCTGGCGCGGGTGCGCGCGCAGATCGCCACACTCGACGGCCAGCCTTTTCGCGACGCGATGGCCGCGCTCGATCCCGACCCGGCGATGCACGAGCCGATTGCGCGGGCGCTGCTGGACGAACCGGCGGTGCAGATCCGCGATGGTGGCGTGCTGCGCGACGGTTTCGATGCGGCGCTCGACGAGCTGCGTGCGATCGATCGCGATGCCGACAGCGTGCTCGCGGCCATCGAGCTGCGCGAGCGCGAGCGCAGCGGCATTGCCACGCTGCGTGTCGGCTACAACAGCGTGCACGGCTATTTCATCGAGGTCAGCCGCGGCCAGAGCGATCAGGTGCCCGAGGACTACCGCCGGCGCCAGACGCTCAAGAACGCCGAGCGCTACATCACGCCCGAGCTGAAAGCCTTCGAAGACAAGGCGCTGTCCGCCCGCGAGCGCGCACTGGCACTCGAACGCGCGCTCTACGAGACGCTGGTGGCCTCCCTCGCGTCGACGGTCGCCGCCTGGCAGCGCGCCGGCCAGGCGATCGCCGTGCTCGACGTGCTGGCGACGCTGGCGGCCCGTGCGCGCGAGCTGCGCTGGGTGCGCCCGCACTTTTCCACGCTGCCGGGCGTCGAGATCCGCGCCGGGCGCCATCCGCTGGTCGAGGCGTCGATCGAGCGCTATACGCCGAACGACTGTGTACTGCGTGACAGCCGGCGCCTGCTGCTGATCACCGGGCCGAACATGGGCGGCAAGTCGACCTACATGCGCTCGGTCGCGCTGATCGCGGTGCTCGCCTATTGCGGCAGCTACGTCCCGGCTGAAGAATGCACACTCGGGCCGCTGGACCGGATCTTCACGCGCGTCGGCGCCTCCGATGCTCTGGCCGGCGGGCGCTCGACCTTCATGGTCGAGATGACCGAAGCCGACGAAATCCTGCACGCGGCCACGCCCCGGTCGCTGGTGCTGATGGACGAGATCGGTCGCGGCACGTCGACCTTCGACGGGCTGGCGCTGGCGCACGCGATCGCCACGCGGCTGCTCACGCACAATCGCGCGCTGACCCTGTTCGCAACGCACTACTTCGAGCTGACCCGACTGAGCGAACGCCATCCGCAGGCGGTCAACCTGCACCTGGCGGCAGCGCAGCATCGTGGCGGCATCGTCTTCCTGCACGAACTGCGCGACGGGCCGGCCAATCGCAGCTACGGCCTGCAGGTGGCACGGCTGGCCGGCATTCCGCAGCCGGTCGTGCGCGTGGCCGAACGCACGCTCGACGAGCTGGAAGCGCACGCGCAGGCCCAACAGGTGCAGTTCGATCTGTTCGCCGCCGCTGATCCGGTCACGGACGGCGAAGACGAATCATGGCCCACCCAGACTGGCGACCGGGATGCCGGCTTCTCCCACGATCCGGCCGCACGCGAAGTGCTGGCCCGGCTGCGTGACATGGATCCCGACGCACTCAGCGCGCGCGAGGCCCTCGACTTCCTTTATGCGCTCCACGCCAGCCTGCAACATCCTGACGCCGGCATCTGATTGACAAACCGTCCGGCAGCCACTGGAACCGTCAGGCCGGACGGCAGCCGATCAAGGCCCGGACAGCGGAAGGATTCGAGACGGACGGATTCGAAACCCTTGCCGCCACGATCACCCTTGTCGCCCGGACTCCTGATCCGGCCGGATCGTGGCCGCCGCCGCGACGGCGGCCAGCGCCACGATGAGCAGGCAGGCAAGAACGTTGTGCGCCGTCGCCGGGACGATCGGCACGGCCACCACCGTCGCACGGGCACCGCTGGCGATCTGAAGCACGAGCAGGGCGATGAGGACGGCCGCCGGCATCAGTCCGCGCACACGCACGGCCGTCGCCAGCACAGCGAGTGCAAAACCCGCAGCGGCGATCCGGTGCAACCAGTGCAGGCCGCGCGCCGCGAGCGGATCCAGCGCGGATGGCGGGACCGTCGGATCCAGCGGCCCCCACAGAAAATGCGCGCCACCGGCACAGTTCAGGGCGCCGCAGGCGCCGATCGCTTCATGCGCCTGGATCATCGTCCCCAGCCAGGCAGCGACAGCGAACACCAGCATGGCCAGCACGACCAATGATGTGATGCCGGACGGACTGCCTGGCGGCACTGCCGATACGCGGGTGGCGGCGGACTCGACCGGCGCCGTGACGGTTCTCCCGCCGGCCCCGGAGCGCCCAGCCGCGCTGGAGCTGGCGGTCGAGCCGAGCGCCACTGCGATCCAGCCGAACGCCCCCGCCAAGCCGATGCCGCCCAGCAGATTCCCCAGGGTCACCAGCGGCAACCCGCCCGGGGTGTAGCGCCCGAGCCAGGCCAGAAACATCGTGTCCGCCAGCGCAAACAGGGCTACCAGGCGGGTGACGGCCCCTGCCCTCTTCCAGCCGGCAAAAACGATCCACAGGACGAGCAGGCCGACCGCCGAGGCGCTGATCCGGTGCAGCATGCGCGCGGTGGCGACACCCGGGGGCAATGCGCTGGCTGACACCGCCGGCGAGGTCCGTGACGCTGCCGCCGTGAGATCGCTCCCGGACGCCGGCGCAGTCGACGCCGCAGCCAACGGGTCGCGGGAAACCGTCTGCGACGGTCCGCACGCCTGCCCGGGCGGACAGGCGGACAGCGCCGTCGAATGGCGGATGAATGCGCTCGATGCGCTGATGACGATGGTCAGCACGCAGGCAAGAATCGTCAGCCCGCGCAGCATGCCTTCAGGCTCCCGACGACTGGCGCTCCCGCGCCTGACGGCTCGCCAGCACCGAATCGATCACCACCCAGATGAACAGCAGACCACCGATGATCGCGATCATGCCGCCCAGCCCCATCACGCCCATGCCGAAGATCTGCTCGGGCGTGCGCAGCGCCTGCTCGGCGCCGGCGACCTTGCGCTGCACGCCGTAGCCACCCGACCAGACGAGCCCGAGAATGTGCAGCAGCTGGCCACTACCGTACAGCCACGGCTGCCAGTGCGCGATGCGCCCCTGCGGCGCGCGGAAACCCAGACGCGGCAGCAGCGCATACGCCAGCCCCATCAGCGCCAGCGTGACGCCGACGATCGAGCCGTGGTAATGCGCCGGCACGCGCACGTCGGAACCTTCGATCAGGAAACCGATGCCGCCGCCGATGCTGAACAGCAGCAGCGACGTGATCAGCGCTGCCCGCAACGGCCGCTGCGCCGGCGCCCGCGGCTGCCGATTGCGCCGCAGCAGGGCCAGCGCCAGCGCCAGCGCCATCGGGAAAATCGCCAGGCCACCGCCGAAGCGCATCAGCCAGGTCATCATCTTGTGATGCTCGATGGACAGGACCGTCCAGTTCAGGTAGATCGGCGGCACCAGAAACACCGGCAGCAGCCCGATCGCCAGCAGCAGCGCCACGATGCGCGGGCTCAGCGGCAGCGGAGTGTCGATCAGCGTCGCCAGCCACGCCCAGGCGACGAGCATCAGCAGCGTCCAGGTGAACTGGATGACGTGCCCCGGTCCCCAGAAAAGCAGCTCGTAATACGTGCGCGGATCGAGTTCGCGCGGCACTTCGACGATCGACCACACCATCGCGATCAGCGCGAACGCACTGGAGACGGCAGCCGCCTTCAGCCCGAAGCGCAGCGCGTCGGTGCCGTCCATGTGCAGACTCATGCGCGCCGGCGCGAGAAAGGAGCGCACGGTCAGCAGCAGGAAGCCGGCGCCAAAAATCCACAGCCCGTACAGGAACGTGTCGTTGAGCAGCACCGGCACGTAATTGGACATCACCGGTACCGCCACGCCGGTGAATGGCGCAGCGGCCATGAACAGCGTACCCAACGCGGTGACCACGAGCGCGAACCAGCCCAGCCCGATCCAGCGCGGCGACGTATCGATCGTCCACAGCATGCCGGCCATCGAAACGAACCAGACGAGCACCGACAGATCGACGTGCACGACGAGCGCGACGTGAAAGAAATCAACGCCGGGAATGAGTCGCGTGATGTACGGCGTGCGCGCCAGTACCAGCAGGATCGAGAACAGCCCGGCCCCGATCAGCGCGAGCACCCCCAGGGACAGCCAGCCAACGGCGATCGCACGCTGTTCGGTCGCCGGTACCTCGAGATCGAAACGCTCGCTCCCGCGCACGGTCCCGCCGCCAAATGCCGGCGTACGCGACCGCATCAACGCTTCCTGCATCATCGGATGATGACTCCGCCCTCTTCATCGAAATCGATCAGCACCACCTGACCCGGCTTCACGTCAATGCGCTCTTCGCGTTCGTGGTTGAAGCCCTGCACACGCACGTCGTCGTTGAACTGCACCTTGATGTCGTGTTCGCCGACCGCGATCGGCAGCCGGTAATAGGCACTCGATGCGCCATCGCGACGCAGGCCGGCCGGCTCGTAGACACGGTCGAACAGCAATGCGCCGTCGAGATCGATGCGCACGCGCACCGGCGAACGCTCGCGCGCGCAATCCATCTCGGTGCGCAGCTGCGGCGGCAGCCTGGCCAGCTCCTCGGCGGTCCGCTGACGGCAATCGGTAGCGATCTTGCCCGGATGCCGGAAGGACAGGCGCAGCAGCCCCTGATCGGCATCGAGATGGCTGTAGCTCGGTGAACTGGAGAAATACAGCACGAAGCCGGCAAACAGGGCATACAGGATCGCCTGTCCGACAAAACGGAACAGAAAACTGGCGGACTGCGCCATCACGACTCTCCTTCCATAAGGGAAACCTTGCTCCCGGCAGCGGTTGCCTGCTCATGCCCGGGCACACGGTCCCGGGCGAGATCATGCCGGAAACGGGCCAGCACCGCCTGAAGCGAAATCAAGTCCTCCGCGGCTGCCTCGACATGACACAGCCGGCTGCGATCGACCGCGTGGCGCAGGCGCGGTTCCCGCTCGCGCGAAAACCGCTGCCGAACCCAGCGCGGACCGAGACGATACTCGCAATCGTCGCCGGGACAGGCAATGACAGCGACACCGGCAGCACCTTGACGCAGCGCGTACTCGATGAACGACGGCGGCAGCATCGCCGCGCAGGGCAGCGGAAGCACCAGCAGCCCGTCATCGGTCGGGGCCTGCGCCGCATGCCGGCAGCCGAAGACGACGATAGGCGCCTCGAGCGCAATATCGGTCGGGGCCGCGAGGCCATCGGCCGACGCAACGGCTACGGGTCCAGCGACTGCTGGCCTGTCGGCGACGGATACTTCGGCAGGGGCCGCCGCACTCGCCCGAACAGCCGTTGCCACGCCAGCTGATGGTGCACCGGAACGACGCCGTGCATATTCGTCCAGACGCTGTTCCAGCTCGGCGCGCAGTACGTGAACGGACAGGTCCGGCAGGTCGATGCCCGTGATCAGGCGCTCGCCGGAGCGAAATGGCGTCGACGACGGGCAGGCGCCGGCGCAGATGCCGCAGGATGCGCATCGGTCGGGATCGACAACGGCGATCTCGCCGCGGCCGGAAGGATGCGGCGCCATCTCGATCGCCGCATAGGGACAATCGGCAAAGCAAAAACGACAGCCGTTGCAGTGTTCCGGATCGACGACGGCGACCGGTGCACGCGCCCGGGCCCGCCGTGTCAGCCAGGGCGCCAGGCTGCCCAGCAGGGTCAGGGCCACCGCCGCGATCCAGACCACCCACGGCGAAGTTGCCTCGATGGCTGCCAGCGGTGCCAGGTAGAACCAGTCGAGCGGAAACGTCCCCGCCGGCTGCATCGGATCGGCTGGCGCGGCCAGGGGTGCCGGCACGAAGAGCGCCGCTGCCGACAGGGCGGCCAGCGTGGCCAGGGCCACCCCTCGCCCGGCACTGGTACGGGCGAAAGTCAGCCGCTTGACGTGCAGCCACATCACCAGCAGAAGCACCAGCGACACACCGATGTGCAGGAACATCAGCAGCGAAAAGAGCCGGTCGGAGACGGCGTCGGCGACGAGGAAATTTCGTACCAGCGCCGGATCGAAGCCCGGCAGCACGCCGAACCACTCGGTGATCAGGGTCGCGACGAACAGGGCGACGGTATCCCAGACCAGCCAGAACCCGACGCCACCGACGGCCAGGATGAGCCAGGGCGTCGCCATGCCGGTGAGCCAGGTGAACCAGCGGAAGCCGCGGTAGCGCCCGTACGCCCACTCGCGCAGCAGATGCGCGCCCACCACGACGACCAGCGCATCGGATGCATAGCGATGCAGGTTGCGCGCGAAGCCGGCGCCGAACAGTGGGTGCTCCGCCATCGACCGCACCGATTGCCAGGCGCCATCGGCACTGGTGTCGTAGAAGATGTAGACATACGCACCGGTGATGCAGACCAGCCAGAACAGATCGAACGCCAGTCCGCCCAGCTGACGCAACGGATTGCCATCGACGCCGAACAGGCGATCGAAGGCGCGCTCGAACCCCCTGGCAACGGCCGCCGCACGGGTGCGCTGCTGGCGCAGGTCCGTGGTCACGACCTCATTCCCCGGTGGCCCTCTTCCCGCCGTCCTGCGTATGCGTGCTCAACGGACTCCAGCGCGCCGCCATGCACGGATGGCGAACCAGGCCATGGCCGCCAGCGTCGTCAGACCGGCAAAGATTTCGAAGAAGATCGCGTAATTGATCCGGTACTTGCCGGCATTCGGATCGAAGACAGTGCAGTACAGCTTCACTTTCAACCAGACGTTTTCCAGCGTGAGATTGCGTACGGCCTGTCCGGAGAGCAGTTCCTTGAGCGGCTGCACCAGCATCGGCTGGTCGAAGTTCTCTCCGTACACCTGGCGATAGATGACACCGTCGCCATCGACGATCGTCACCTGCGTCACGTGGTCGAACCCTTTCGGGGTCGCCTCGTAGGTAAAGCCCAGGTTCTTCGTCAGCGCATCGACCCGGGCCGGATCCGGGCTCAGAAAATACCAGTTCGGGTCCTTGATCCCGTTCTGTTTGCGAAAGGCTGCCATCGCGGCCGGATCGTCGAACGGCTGGTTGAACCCGATCGAGACAATGCGAAAGCGGTCCTCCTCGAGCACCTCGCGCGCCGTGGCGACCGCCTCCGCCAGGAACCGGGTGGCGACCGGGCAGGCCTGGAAGCAGCCGGTGTAGACCAGGCTGATCAGCAGCGGCCGCCCGGCGAAATCGCTGAAACGGACCTCCTTGCCCGTGTGATCGCGCAGCGGGATGTCGATCAGCGGCCGCCCGATGGCAGCCTGGCTGTCGGCGAGCATCTTGCGAAAATCCGGCTCTCCATCGCGCGCCGTGGCCTGCGCCCCGCCGCCGGACAGGATCGGCACCAGAAGCAGCAGCGCGACGAGAAAGCCGATCCGGCAGAGCCGGAAAACAGGAAAGGCCGTGACGGCCGCCGCGACTGCGGCGACCGTACGGCCCTCGGACTTCCGGGAAAGACAGTCGATGCGGGTCAACTCAACTCAGACCCCATACCGTCGACAGGTATTTCCAGTTCACGAAGTAGTACAGGATGAAGGCCACCAGGAAAATCAGGGCCAGCACAAACGTGCCCGGAGCATGGAAGCCGCCACCGGCCGAACCATGACCCTCCAGTGCGGCCGCCGATGTCGGCAGGCGCAGCGGGCTGATCTGCGTGGTGTAGGTGCCGGCATCCAGACGCTTGCCGAAGAACACCGTACCGACGGCCACGACGATGTACATCGCGCCACCGATCACGGCGATCACACCCGAAATACCGACCAGCGTCAGCATCAGCAGTGCGGTTCCCGGGAACTCGTACGGCAGCGATGCGCCGGCGAACGTGATGTCCCAGTGACGACGCGGCACGCCGAGCGTACCGGCACCCATCATCGTCAGCGTGAACACGCCCATGCCGAAGCCGAACACGTACGGTTGCCACTTGGCCCACGACGGCAGGATCAGTTCCCGCCGGAACAGCGTCGGCAGCAGGAAGTAGGTGATCGCCATGAAGGCCAGCGTGGTTCCGAGCACGACCGTCGCATGGAAGTGACCCGGCACGTAGATCGTGTTGTGGATGATCATGTTCAGCTGCTCGGTACCCATCATCACGCCGGTGATGCCGCCGAGGAAACCGAAACCGACGATCGAGATGAACACGCCGGAGAACACCGGGTTGCCCCAGGGAGCCTTGCGCAGCCACTCGAACAGGCCCTTCGTGTAGCCCTTCTCGCGCTGTGCCGCTTCCATTGCACCCGGAACCGTCAGACCGTGCACCATCGAGGCCAGCACCGCCAGATACATCGCATAGCTGGTGTTGAACACCTTCCACTCGGTGCCCACGCCCGGATCGGCCAGGATGTGGTGCGCCGAAGCCAGCTGCAGGAACAGGATGTAGAGCAGGAAGGCGCCACGGCTCACGCGCTCGGACATCGGCTTGGCGCCGAAGACGATGGCGGCCACCGCGTACCACACCGACACGTGTGCGGACACGTTGATCTGCTGTGCCGAGTGACCGAAGGCCCACCAGATCACGCGGTACATGACCGGATCGATGTGATTGATGTAGCCGATCGACCACAGCCAGGTCGGGATCAGGATGATCGCGCCCGAGGCAATCGTGAAGATCGCGATGATGCAGGCGGTCAGCGCGCCGAAGGTCACCAGCGGAATCGAGCCCTCATACGTCTTCTCGGCCTTGGCGATGACCAGCGTGCCCAGGAAGATGAAGCAGCCGAGCAGTGCGCCGACGGCGAACAGGATCAGCCCGAGGTAGAACCAGTGAGCGGCCGGCATCGGCGGGTACGAGGTCATCATGACCGTCGAACTGCCTTCGAAGACCGTGTAGTTCCACATCAGGGTCCCGACCACCATCAGGATGAAGGCCAGCCAGGCGATCCGTGGTGTCGCCAGCCGACATCGCAACAGCGTCGATGAACAGAAATACAGGATGGCGATTTCGAAGAAGATGACCCAGGCCACGAGCATGTCGAGGCCATGCGCCGTCAGGATCAGATAGAAGGTGTCGGCATCGACCAGGTGGACTGCCTGCCAGCGCGTCAGTGCGATGAGCAGCGCGAGCACGCCACCGACGGCGAGCACGACGATGCCGGCGACGGCGTTGATCTTGATCAGCGACTCGGCCGACTTGTGGAACTGCAGCCCGGAACGGGGACAGATGCGAAAAAGTGCTTGTGCGGTTGCCATGAGTGACTTTTCCTTATTTCACGTACAGCCGCGACACCATCTTGTGATGTCCGATTCCGCAGAACTCGTTGCACACGATCGCGTAGGTGCCCGAGCGATTCGGCTGGATGGTAACGACGTGTTGATAACCCGGGATCACCTGGATGTTGATGTTCTCGGGCTGCAGTGAAAAGCCGTGCTGGTAGTCCATTGCCGTCAGGTTGAGGCGGTAGCTCTTGCCCTTCTCGAGCTCGAGAATCGGCCACCAGGACCACAGGCGTGCAATCAGATAGACGTCGCTGCCTGCCGGCGGCGCGACGACCGGGATGTTCTCCTCGGTCTCGGTGCGCACCGTGTACTTGTCGACCATCTCCTGCGCCGCCTTCGCAAACAGCTCGGGCTTGACCTTGTAGGTCTCGGTCGACAGGTTCTGGGTGCCGTAGATGTGCCAGTACGGCATCATGAAAAACATGATCAGGCACCAGATGAAGGCGATCGTGATCCAGATCACCTCATCCTTGCCGATCGGATCGCGCGACCAGATCCGTTTCGGCGGCGGGAGGATTGCACTCATGCCGGTCTCCTTATGCGACTCACTGCGCCAGCGGCGTGACGGGGATACCTGCGACTTCCATCACTCCCCAGAGGATGTAGATCACCGTGGGCATCGTGATGCCCAGGAACAGCAGCAAGAACGGGTTGTCGACGATCTGCTGGAAAACCGGCACGCGCTCTTCCGGATCCGGCGGCGTCAACGTGGAGACGTCTTTGTCGGCCATGGTAGTTTTTTATCCTCGAAAATGAACGCGGGCATCATGGTTGTTTGCACCCCGATCACGCATTGACCGGGATCAAGCCTTTGCCCGTGCAGGCGCAAAGGTGCCACGAACGCGGCGGATCTGCAAAGACCACGCTCGCAACAGGTCTGCACAATACGCGTTCACGCGACAATAAATGGAATATTCTCCGGTGCGGCGCCACGGTCGATGCAACGCGGGATCGCCCTGCGCCGCGTACCCGCTTTTTTCGGTTGATATCGTCCTTTCGCCACCCTGCCCCTGCCCGTCACGGAGATTCCCTTGCTCAAGAGCATCCAGTCGCTGTTGCAGCGTTTGTTCCTTGCGGCCGAAGCGATCGGCAACCGCATCTTCGGCGAGCGGCTGAATCCGCTCTACTACCTGGGCGCCACCAGCTACTGGATGTTCTGGCTGGTCGTCGCCAGCGGCCTGTATCTGTACGCCTTCTACGAGACCGGCATCGACAAGACCTACGCGTCGATGGAGGCGATCACGCACGGCCAGTGGTTCGCCGGCGGCATCCTGCGCAGCGTGCACCGCTACGGCTCCGACGTCATGGTCATGACGATGATGCTGCACATGCTGCGGCACTTCAGTTTCGACCGCTACCGCAACTTCCGCGCCTTCTCCTGGGTGAGCGGCGTCGTCGTCATGTGGCTGGTCTACGCCTCGGGCGTCAACGGCTTCATGCTGCCGTGGGACCAGCTCTCGCAGTACGTGATCATCGCCACGACCGAATGGCTCGACGCCCTGCCGGTCTTCAACGGCATCCTGACGCGCAACTTCATCACGCCGGAGGCGGTCAGCGACCGGCTGTTCTCGCTGCTGTCGTTCCTGCACATCGGCATTCCGCTCGTCGTGCTGCTGGCACTGTGGATCCATACGCAGCGTGTGCCGCGCGCATCGCAGATGCCGCCGCGACCGCTGGCCATCGGCCTGACCGTCATGCTGCTGGCGATGTCGATCGCCGTGCCGGTCGTCAGCCAGGCGCCGGCCGATCTCGGCACGGTGCCGCTGACGCTGAAGTTCGACTGGTTCTACCTCGTCGCCTACCCGCTCATCTACAGCTGGGATCCGATCAAGCTGTCGCTGCTGGTCAGCGGCCTGACCGTGCTGCTGCTGGCCGCTCCGTGGCTGCCGCCCTCGCGTGCGGGCCGCGGCGAGGCCTTCGAACTGACGGCGCATCCGGGTCGTCAGCAGGCACCGGTGCGGCCGGACGAGACGCTGCTCGATGCCGGCCTGCGCGCCGACATTCCGCTGCCGTACGAATGCCGTTCGGGCGGCTGCGGCGTCTGCAAGGCAACGCTGATCGGCGGCGAGATCGAGATGTCCGGCTATCAGCCGACGGCACTGTCGGAAGACGAACGGCGCGCCGGGCGCATCCTGCTGTGCTGTGCGCGTGCGCGCTCGGACGTGGAATTCGAGTACGAGGAAAACGCGGCGGCCGCCGCAGCGCAGCAGATTCGCGAGTATCCGGTCGTCGTCGAGCGGCTTGAACGGCTGGCGCACGACGTCATGCTGGTCGCGCTGCGCCTGCGCGAACATGAGCGCATCCGCTATGAAGCGGGCCAGTACATGAACATCGTGCTGGAAGACGGCGCGCGGCGCAGCTACTCGTTCACCGCGCCGTCGGGCGCAACCGATCTGGTCGAACTGCACGTGCGGCTGATGCCCGGCGGGCGGTTCACGACCCGCGTGTTCGAATCGATGAAGGTCGGTGACGAACTGGCGATCGAGGGGCCGATCGGCTCCTTCGTCCTGCACGAACCCAGCGACAAGCCGTTGATCTTCGTTGCCGGCGCCACCGGATTCGCACCGGTGAAAAGCCTGCTCGAGCAGGCCTTCCTGCTGGGCATCGAACGGCCGCTGTATTTCTACTGGGGCGTACGCCGGCCACGCGACCTGTATCTGAGCGATCTGCCGCGCCAGTGGGAGCGTGATCACCAGAACTTCCATTTCGTGCCGGTGGCCTCGGAGCCGTTGCCCGACGACGACTGGACGGGACGTACCGGTTTCGTGCACGAGGCGATCCTGGACGACTTCCCCGATCTGAAAGGCTTCGCCGTGTATGCCTGCGGGTCGGTACGCATGGTCCAGGCAGCTCGCCCGGCCTTCGTCGCCCAGGGCCTGCATGAAGATGCCTGCTATTCGGATGCCTTCGTGCCGGCCTCGACCGTCACGCCCGCAGGCTGAGAACCCGTGAAACGGGTCTCGCCCGGCGCGGCCCGTTTCATTCCGGAAGACAGCGGCTCACGGCCCGCCGGGGCCTCTGGCGGGCGGGACGGGGATGGACGCGGACGCGTGCGTCCTCAGACCGTCAGCCAATCGGTACCCCGGTCCTGACTGGCGACACGGATCCGTTGCGGATCGTCGAACACGCTCGCCAGCGCCGCGTGCGCCAGTTCGGGCCGGTTGTTGTCGCGGCTCAGATGGGCGGCGACGACCGTATGCAGCCGCGAGCGATCGATCCCGGCCAGGATCCGTGCCGCTTCGGCATTGTCGAGATGGCCCCAGGAGCCGGCAATCCGCTTCTTCAATGCCGTCGGATAGTGTGGATTCGCCGCGAGCAGTTCGACATCGTGATTGCACTCGAGCACGAGTGCATTGAGTCGGGCCAGTGAGCGCATGACGTGCGCACTGCCATGGCCGAGATCGGTCATGACGCCCAGACGCACGCGGCCGTCATCGAGCACGTACTGCACCGGTTCGCGGGCGTCGTGCGGCACCGCGACCGGTTCGACCCGCAGGCCCGCGCATTCAAACGGTTCGGCCGAATCGAACACATGCAACAGCGGCAGCAGCGCTTCCCTCGCCGCCAGGCGCGTCAGCAGGGTATCGGTCGCCCGCCGCGTGCCATCGCTGAGATAGACCGGAATCCGGTAGCGGCGTGCGAGACGGAATACGCCGCCGACATGGTCGCTGTGCTCGTGCGTGACGAGAATCGCATCGATGGCGTCCGCAGTCTGTCCGGCCGCGTCCAGGCGACGTTCGAACTCGCGCAGGCCGAAGCCGCAGTCGACGAGCACCCGACCTGCCGCGCCGCGCCCGCGACCGTCACCACCCTCCACCAGCAGGGCATTGCCTTCGCTGCCACTGCCCAGGCAGATGAATCGCACCCGAAAAACCCCTTCTGCCGACCTGCACGGCCGATTCCTTCGTGCGGCCGGCCGGCCGATATCGCTGCCGCGCACCGGTGATGCCCGGCGAAGAAGGGCTGCGCCGGGTGTGACCGCCGAACGTCGTCGCCGGCTTCAGCTCTCGATCTGCTCCTGCAGCAGGGCAAGGATGCGCGCCACCGTCTTGCGGTCGATCTCGCCCACTTCCTGTCCTTCGACGTTGCGTACCTGCACGAGACTGTGTCCTTCGCTGCCCTGCACTTCAATGCGAAAACGCGGGCTCGCCTCGGCACGCGCCTTGCCGCCGAACAGACGGGAAAAGAATCCGGGCTTCTTGCCGGATCGTCCGCCTTCGATCTCGGGATCGATGTAGCGCACGTAATACACGCCGCGTGAACGATCACGATCCTCGACGGTGAATCCGCCACGATCCAGCGCCAGACCGACCAGTCGCCAGGCCCGATCGAAGTCATCGGCCAGTTCGAGATGCTGGGCGTCCGCCGTATTGACCAGGTTCGCACGTGCGCGGGCATTGCCGCCGACCGCGCCGTCCGCCTGTGCCGTTTGCGTCGCCTGCTCGTCGGGGACGAAGCGCAGCAGCAACCGGCGCAGGAACTCGGCCTCGAGTTCCGTGTCGGCCGGGCGAGGCTGCCAGATGGTGCGTTCTTCCGCAGTCGATGTGTACACCTCGACCATGCCGCGATGCGTGACGTAGACCGCCGTGCCGCCGTCCGGATTGCGTTCGAGGCGGGTACGGAACTTGTCGCGCTCACCGGTCGAATACAGATTGTCCAGCGCCCGACCGATCGAGCGGCGGATGAAGTCCAGCGGCAGTTTCGCCCGATTCTCCGCCCAGTCGGTCTCGATGATGCCGGTCTGCGGCGATTCGGTTTCGATACCGAAGCCGGATTCCCGCCAGAAGTCGCGCACGACCGGCCATACCTCATCCGGCGGACGTTCGACGACCAGCCAGCGCGACTCGCCGGCACGCTCGATGTGGGCCCCGGCCACCTGCGGCAACACCCGGCTGGCCACCGGCACCGTCGGCCCGGAGCGACTGCGCTCGAAGGACGACCAGGTGCGCTGGTCACCGACCGCTTCAGGTACCGCAAACCGCTCGTCGGCACGAGGTTTCGTCAGATCGGGAGGAATTTCGAGAGATGGCAGCCGCGCCGAAGAGCGGTAGTCGATCTTGCTGGCCTCGTCGATCTTGTCGTTCAGGCTGCATGCGCCAAGCCATGCACATGCGGTGACGACGGTCGCCAGACGCCAAGCGGTGGACACTTTCATCATGGTCAGGTGATCACTCCAGAACGTTCCAGCGCCTTGCGTACCGTTGATTGGCAGTGCCCGGACAGCGGCGTCAGCGGCAGGCGGATGCCGGCAGGCATCCGGCCCATCTCCGACAGCGCCCACTTGACCGGAATCGGATTGGCTTCGACGAAGAGATCCCGATGCAATGGCAGCAAGCGGCGGTTCAGGGCCAGCGCCTCGGCCCAGCGGCCGGCCAGCGCATGCTCACACATCTGCGCCACGGCTGCGGGTGCGACATTGGCCGTGACGGAAATGACGCCGTGGGCGCCCATGGCCATCAGCGCCAGCGCGGAATCGTCGTTGCCGCTGTAGACGGCGAAACCGTCCGGCAACTGCGCGAGCAGTTCGGCGCCACGCGGGATGTCGCCGGTAGCGTCCTTCAGGCCGATGATGCCGGGCACCTGCGCCAGCCGCAGGATCGTCTCGCTGCCGAGATCAGCCACCGTGCGCCCCGGCACGTTATACAGGATCATCGGCAGATCGACCGCTTCGGCCACGGTGCGGAAATGCCGGTACAGACCTTCCTGCGTCGGCTTGTTGTAGTACGGGACGACCTGCAGCGAAGCCGTGGCGCCCGCCTGACGCGCGTATTCGCTCAGTTCGATCGCTTCGCGCGTCGAATTGCCGCCGGCGCCGGCCACGATCGGTACGCGCCGATCGGCATGTGCCACCGCCACGCGGATCAGTTCGGCATGCTCGTGCATGTCGACGGTGGGCGATTCACCCGTGGTACCGACGACGACGATCGCTTTCGTCCCCTGTTCGACATGCCAGTCGATGAGGTTGCGGTAACTGTCGAAATCAAGCGCGCCGTCGTCGTGCATCGGGCTGACGATGGCTACCAAACTGCCCCGGATCATGATGGTCGACCGTAAAAGAACGAGACATTCTAGCTGAGCGCGATCGCAGCCGCGGCGCCGGCGGCCCGAATCGCACACAGTCGCTGGATCAGTGCCGGCGACGCGCCCGGCACGAGGCCGGTCGCATAGTCGAGAATGGTCAGTCCGGCCTGGCGCGCGCGCACGAGCAGTTCGCCGGCGTCGAGCAGATACGCCGGGTTCGATGGCCGGCCGAAGGCTTCATTGCCGCGCGCAAACGTCTCGTAGATCAGGAATCCGCCCGGTGCCACGAGCGCCGCGAGCAGTGCGAAACGCGGCCGGAAAAGATAATTCGCCACGATGACCGCATCGAAGCGCTCACCGGCCCCGAACGGCCAGGGACCGGCTTCCAGATCGGCCACCCGGATATCGATCGGCCGCCGCGTCCCCGCAGATGCCGGCGCCTGTGCCGCGGCACTGCCCGCAGCGGCGGCCCCGGAAAAATCATCGCCGGATCGCTCGAGAGCCCGACAGCGCGCCAGTGCATCGGCATCCCGATCGATGGCGAGAACGGAAAGACCCCGGCCGGCGGCAGCCCGGGCATGCCGCCCGGCACCCGCCGCAAAATCGAGCACGCGCGCGCCTGGCGGCAGGCGATCGAGCCAGGCAAGGATCCACGGCGATCCCGTCCCACCTCCTCCCGGTCGCCTCTCATTCACTGCAGACATGACAAATTCCTCTCCTGGCATCCATGGCTTCGGCTACAGTCGCTGCTGGCCCCGGGGTCCCCGCAGGCCAGGACATACAAGAACACAAGAATGCCGCATTCCATGCCGTGCGCCACTTCCGGAGCGCGTGGAAAATCCGGCCGCGCAGGCAGCTTTCGCCGGATTTCGCTCCGCGTTCGCGTGACATCGCAAAGGAGACCGACATTCCCGACCGCTGTGTCGAGCCAGCCGACAAGTCGCGCAGATCGCATGATCGCGATTTCCGCAGTGTCTTGCGGCCGGACGGGCGCCCGCGGCCGCGGATTTCCCAGTGGCGGATTTCCGCTTTCGCGACGGCGGCCGTCCTGGCAGCGATCCTCGGCATGGGCATGACGATCGCCAACGTCGGCCTTCTGCAATGGGGTGTGCTGGCCCTGGCCGCTGCCGTGGTCCTGCTGACCACGCTGGTCTGGTCGGCCGTACTGGCACCGCAGCGCCGCCGCGCTGCCCGGGCCGTCGGGCCGGATGATACGGCCACATTTCCCGCGGCCGTCGTGCCCGAGGAAGTCGAGCAGCTGGCCGGCCTCGGAATCTGGTCGTTCGACCGGCGCACGCGTGAATTCAGCTGGAGCACGGGCGCTTTCCGGATGTTCGGGCTGTCGGAAGCGGCCGGGATACCAAAACCCGATGCGATGGCCGGATTCGTGCACGCCGACGATCGTCGCCGATGGCGCGAAGCGTATCGGCAGGCACTGGCCGCCGGTGCCGAATTGCGCATCGAATACCGCTGGCTGCGCCCCGATGGCCGGCAGATCCGGGTGTTCGCCCAGGGTCGGGCGTACCGGGACCGAAAAGGCGCCATCGCCGGGCTGAGCGGCATCGTCCAGGACATCACCGACCTGCATGCCATCCGCCAGGCGCTGCAGGCGAGCGAAACCCGCTTCCGCGATCTCGCCCATCTGAGTTCCGACTGGATCTGGGAGACCGATGCCGAGCATCGTCTGGTGTCAATGTCGGACGCCCGCGGCCCGCTGGCCGATGACTGGTCCCGATCGATGATCGGACACCGACGCTGGGAGACACCGGCCCACGATCTTCCGATCACCGACTGGAGCGTCTGCCGTCATGCCTGCGAACGACACGAGTCATTCGAAAACATCGAATTGAGTCAGGTCGACCTTGAGGGCAAGGTTCATCATCAGTCGATCAGCGGTCGCCCGATGTACGACGCATCCGGCGAATTCATCGGTTATCGCGGCATCGGACGAAACATCACGCGCGAGAAGCGGCAACGCCTGCTGCTTGAACTCGAGGGCGACATCAGTGCGATCCTGCGCGAACAGACCGAACCGGCACTGGTGATCGAAGCCGCCCTGCGGATCGTCTGCGACAAGTTCGGCTGGATCGGAGGCATTCACTTCGAGTGCCACGGCCGCGTCGTGCGAAAACGCGTGCATCATGGTCATGGCAGCGAATTCGTCGACATGATCGCAGCCCTGCCGGACGAAATCCCGTTCAGCGCAGGCAGCATCGAAGAACAGGGCTGCCGGGGGACATCGGCTGCCTGGAATATCGACCCGGCTTCGTGTCCCGCCTTCTCGAGCCGCTATCGTGCACAGGCGCTCGGGGTCCGGGCAAGTTTTACCGTCGGGCTGCGCAATCAGGTCGGTCATCCGGCCGGAATCCTGCTGTTCCTGTCACCGATCGCCACACGCAGCGAGATCTTTTTCGAGCAGGTCGCCGAAGTGCTGTCGCGCACGCTGTCGCTGTTCCTGCAGCGCAAGGCGGCTGAACAACGGCTCACACGGGCGTCGATGCGCGATGCCCTGACCGGTCTGTCCAATCGGGCGCACATCCTGCAGCAGATCGAGACCCATCTGCGCCGGGGCACGCCGACCGCGCTCCTGTATGTCGATCTGGACCGCTACAAGCTGATCAACGATACGCTGGGACACAGTGCCG
The DNA here is from genome assembly GCA_036844405.1 of Burkholderiaceae bacterium. Classification (GTDB taxonomy): domain Bacteria; phylum Pseudomonadota; class Gammaproteobacteria; order Burkholderiales; family Burkholderiaceae_E; genus Zeimonas. The sequence goes on along the minus strand of DAIUFU010000006.1, from coordinate 9,511 downwards.
GCGACAAGGCTCTGGGCGAAATTGCACGCCGGCTGAGCGAAACGGCTGGCCCCGGGCATGCGGTCGGGCGCATGGGCGGAGACGAGTTCATCGTCCTGGTTTCTCCTGCCGACAGCCGCGATGACGTCGAAGCGCTGGGCCGCCGGATTCTCCAGGCCATCGAGCGGCCGCTGGTCCTGTCCAATCGCGCCTTTTTCCTGTCGGCGAGCATCGGCATCGCATTCTCTCCAGAGGATGCGAACGACGCGCAGGCGCTCATCCGCTGCGCCGATGCGGCGATGTACCAGGTCAAATCGGTCGGACGCAGCGATGTGCGGTTCTTCACCGGCGGCGTCTCCGACACGCGCGCCATGCAGTTGAAGCTCCTGGCCGAAATGCCGCAAGCCATCGAACACGGCCAGGTCGAGCTGCACTATCAGCCGATCATCGACATCAGCGCGCGCACCGTTACCGGCTACGAGGCGCTGCTGCGCTGGCATCACCCGACACACGGACTGCTGCTGCCCGACCAGTTCCTGCCCGTGGCCGAACAGCATCGCTCGATCCGGGAAATCGGTCTGTGGTCCATCCAGCGTGCGCTGGAAGACCGCATCCACCTGGGCATCGATACCTGGCCCGGACTCACGGTCTCCGTCAATGTGTCCGCCCTGCAATTCAACGAGGACGACTTTCTCGCCACGCTGAACGGATTGATGCTCGACCTGGACTTTCCGCCGCAGTTGCTGCGCCTGGAACTGACCGAAAGCGCCTTCATCGAAAATCCGCAGCGCGCCGCCGTCCTCATCGGTGATCTGCGCCGTCTCGGCGTACAGGTCATCGTCGACAATTTCGGGACCGGTTACGCCTCCCTGTCCTACCTGAAGAACCTGCCGGTGGACGGTCTGAAGATCGACCACACCTTCATCCAGAACCTGCCCTCCGATCGCGGCAATGCCGCCATCGTGCAGGCGATCACGGCAATGGCGGGCAAACTGGGCATGCAGGCGGTCGCCGAAGGCGTCGAAACACCCGGAGAACTGCACGAGTTGCGCCTGCTCGCCTGCGAACAGGTTCAGGGCGCGCTGATCAGCTGTCCGCTGCCACTGCCCGAACTGGCCGGATTCCTCGAAACCATGCCGGCCCTGCGCCGCATGCACCACGTACGCGACGACGATCTCCTGCACACGCACGCAGTCTGACCAACGTCGCACCGGTGCATGCCGACGACCCCGCGAAACGGCTGCGGGCGACTGCGGATGTCCGGCTCAGGATGCCAGGGACGCGCCAATGTCACCGCGTCCGGCACGAACGACCAGCGGTCGACCATCAGTGAAATCGACGACCGTCGTCGGCTCGAATCCCTGCCCGCCGGCATCGATGACGAGATCGATCCGTCCGCTCAGATGCTCGAGAATTTCATCGGCCTCGTGCAGTGGATCGTCGGCGCCGGGCAGGATCAGGCTGGACGACAGCAATGGCTCGCCGTGTGCACCGAGCACGCCCTGTGCGACCGGTGAATCGGGTACGCGCAATCCGATCGTCTTGCGCGAACGGTGCCAGAGCCGGCGCGGTACTTCGCGCGTGGCCGGCAGGATGAAGGTGTACGGGCCCGGCGTCCATTCGCGCAGAAAGCGGTACTGCGAGTTGTCGACGCGCGCATAGGTCGACAGTTCGGACAGGTCGCGGCACATCAGCGTGAAGAGATGGCGCTGATCGAGCGCCCGGATCGCACGCAGGCGCTCGACGGCGTCGCGGTCTCCAAGCCGGCAGGCGAGGACGTAGCAGGCATCGGTCGGCAGCGCGATCAGGCCGCCGTCACGAATGACTTCGGCGGCCCGGGCGAGCAGACGCGGCTGCGGATCACGCGGATGCAGTTCCAGCCGGACGGTCACTGACCGCTCCCGGAGTACGCGCCGGCGTCGGCGCCCCCGGTGTCGACGCCCTTTTCTCTCGCGACACCAGCGCCCGCGCCCGCCTGTGCGCCGTCACCGGCAACGAGCGCCATGGCCTCGGGCCAGTCGTGCCAGACCGGGGTCAGATCTTCCGGCAAGGGCACCAGACGCCCGAACTGCACGCGCACATCCTCGGGATCGTGAAAATCGGTGCCACGCGAGGCGAGCAGATCCCGGCTTCGGGCCAGCTGGGCGAAACGGCGCTGCTCATCGCGCCCGTGCGACGAGCAGACGACCTCGATGCCGCGACCCCCAGCCGCCGTGAACTCATCGACGAAAGCCTCCATGGCCCGGGCGTCGAAACGATATCGGGCCGGGTGCGCAATCACCGCCACGCCGCCAGCGCCGACGATCCAGCCGACGGCGTCACCAAGTGTCGCCCAGCGATGCGGGACGTGACCCGGCTTGCCCTCGACCAGGAAGCGGCGGAAGACTTCACGGGTGTCCCTGCATACGCCCCGCTCGACCAGAAAGCGCGCAAAGTGCGTGCGCGAGAGCATGGCGGGATTGCGGGTGTGGCGCAGCGCGCCTTCCCAGGCACCCGGGATGCCTGCGTCCGCCAGCGCCCGGGCAATGCTCCGTGCGCGTTCCTCGCGTCCTCCACGAGTCGCCGCCAGCCCGTCCACGAGCGTGCGGTTTGCGGAATCGACATGCAGGCCGAGAATGTGCACCGTTTCATCGCGCCAGCTGACCGAAACCTCTACGCCGGCGACAAATCCGACGCCCAGACGTCGGGCTTCCACGCGCGCTTCGGCGACGCCGCCAAGCTGATCATGGTCGGTGAGTGCAAACAGGCGCACGCCGTGCTCGACGGCGCGACGCACCACGGCAGACGGTGTCAGCGTGCCGTCGGAAATGCAGGAATGGCTGTGCAGGTCAGCATCGATCAGACGTATGGGCATGCACCCAAGAATACGCTGAAAACGACCCGGCGCCCGGTGCCGGCACGGGCAAGGCCAGAAACGCGCCGATGACCGGCACCGGTGCGGACTCGACTGGCGCACGCAGCACGGGCACCGCAAGACGGCGCCATCAGGGCGTCGACAGGAACTCCGTGATCAGCCGTGCCACCTCCAGCGGACGCTCATGATGGAGCATGTGTCCGGCATCGGCGATCGTGACGGTGCGCAGCGAGCGGATCGCACGCCAGCGCTCCCGCCACTCCGCGGCACGCGTGAACGCGGCACGCTCGTCGGGCAGACCGGCCGTGACCAGCAGCACGTCGGCCTCGATCTGCCGCCAGCACGCCAGCGTCTCGTCCACCCGGTACAGCGTGGGCAATGGCAACCGGTGCGCAGGATCGCTGAGCAGACGAAACTGCCCATCGCCGGTCTCGCACGACCAATGCTCCGCCAGGAAGGCGGCCCGATCGGCCGGCAGCCGCGGATTGAGCCGCTGCAGCCGTGCGGCGACCGCCGCGCGCGACGGATACTCACGCAGGCGCGTTCCGGCTTTCAGCGCATCGAGCCACTGCGCATAGCGCTCCGGTGCCTGCTCCGGGCGGGTCGGTGCGACACCGAGTCCGTCGAGATCGATGATGCGGCGCACGCGCTGCGGACGCACTCCGCCATAAAGCAGCGCAACGTTGCCGCCCATGCTGTGACCGACCAGATCGACTGCCTCGTCGGGCGCAAAGGCGTCGAGCAGCGCGTCCAGATCACCGAGATAATCGGGAAACCAGTAACTGTCGACCTCGGCCCGCTGCGTCCGGCCGAAACCGCGCCAGTCCGGCGCCACGATCCGCCAGTGCCGCGGCAGTGCGTCGACGACAAACTGAAAGGATGCCGACACGTCCATCCAGCCGTGCAGCAGGAAGAGCAGAGGCTGGCGCCGCTCACCATCGGGCCGGGAAACTTCGTTATCCGCATCCCAGCAACGCAGGTGATAGGACAGACCGCGCACCGGATGATGGATCGAACGAGCCGGCCGCTGCGGCTGCCAGGCAGCGGGCGCCCCCGGCGATGTGGCCTGCGCGCCCGCCACGGAAGTCTTCTGGCTTCCTGCCCCGGTCATCCGGCGAGGTCGGCCTGCCGCGCGGCATATTTCTGCGCATAGCCGCAATACATCGTGCAGGTCTCGGCGACAACCGAGCGCAGTGAATCACGCAATGCGGCGATCGGCCGTGCCGGCCGACCGCCCCAGAGCGAGCCGCTGGTCAGCAACTGGCCTTCGCTGGTATGCGTGCCGGCGGCGACGAACACATCGTCCTGCACTGTCGTCCCCGGCGCCAGCCGACTGCCCATGCCGATGAGCGAGCCGGAACCGATCGTGCAATCTTCAAGCAGTACATTGTGTCCGATCGTCGTCCGTTCACCGATCTCGATCGCACGTGTCGAGGTGCGCAGCACGCTGTTGTCCTGCACATTGGTGCCCGCACCGATGCGAATCGGATGCTCGTCGGCGTCCAGCACGCAACCGAACCAGATGCTCGCCTGCGTCCCGAGAACCAGGTGGGCCCGCCCGACTGTGGTGGCCGCGACATAGCTCCCGGCGCCGGCTTCGATCCGGAACTCCTGGGCGCTGGTCGTGTCGCAGCTGCGTGCCGACGCGCGTACCCGCTCGCGCAGTTCATCGCGCTCGCTGGCGGTGAGCGTACGGACAGGCTGTGCCGGCGAGCCTTCGCACCAGTGCCCCGGCGGCAGCATCGCACGCGGGTAGACAACCGAGCCGGCGGCGAGTACACAACCGCTGCCGACAGCCGCTCCATCGAGGACGGCGACGTCGTCCTCGAGCACGCAGTCGTCACCGATCGTACACGCATGCACGATCGAATTGCGACCAACGGTCACGCGATCGCCAATCGTCGAACCGTACAGATCGTGAGCGATGTGCACGGTGGCGTGTGCACCGAGAAAGAAGTCGTCGCCGGCATTGATGACGTGACCGTCGGCGCGCACGACGGCAAACGGCGCAAACGCCGCTGCGCGTCCGATGCGCGCCCGTCCGAGAACGGCACAGGCTCGGTCGAAGAACGCGGCCGGTGTCCCGATGGCTGGCGAAATGCCGCGAAACGGCAGGGTGAAAGGCTTTGAATCCATCATCTGGTCGGTAGTCACCTGACTTCGGGAGAAACGCCTGGCCGGGTTCCACGACTTACCGGGCACACGGGGTGCGGTCGCCGGCTTCTACCGCGTGCTGCGATCGACATGATCGTCGAGTTGATTCCCGCGCTCGCTGTCGAGTGCCGCCGTACGCACCTGTGAGCCGGAATGCCGACGCTCCGGGGCCGCTTCATTGACCTGGATGAACAGCTCGTCGGGCCGGATCATTCCGAGACCGTAGCGAGCACGCTCCTCAAGTGCCTGCTTGCCGGCGCGCAGATCGGCAACCTCGGCCTCGAGCACCTCGTTGCGCGAAGCCAGGCGCGCATTGAGCGTCTGTTGCGCCTGCAGCTGGTAATCGAGTTCGCGCACGCGCAGCCAGCCGCCCTTGCCGAGCCAGAGTGGGTACTGGATCAGCACGAGCAGGCCGGCGAGAAGAATGGCGAGAAAGCGCACCCGGAACGTTTCTCCGCTACTGTCGGCCAGTGCCCGAACGGCACGGCCGGTGTCCAATCATCGCACGGCCGCTGATACCTGCCACCGGACGAATCCGGGCGACACGGGCTTCGACCGGTACCTTCCCGGTCAGCGCAGATTGTAGAACGCCGAACGTCCGGGCCAGCCGGCGACTTCGCCCAGATCCTCCTCGATGCGCAGCAGCTGGTTGTACTTGGCCACCCGATCGGTACGGCTCATCGAGCCGGTCTTGATCTGCAGCGCATTGGTGGCCACGGCAATATCGGCAATCGTCGTGTCTTCCGTCTCGCCCGAGCGGTGCGAGATGACCGCCGTGTAGTTGTGCCGCTTGGCCAGTTCGATGGCGGCGAAGGTCTCGGTGAGCGTACCGATCTGGTTGATCTTCACCAGGATCGAATTGGCCACGCCTTCGTCGATGCCACGCTGCAGGATCGCGGTATTGGTGACGAACAGGTCGTCGCCAACCAGCTGCACCCGGTCGCCGAGCACATCGGTGAGCAGCTTCCAGCCGTCCCAGTCGTTCTCTGCCATGCCGTCCTCGATCGAGATGATCGGATAGCGGTCGCACCAGGTCGACAGCAGGTTGGCAAAATCATTGGCGCTCAGGGTCAGGCCCTCGCCGGCCAGATGGTAGCGACCATCGCGGAAGAATTCGCTCGCCGCGCAGTCGAGCGCGAGCGCGATCTGGCTGCCCGGCTCGTAGCCGGCGGCGTCGATGGCTTCCAGGATGAGCTGGATCGCGGCTTCGTGATTCTGCACGCTCGGCGCGAAGCCGCCTTCATCGCCGACGGCGGTCGACAGGCCGCGATCGTGGATGAGTTTCTTCAGCGCATGAAAGACCTCCGCGCCATAACGCAGCGCCTCGCGCAGACTGGGTGCGCCCAGCGGCACGATCATGAATTCCTGCAGATCGAGGCTGTTGTTGGCGTGTGCACCGCCGTTGATCACGTTCATCATCGGCACCGGCAGCGCCATCGCGCCGGAGCCGCCGAAATAGCGGTACAGCGGCAGCCCGGAATCGTCGGCCGCCGCCTTGGCCACTGCCATCGACACGGCCAGCATCGCATTGGCGCCGAGCCGCGACTTGTTCTCGGTGCCGTCCAGTTCGATCATCGTGCGGTCGATCCAGGCCTGCTCGGTCGCGTCCAGCCCCATCACCGATTCGGAGATCTCGGTATTGATGTGCTCGACGGCGCGCAACACGCCCTTGCCGAGATACCGGGCGCCGTCGCCGTCGCGCAGTTCGATCGCTTCGCGCGAACCAGTCGATGCCCCCGACGGTACTGCTGCCCGGCCCATGACGCCCGTTTCCAGCAGGACGTCACATTCGACGGTAGGGTTGCCGCGCGAATCGAGTACCTCGCGGCCAATGATGTCGACGATCGCACTCATCTGGTTTCGACTCCCTCTACGACGATCATGTTGAAATGTTCCGTGGCACCGGCGCGGCGCGCCCGTGCCTCCCGGTAGCGTTCCGAATCGTAAAAGGCACGCGCTGCGGCCAGATCCGGAAATTCGACGACGACCATGCGTGATGGCCGCCAGTCTCCCTCCAGGGTCTCGCAGGCGCCGCCCCGGACGACGAAGCGGCCGCCGGCCGCCTCGATCGCCGCGGGCGACAGGGCCATGTACTCCCGATAGCGTTCGGGATCGCTGACGACAGCATCGACGATCACATAAGCGGACATCTGGATTCCTCCTCGGGTTCGGTGATCTCTCGTTCGGTACCGGCCAGAGTCGGCAAAGCGGCCTGCAAGCGCACTCCATGCCCGACGCACCCGGCGGGTTGCGGTCCGCACCCCGTCGGGCGGCAATGCTTTTCAGCCGGCATCGCCCGCCAGCGTCAGTTCGGGAAACCCGGCACGCTTGACCAGCGCGTCGAGCGACTTCAGCGTGGCAAGCAGTTCCTCGAGTTGCGGCAACGGCCACGCATTCGGGCCATCGGACAGCGCATGCCCGGGATCCGGGTGCGTTTCCATGAACACGCCCGCGACGCCCGTGGCCACCGCCGCCCGCGCGAGCACCGGGACGAATTCGCGCTGGCCGCCCGACGAAGTGCCCTGCCCGCCCGGCAGCTGTACCGAGTGCGTGGCGTCGAAGACGACCGGGCAGCCGGTTTCACGCAGGATCGCCAGCGCACGCATGTCGGAGACGAGATTGTTGTAGCCGAAGGAAACGCCTCTCTCGCACACGAGGATGTTGTCGCCGTCACCACCGGCCTCGACGGCGGCGGCACGTGCCTTGTCGACCACGTGCTTCATGTCGTGCGGTGCCATGAACTGCGCTTTCTTGATATTCACCGGCCGGCCGGCAGCGGCCACCGCGCGGATGAAATCGGTCTGGCGGGCAAGGAATGCCGGCGTCTGCAGCACGTCGACCACCGCGGCCACCGCATCGATCTGCCCGGTCTCGTGCACATCGGTGAGCACCGGCACGCCGATGCTGCGCCGCACCTCATCGAGGATCTTCAGGCCCTCGTCGATTCCCGGCCCGCGAAACGAACGGCCCGAACTGCGATTGGCCTTGTCGAAGGATGACTTGTAGATGAAGGGCACGCCGAGACGCGTCGTGATTTCCTTCAGTGCACCGGCCGTGTCCAGGGCCAGCTGGCGCGACTCGATCACGCAGGGGCCGGCGATCAGGAACAGCGGACGATCCAGCCCCGCCTCGAATCCGCACAGCGGCATTACTGCGGACGCGCTCATGCCAGACGAACCACCGGCGCGCTGGTGGCCAGGCGCCGATCCTGTGCACGGGCGATGGCCGCTTCGACATAGGCGCGAAACAGCGGATGGCCGGTGCGCGGCGTCGACGTGAATTCGGGATGGAACTGCACGCCGACGAACCACGGATGGGCCAGCGCACCGGTGCGCGGCAACTCGATGATTTCGGTGAGCCCGTCGACGGGCGTACGGGCCGAGACGACGAGTCCCTCTTCCTGCAGGCGCGCGATGTAGCCGTTGTTCACTTCGTAGCGGTGCCGGTGCCGCTCATTGACCGATTCGCCGTAGACGGAAGCCGCAATCGTGCCGGGCACAGTCGGGCAGCGCTGCGCTCCGAGACGCATGGTGCCGCCCAGATCCGAACCGGCGGCGCGTGTTTCCAGGCGCCCTTCACCGTCGTGCCACTCGGTGATCAGCGCGATGACCGGATGCACGGTGGCAGGGTCGAACTCGCTGCTGTTGGCGCCCTCGAGGCCGCACACATGCCGGGCGAACTCGACCACCGCCAGTTGCATCCCGAGGCAGATGCCGAGAAACGGGACGCCGTTTTCGCGTGCATGATGGATCGCACGGATCTTGCCCTCCACGCCCCGTCGACCGAAACCGCCGGGAACGAGGATCGCATCGAAGTCGGCCAGCATCGCCGTGCCTTCGGCCTCGATGTGCTCGGAATCGATGTATTCGATCGTGATGCGGCTCCCGGTATGGATACCGGCGTGAACCAGCGCTTCGCTGAGCGACTTGTAGGACTCCGTCAGATCGACGTACTTGCCGACCATCGCCAGGCGTACTTCGTGCCCGGGATGCTCGAGCCGATACACCAGATCGTCCCAGACCCTGAGGTCGGCCGGACGCGTATCGAGGCGCAGGAGTTCGCACAGGGTGCGATCGACGCCCTGCTCGTGCAGCATGCGCGGAATCCGGTAGATCGAATCGGCATCCTGCACCGAGATCACCGAATCGGGCGGCACGTTCGAGAACAACGAGATCTTCGCCAGTTCCTCGTCGGGGATGCGGCGATCGGCACGACACATCAGCATGTCGGCCTGGATCCCGATCTCGCGCAGTTTCTGCACCGAGTGCTGCGTCGGCTTGGTCTTCAGTTCTCCCGCCGACGAGATGAACGGCACCAGCGTCAGGTGAACGAAGCACGTGTTGCCGCGCCCGAGCTTCAGGCTCATCTGCCGCACGGCTTCGAGAAACGGCAGCGACTCGATGTCGCCCACCGTGCCGCCGATCTCCACGATGGCCACCTGCGGTGCATCGGGTGCGCCGATGTGCGCGCCGCGCTCGATGAAGGCCTGGATCTCGTTGGTGATGTGCGGGATCACCTGCACGG
>DAIUFU010000005.1:21655-38123 GCA_036844405.1 Burkholderiaceae bacterium | reverse complement strand
CGGACGATCTCCGGCACAGTCGGTGAAACGACCGTCGACGCCGCCCGCGCAACACGATCCGCAACACGACCAGCAGTCCGACCTGTTTGCCCTGTGCCCGCGCGGGCTCGAAGCGGCGCTGGCCACGGAACTCGCTGCACTGGGCGCCAGCGACTGCCGGCCCACCGGCGGCGGCGTGCATTTCCGTGGCGATCGCACCGTCGCATACTCAGCCAATCTGCATTCACGACTGGCCAGCCGCGTGCTGCGCACCGTCGCCCAGCGGCGCTACCGTGACGATGACGATCTGTACCGGCTGGCCAGAAGCGTCGACTGGGAGCGGCTGCTGAGCGCCGACCATACGCTGCGCGTCGATGTGCGTGCGCGCCACTCGCCGCTGCGCAGCCTGAACTTCGCCACGCTGCGCATCAAGGACGGCATCGTGGATCGTCTGCGCGACACGACCGGCGCCCGCCCCTCCATCGACACCCGGGCGCCGGACGTACGCGTGTTCGCCTGGCTGGAGGCGCGTACGGCGATTCTCTATGTGGACCTGAGTGGCGAGCCCCTGTTCAAGCGCGGCTGGCGCGCCGGGGCCGATGACAAGGGTGAGGCGCCCCTGAAGGAGAACCTCGCCGCCGGCCTGCTCGTGCTCGCCGGCTGGACACCGCAGAAAGCGCTCTGCGACCCGTTCTGCGGTTCGGGCACGATCGCCATCGAAGCCGCGCAGCGGGTGTTTGGCCTGGCGCCCGGAATCGCCCGCACCTTCGGTTTCGAGCGTCTGCTCGACCACGATCCGGCCCTGTGGCAGCGGCTGCGTGACGAGGCGGTCCGGCACGGCCGCGAGACCACGCAAGCCGTGCTGGCCCTGCCGGACAGGCCATCGATCACGGCCTCCGACCGGGACCGGCGCGCCATCGAACAGGCCAGACGCAATGCGCTGCGGGCCGGCCTGCCGGAACAGGCCATCGACTGGCAGGTGGCCGATGCGACCCGCGTGCGTGCGCCCGGAACGAAGCCTGGCTGGATCGTCACCAATCCGCCCTACGGCCAGCGCATCCACGCGCGCTCCGACCGCTCCGACCGATTCGGCACATCCGTCGAATCCATCGACCGGCAGCACGAAGAGACGATGAGCCGTTTCGGCGATACCCTCAAACAGGCATTCCCCGGCTGGCGCCTGGCGATGCTGAGCAGCGATGCCCGCCTGCCGCAATCGCTCGGCATGCGCGAAGATCGGCGCACGCCCCTGTTCAACGGCGCCATCGAATGCCGTCTCTACGGTTTCGACATCCGTGCAGCCGGACGCGGGACGAGCGCCGCCGAATCATGAGACCCGATCGGCTTGCAAAACCGGATCAGCGCCCATATCTCAACAAACAGGCGCTTTTACCCTATAATCGACCGGTTCAGCGGCAGACGCGCAATCGCGTGCGCCCAATGTCCCGTCAGGGATGAAACGCGGCACCGGAAGATCCGGTGCATCGGCCCGGTCCGGACTGCCGGGCATCTGTCATCAAACGAAACCCCGCCTCCGGGGTACGGACAGAGGAGTACGAACACAGGAGCATGAAGAAATGGCCAAGGAAGAACTGATCGAAATGGAAGGCATCGTCGCCGAGGTTCTGCCGGACACCCGCTACCGGGTGACCCTGAACAACGGCTTCGAAGTGTCGGCCTATGCCGCCGGCAAGATGAAGAAACACCGCATCCGCGTGCTGCCCGGCGATCGGGTCACGATGGAGCTGTCACCGTACGACCTGACCAAGGGTCGCATCCGCTTCCGTCACAAGGACTGAGGCGTACGCAGCGGCGGGCACCTGACCGACCGCCTCAGACAATCCCCAGATGTGCCGTGTCGCGCGCAAAGTCGCGCTCTGAGTGGCGGCTGTTCAGCTTGATGTTCAGCCGCAGGTCGTTGACCGAATCCGCATTGCGCAGCGCATCATCGTAACTGATCTTCTCGGCCTCGAACAATTCGAACAGGGCCTGGTCGAAGGTCTGCATGCCGATTTCCCGGCTTTTCTTCATGACCTCCTTGATGTCGCCGACACTGCCCTTGAAGATCAGGTCGGCGATCAGCGGAGAATTCAGCATGATTTCCACCGCCGGGATGCGTCCGTTGCCGGAAGCCAGCGGAATGAGCCGCTGCGAAATGATCGCCTTCAGGTTCAGCGACAGATCCATCAGCAGCTGCTCGCGCCGGTCTTCCGGAAAGAAGTTGATGATCCGGTCCAGCGCCTGATTGGCGCTGTTCGAGTGCAGGGTTGCCAGACACAGGTGACCGGTCTCGGCGAAGGCGATCGCGTGCTCCATCGTCTCGCGGTCGCGGATCTCGCCGATCATGATCACATCGGGCGCCTGGCGCAGCGCATTCTTCAGCGCGATTTCCCAGCTTTCGGTGTCGACCCCGATCTCCCGGTGCGTGATGATGCAGTTGCGATGCGGGTGCACGAATTCGACGGGGTCCTCGATCGTGACGATGTGACCGTTGGTCATCTCGTTGCGATGCCCGATCATCGCCGCCAGCGTGTTCGACTTGCCCGAACCGGTCGCGCCGACGATGATCATCAGCCCGCGCTTGGCCAGCACCAGATCCTTCATCTGCGTGGGCAGATTGAGTTCCTCGAAACCGGGAATCTCGGTATTGATCCGGCGCAGCACGATGCCGACCCGGTTCTGCTGCACGAAGGCATTGACGCGAAAACGTCCGATCCCGGCCGGACTGATGGCGAAGTTGACTTCCTTCGCCGCTTCGAACTCGGCCGCCTGACGGTCGTTCATCAGCGCACGCGCCAGATCGATCGTCTGCTGAGCCGTCAGCGACGTGCCGGAAACCCGGTGCACGCGGCCGTCGATCTTCAGTGCCGGCGGAAAATCGACGGTGAGGAAAAGATCCGAACCATCGCGCGTGCACATCAGGCCGAGCAACTGATGCAGAAACTGTGCTGCCTGCTCACGATTCATCGTACTGCGCCTCCCCGATCCTTCTGATGGCGGTCGGCCCGGCCGTCAGCCGGGGAAGTTCTCCTTGACCGCCGCCGCATTGCGGGCTTCCGCGATGGAGATGACATTGCGCCGGACCAGGTCGGTCAGCGCCTGGTCGAGCGTCTGCATGCCCTGGGCGCCGCCCGTCTGGATCATCGAATTCATCTGGGCGATCTTCGCCTCGCGGATCAGGTTGCGGATTGCCGGCGTGCCGATCATGATCTCGTGCACCGCGACCCGGCCGTTGCCGTCCTTCGTCTTGAGCAGCGCCTGCGAGATCACGGCGCGCAGCGATTCGGACAGCATGGCGCGCACCATGTCCTTCTCGGCGGCCGGAAAGACGTCGATGATCCGGTCGACCGTCTTGGCCGCCGATGACGTGTGCAAGGTGCCGAACACGAGGTGCCCGGTCTCGGCCGCCGTGAGCGCCAGGCGGATCGTTTCAAGATCGCGCAATTCGCCGACGAGAATGATGTCCGGATCCTCGCGCAGCGCCGAACGCAGCGCGTTGTCGAACGACTGCGTCATCGGTCCGACCTCGCGCTGGTTGATCAGGCAGCGTCGGGATTCATGCAGAAATTCGATCGGATCCTCGATCGTCAGGATGTGGCCGTACGTGTTCTGGTTGACGTGATCGACCATGGCCGCCAGCGTCGTCGACTTGCCCGAACCGGTCGGGCCGGTCACCAGCACCAGGCCACGCGGCATCATCGCGATCTGCGAAAAGATCTTCGGTGCCGCGAGTTCCTCGAGGGTGAGCACTTTCGACGGAATCGTGCGCAATACGGCGCCAGCGCCGCGCTGCTGCACGAAGGCGTTGACCCGGAAGCGGGCGAGCCCGGGAATGGCGAACGAGAAATCGCACTCGAGACGATCCTCGTATTCCTTGCGCTGCGCATCGCTCATGATGTCGTAGATCATGCCGTGCACCTGCCGGTGATCCATCGGCGGCAGGTTGATGCGCCGCACGTCGCCATGAACCCGGATCATCGGCGGCAGACCCGATGACAGGTGCAGGTCCGAGGCATTGTTCTTCACGGCGAATGCGAGCAGCTCGGCAATATCCATCGATGTCCTTCGCAATCGTGATCCGCACCTGCGTCACGCACTTACGTCATTGACGCACCGGTGCTGTTATCTTCGTCACCGGAACCGTCCGGCCGGTCGCTTTCGGCTGGCCAACGGCCCGCTTCACGGACAAACCGACGATGAACGATCCCGAATCGCTGCGCCAGAACCACGAACACGTACTCGCCCGCATCGCCCGGGCCTGCGATGCCGCCGGGCGAGCCCGCGACTCGGTGCGCCTGCTGGCCGTGAGCAAGACCTTCCCGGCCGCAGACGTACTGGCACTGGCAACCTGCGGGCAGCGTGCATTCGGCGAGAACTATCTGCAAGAGGCACTGGACAAGATCGCCGCCTGCCGCGACGAACGGCTGCCCGGGAGCACCGGTCGATCGGCACCGGACGTCGCCCTCGCCCATGCCCGCGCAACGGTCGGGACGACGGCCGGCGCGCAGGAACCCCCCGGGTCGCCGCTCGAATGGCACTTCATCGGCCCGGTCCAGTCCAACAAGACGAAACCGATCGCGGAACACTTTGCCTGGCTGCACTCACTCGACCGCGCGAAGATCGCGCACCGGCTCGCCGACCAGCGTCCGGCGCACCTCGGTGCGCTGCAGGTCTGCATCCAGGTCAATGTCTCGGGAGAAGCATCGAAGAGCGGGGTTGCCCCGGCCGATGCCCGGACGCTGGCGGCGCTGTGCGCGACGCTGCCGATGCTGCGCCTGCGCGGCCTGACGACGATTCCCGAACCGACGGACGACGAGGCTCTTCAGCGGCGGCGTTTCGCGCAACTGCGGATCCTGCACGAGGAAATCCGCAGCCGGCTCGAGCCCGAGGCTGCGGCAGGCTTCGATACGTTGTCGATGGGGATGTCCGGCGATCTCGAAGCGGCGATCGCCGAAGGCGCGACGATCGTGCGGATCGGGACCGCGCTGTTCGGGCGCAGACAGTGAATGCGGAAAGGCGGGTGATGCGATGCGGGCTGCCGTCCGGAGGGGTTGTGGCCCCGTACCCCCATATGGCCCCGGACGCGAAAACCGGCCTTCAGGACAGGCCGGAAGTGACGCCTGTCCGTGTCCCCCGGGCGGGGGACGTCCCGCGCGTCAGGAAGACATCGATTTGACGGCGGCGGCCAGGCGGCTCTTGTAGCGCGCCGCGGCGTTCTTGTGGACGATGTCCTTGTCGGCGATGCGATCGATCACGCCCTGCGCCGACTGGAAGCTGCTGCGGGCGGCCGACGCGTCGCCGGCGGCAATTGCCTTGCGCACGGACTTGATCGCCGTGCGCAGGCGCGAACGCAGGCTCGAGTTGCGCCGGTTGCGCTGAACGGCCTGTCGGGCGCGCTTGCGCGCCGATGCAATATTTGCCATGAGAGAATCCTGCTCTGTCGCGATCCGGCCGTACCTGGCGCGGCGGAAAGAAATCCGCGCGCAAGCCATCCGGAAAATTCTGGAAAGCCTCGGATTATAACCAACAAGAAGGTTCCTGCTCAAGGAACAGATGAAAGCCCGTTCCTCCGAATCCCGTGACGCACCGATGAGCCTGGTCGGATCCGCCGCGACCATCAGCGGCCTGACCCTGCTGTCGCGCATCACCGGCCTGGCGCGCGAAAACATCACGGCGGTGATCTTCGGCGCCAGCGGCTTCACCGATGCCTTCTTCGTCGCCTTCCGCCTGCCGAACCTGTTGCGCCGCCTGTTCGCCGAAGGCGCCTTTTCCCAGGCTTTCGTGCCGATCCTGGCCGAGACGCGCACCCGGGCAGAAGAGCAGCATCCGGACGATCCGGCCGCCGCCGACGCCGCCGTGCACCTCGTGATCGACCGTATCGCCACCGTGCTGTTCTGGAGCCTCATCGTCGTGGCGCTGGTCGGCATCCTGGCGGCACCGGCCATCGTCAGTGTCGTCGCCTTCGGCCTGCGTGCGCAACCCGAGGTCTTCGACGCCGCCATCGTCATGACGCGCTGGATGTTCCCGTACATCGTGTTCGTGTCGCTGATCTCGCTGGCGGCCGGCATCCTGAACACCTGGCGCCACTATGCCGTCCCGGCCTTCACGCCGGTACTACTCAATCTCGCCTTCATCGGTGCGGCCCTCGGCCTGTCCGATCGTTTCGACCCGCCGGTCTACGCGCTGGCCGCCGGTGTGGTTCTCGGCGGCATCGCACAACTGGCGCTGCAGGTGCCGGCGCTGTACCGCGTCGGCATGCTGCCGCGCATCGGCATCGGGATCGGCGCGGCACTGCGCGACGGACACACCCGCCGCGTCCTCGCCCTGATGGGACCGGCGGCACTGGCCGTGTCGGTCGCGCAGATCAGTCTGCTGATCAACACGCACATCGCATCGCGCCTGGCCGCCGGCAGCGTGTCGTGGATCTCCTACGGCGACCGGCTGATGGAATTTCCGACGGCGCTGCTCGGGGTCGCCCTCGGCACCGTGCTGCTGCCGACGCTGTCCCGCGCCCGTGCCGGCAATCACGCCGAGGAATACCGCTCGCTGCTCGACTGGGGGCTGCGCCTGTGCGTGGTGCTGGCGGTGCCCTGCATGGTCGGCCTGGCGGCGCTGGCCGAGCCACTGACCGCGATGCTGTTTCACTACGGGCGCTTCAGCGCGCACGACGTCGCGATGACGCAACGCGCGGTGAGCGGCTATTCGATCGGCATCGTCGGGCTGATTGCCGTCAAGGTGCTTGCACCCGGCTATTACGCCAGTCAGGACGTCCGCACACCGGTACGCATCGCGCTGGTCGTCCTCGTCGTCACCCAGTTGCTCAATGTGCTGACCGTACCGTGGCTGCAGCACGCCGGCCTGACGGTGTCGATCTCGCTCGGTGCGCTGGCCAATGCGACCATGCTGCTGCGCGGACTGCATCGCCGCGGTCTGTGGCGGCCGTCCCCGGGCTGGGGCGGATTCCTGCTGCAGACCATCGGCGCATCGGGGTTGCTGGCCATCGCACTCTGGTACGGTGCCGGGCAATTCGACTGGATCGCATTGCGGCACAGTCCGGGGTTGCGCATCGCGCTCGTGCTCGGCTTCGTGGGCGGCGGCGCCCTCTTCTACGCGCTGGCGCTGCTCGCGCTCGGCATGCGCCCGGTCGGGCTGTTGCGGCGTTCTGGAGATCGATCATGAAAATCGCCTTCATCGGCGGCGGCAACATGGCCACTGCCCTGATCGGCGGCCTCGTCGGCCGCGACACCGACCCGGACTCGATCCACGTCGTCGAGCCTTCGGCACTGCGACGCGAAACCCTGCGCGAGCAATTCGGCGTCCATACGCTCGAAAGCGCGGACCCGGACGTGCTGGCCGGCGCCGGGTTGTGCCTGCTCGCGGTCAAGCCCCAGCAGATGCGTGCGGCGCTCGACGGACTGGCGCAGGCACTCTCCGGTGCGCTCGTCGTCAGCATCGCTGCCGGTATCCGCAGCGCCGACCTGTCGCGCTGGCTGGGGAATCACCCGCGCATCGTGCGCGCAATGCCGAACACGCCGGCACTGATCAGCCGGGGGGTCACCGGCCTGTTCGCGCTCGATGCCGTGACGGAAGCCGACCGCGATCTGGCCACGCGCAGCCTGGCCGGCGTCGGTCAGGTGGTATGGGTCGACCAGGAAGCGGCGCTCGACACGGTCACGGCCGTGAGCGGCAGCGGCCCGGCCTATGTCTTCCTGATGATGGAAGCGATGCAGGACGGCGCGCGGGAACTGGGGCTGGACGAGCGCCAGGCGCGCCAGCTGGTGCTGCACACCTTCGCCGGCGCGGCCGAGCTGGCGCTGCAAAGCGACGATCCGGTGCCTCTTCTGCGCGAGCGGGTCACCTCGCGCGGCGGGACGACGGCCGCTGCGCTGGCGGTCTTCGAAGCCAGCCCGCTGCGCGCGACCTTCGTCGACGCGCTGCGCGCGGCACGCGAGCGCAGTGCCGAACTCGGGGACGAATTCGGTCAGGATCCTCCGCAGGAGGAGACTGCTACGCGAAACTGAGCGCGGCCCCGGCAAAGATGACCGCACCGAACCAGTTGTTGTGGTTGAACGCACGAAAGCAGCCTTCGCGACTGCGCCCGCGAATCATCCGGTAGTGCCAGACGGCGATCAGGCCGGCTGCCGCCAGCCCGCCATACCAGGGCCAGCCAAGCTGTTCGATGCGACCCACCTGCACCAGCAGCGCCAGGGTGGCGGCATAGCAGAGCATGACGATCAGGACGTCGAAGCGTCCGAACGTGATGGCGGCAGTGCGGATGCCGATCTTCAGATCGTCGTCGCGATCGACCATCGCATATTCGGTGTCGTAGGCGAGCGCCCAGAACACGTTCGCCGCCAGCATCCAGCCACAGGCCGCGGGCAGCGTGTCCAGTACGGCGGCGAAGCCCATCGGGATGCCGAAACCGAACGCAATGCCGAGATACGCCTGCGGCAGGGCGAAGAAGCGCTTGGTGAACGGATAGCTGATGGCCAGAAAGGCCGCGACGACGGCCAGCGCCCACACCAGCGGCGGAAACGGCAGCACGAGCAGCAGCGCGATCACCGACAGCACGACGAACACGAGCACGGCCTCGCGCGAGCGCAGGGTGCCGGCGGGCAGCGGGCGTCCGCGCGTGCGCTTGACGTGCCCGTCGAAGTCACGATCGGCCCAGTCGTTGATCGCGCAGCCGGCCGAGCGCATCAGGAAGGTGCCGAGCGTGAAGGCGAAGAACACGTAGAACCCGGGCCAGCCGCGCGCGGCGACGAACAATGCCCACAGCGTCGGCCACAGCAGCAGCAGGGTGCCGATCGGACGATCCAGCCGCGTCAACTGCGCATACAGGCGCAGGCGCTCCCCGAGCGGGTGCCATGAGAAGGATCCGGCAGAACGGGTCAACAGGCCTCCCCGGTGTCCCCGGCAGCACCGGACCGATCCGTACCGGCCGGCCGGTTCGACGTCTCCGGCATGTCCATCGCTTCAGCGCGCACGGCCGATGTGATATTCGACAGGCGCACGCACCGCGTTTGCTGCACCGGCCACGGATGCGTCTGCGTCCGACGACAGTTCATTCACGCGCGCCGAACCGACTGCACTCGTTGCATGGCCGCCGGCACGTACTTCCAGCCCGGCAGCACGCATCCGGCCGAGATTCTTCTCCCCGATCCCGCGTACCCGGTCGCGCAGATCATCGGCATCGCGGAATGCACCCTTGCGCCGCTCGTCCAGGATGCGCGCCGCCATGGCCGGGCCGATGCCGCGGATCGTCTGCAGTTCCTCGCTCGACGCGGTATTGGCATCGACGGCCATTGCCACGCCCCATCCCAGGCCGAACAGAAGCGCGAACAGGCACCGCACGGCGATCCGTTTCATGCGAACAGCTCCGCCGGCGTGACCGCTGCCGTGCCGAGCTTGCCGACGACGATGCCGGCCGCGCGATTGGCGATCTGCACTGCATCCTCCAGCGCCTGTCCCGCGGCCAGTGCCGCGGCCAGGACGGCGACGACCGTGTCGCCGGCCCCCGAAACGTCGTAGACCTCGAGCGCATGGGCCGCGACATCGAGGATGCGGTCCGCGGAAAAGAGCGTCACGCCTTCTTCGGAACGGGTGAGCAGCAGATGATCGATGCCCAGCGCTTCGCGCAGGCGCTGGGCGCGCGCGCGCAGATCCGCCTCGTCGCGCCAGCGCCCGACCACCATGCGCAATTCGGCGCGGTTCGGCGTGAGCACTGTCGCCCCGGCATAACGTGAAAAATCATCTCCCTTGGGGTCGACGACCACGGTCCGGCCCGCGTCGCGCCCGAGCGCGATCAGCCGGTCGACACGGGCGAGTGTGCCCTTGCCGTAGTCGGACAGCACCAGCACCTGGCTGTCCGGCAGCGCCGCACGCACCGAGGCCAGCATCGCCTCCTGCGTCCCCTCGCCCGGATCCTGCTCGAAGTCGACCCGCAGCAACTGCTGATTGCGCCCGATCACGCGCAGCTTGATCGTCGTCGGCACGGCCGCCTCGCGCGCAGCGTCGAATCCGATGCCGCAGGCGCGGGCCAGCGACTCGATGCGCGCGCCCGGTTCATCTTCCCCAACCACGCCGACCAGGCGTACACGCGCACCGAGAGTGGCGGCGTTGAAGGCCACGTTGGCGGCGCCGCCCAGACGCTCCTCGGAGCGGTCGACGTGCACGACCGGCACCGGTGCCTCCGGCGAAATGCGGGACACTTCACCGAACCAGTAGCGATCGAGCATCAGATCGCCGACCACGAGCACGCGCGCCAGCGAAAAATCCGGGCCCCGGCTCGGCCCCGGCCGCTGCGCGGGTGCGGGCCGGTGCGCGGCCACGAGGTCAGGTGGATCGCCGGGCGCAGCGTTCCCGGGGACGACGCGCACGGATTCAGCCACGCTCGAGTTCCTCGCTGCGTCTGGGCTCATAGCTGTCCCAGTGGTTGCACCCGGGGCACTGCCAGTAGAAATGCACTGCCTTGAAGCCGCAGTTCGTGCAGACATAGCGCGACAGGCGGCGTGCCTGGGTACCGATGGCTTCGCGCGCGAGTTCGATGGCCTCACGCTGCCCGTCCCCGGAGATACCTGCCTGCAGTTCCAGCAGTTTGTAGAGTCCCAGCAGTGACGGCGACTGGCGCAGCGCCTGTCGGGCCCAGTGCACGGTGTCGGCACGTCCATCGCTGGCGGCGCGGGCGTCGAGCAGGGCGGCAAAGATGTCGATCGAAGGGTGTGCACGCTGGACCTCTTCGAGTGCGGCGAAGCCTTCCTCGCCTCGTCCCAGCGCCGTGAATGCCGCCAGCCAGGCCGGCGCCACCAGGGTCAGCCAGGCGGCATTGCCCTGTTGCACCTGCCGCCACGCGTCGATCGCCGCTGCCGGATCGCCTTCGCGCATCGCCAGTTCCCCGCGCAGCAGCCAGGAACGGGGATGGGTCGGATCGGCGCGCTCGGCCTCGTCCAGCCGGCACAGGATGTCTGCCACCGGTTGTGGCTCACCGGATTCCAGCAGTTGCACGGCCTGCTCGCAATGGAAATGCGCAATCAGCCGTGCCTGGCTCTCGCCCGACTCCCGTTGCCGACGCTGCGCCAGCTCGATCGCCTGCGGCCAGTCGCGCACCGCCTGCGCGACTTCGAGGCGGTACTGCAGCGACTGCAGGCCGAAACGGCTGTGTTCGAGACGGTGGAAACAGTCTTCGGCACGATCGAGCAGACCCGCCTTCCAGAAATCCTGGCCGAGTTCGAACAGCGCCTGTTCGCGTTGCGCCGGATCGAGATCGGCGCGATCGACCAGGTGCTGGTGCACGCGGATGGCCCGGTCGGTTTCGCCGCGGCGACGGAACAGGTTCCCCAGCGCGAAATGCAGTTCGATCGTCTCCGGATCGATCCGCATGACTTCGATGAAGGCATCGATCGCCTGATCCGACTGCTCGTTCAGCAGAAAATTGAGCCCGCGGAAATAGGCATCGGGCAGGCCCTTGTGCTGCGCGGCCTCGCCGGCCTGCCTGGCATCGAAACGCGCCGCGAACCAGCCCAGTCCGAAGAACAGCGGAATGGCCAGCAGCCACCAGGTCTCGAATTCAGGCATCGCGCGCGGGAATCGGCAAGCCGCTCATGGTCCCGCATCGATCACCGGCTCCGGAGCGGCTCCGGAAGCGCCCGGCGTCGCCGTGGCGCCCGCGCGTGCGCCAAGCCGCATCGCCTTGCGCAAGCGGGAAATCTCCCGCCGCTGGCGAAACAGCGACGGCGTCGCTGCGAGCAGCCCCAGGACGACACCGGCGATCAGGAAGATCAGCAGAAAGACGACCAGTGGAGCGTTCCAGGACAATTTTCCGACAAGAAAGTGCAACTCGACGCTGTCCGTGTTCGACAGCGCAAAGCCGAGCGCCACGACAAACAACGCAAAATTGAACACCCAGGCTAGAAAGCGCATCAAGATCCTCCCGGAAATACCCGGACCACGGTACCGGTACAGCACGTCCCCGGACCGTCATTCTGAACGAAGCCGACGCGGCGCGCTTCGGCTGGATGGTCTAGGAGCGGGCGCGGTGAAACGGTGCCGACGCAGACCCGCCGGACCGGGATCGGCGCATGCGTGCGCCCGCCCCTGCGCTACGACCGGTCTTCGGCAGTGCGCCCCCGATCGACCCGCTCGCGCAGTTCCTTGCCCGGCTTGAAGTGAGGAACCCGCTTTTCCGGCACCAGGACCTTTTCGCCGGACTTGGGGTTGCGACCGATGCGCGGCGGACGGTACGACAGCGCAAAACTGCCGAAACCGCGGATTTCGATGCGGTTACCCTCGGCCAGCGTGCGCGCCATCGCCTCCAGGATGGTCCGGACGGCGAACTCCGCATCCTTGACGACCAGTTGCGGATAACGCTCTGCCAGCCGGGAAATCAGCTCCGAGCGGGTCATCGCCTCCGCGAAATCCGTGCCGCCCGCCACATCGTCTTCCGCATCCCGTGCCATCTCTCGTGCGCCTCCTGCAAAAAAAACGGGGCCGCATGCTGCGGCCCCGGATCGACGTCGATCTGCGCGGAAAGCGCCAGGTGCTCCGGCGCCTTCCCGCGATGCGCGGGACCTCCCGATCTTATTCCTTGGGAGTGTCCAGCTTGGCCCGCAGCAATGCGCCCAGGTTCATCGTGCCGCTGGCGGCTCCGCTTTCGGCCTGGATGCGCTGCAGCGCCTCGGCCGTCTCGGCGGTGTCGCGCGCCTTCAGGGACAGATTGATCGAGCGGCTCTTGCGATCGATGTTGACGATCATCGCCTCGACTTCCTCGCCTTCCTTCAGGTGCTGACGCGCATCCTCGACCCGGTCGTGCGTCAGTTCGGACGCGCGCAGATACCCTTCGACATCGTTGCCGAGATCGACGACGGCGCCTTTCGGATCGACCGAACGCACGATCCCGCGCACGATCGCGCCTTTCTCATGCGCCCCCGAGTAGTTGCTGAACGGATCGCCCTCGAGCTGCTTGATGCCGAGCGAGATGCGCTCGCGTTCGGTATCGATGGCCAACACCATGGCGTCGACTTCATCGCCCTTCTTGAAGTTGCGTACCGCTTCTTCGCCGGGCTGGTGCCAGGACAGATCCGACAGATGCACCAGACCGTCGATGCCACCCGGCAGACCGATGAAGACGCCGAAGTCGGTGATCGACTTGATCGTGCCGTGCACGCGATCGCCCTTGCGGTGATTGTCGGCGAACTCTTCCCACGGGTTGGCGCGGCACTGCTTCATGCCGAGCGAGATGCGGCGGCGGTCCTCGTCGATGTCGAGCACCATCACCTCGACCTCGTCGCCGAGCGTGACGATCTTGCCGGGGTTGACGTTCTTGTTCGTCCAGTCCATTTCGGAGACGTGCACCAGCCCTTCGATGCCGGCCTCGATCTCGACGAAGGCACCGTAGTCGGTGATGTTCGTGACCTTGCCGAACATGCGCGTGCCGGACGGGTAGCGCCGGCCGATGCCGATCCACGGATCATCGCCCAGCTGCTTGACACCGAGCGAGACGCGGTTGCGTTCCTGGTCGAACTTCAGCACCTTGGCCGTGACGTCCTGGCCGACCTGGAGCACCTCGGACGGATGACGGACACGGCGCCAGGCCATGTCGGTGATGTGCAGCAGGCCGTCGATGCCGCCCAGGTCGATGAACGCACCATAGTCGGTGATGTTCTTGACGACGCCGTGGATGATGGCGCCTTCCTGCAGCGTCTCGAGCAGCTTGGCGCGCTCTTCGCCCTGCGTGAGCTCGACGACGGCACGCCGCGACAGGACGACGTTGTTGCGCTTGCGATCGAGCTTGATGACCTTGAATTCGAAGGTCTTGCCCTCGAACGGCGTCGTGTCCTTGACCGGCCGCGTGTCGATCAGCGAGCCGGGCAGGAAGGCACGGATGCCGTTGGTCATGACGGTCAGTCCGCCCTTGACCTTGCCGGTGATCGTTCCGTCGACGTGTTCGCCGGACTCCAGTGCCTTTTCCAGGTTGATCCAGGCCGACAGGCGCTTGGCGCGATCGCGCGACAGGCGTGTTTCGCCATAGCCATCCTCGAGCGCCTCGATCGCCACGGAGACGAAATCGCCCTCCTTGACGTCGAGTTCCCCGCGATCGTCGTAGAACTCTTCGATCGGGATGAAGCTCTCGGACTTGAGACCAGCGTTGACAACGACGAAGTTGTGATCGATCCGCACCACTTCGGCGGTGATCACTTCCCCCTGGCGCATCTCCTGGCGCGCCAGCGACTCCTCGAACATGAGGGCAAAACTCTCGACTTCGGTCGATGGGGTGGAAGTCGCGGATCCGGTATCTATATTCAAAATGAATTCCAGTGTGACGATGTCTCGCCGGACGATCCGCGGGACGGAGCGCACGGGCGGTCAGCGCCTGGCTGACTGCCGCGAACGGACCCGGATGGAATCGGACCAGCGGTGTTGCAATATCCGGACATGGACCAGCGGTGGAATCCGCCGCGGATCAGCCTGCCCGGCACCCTCGCGCGCGATACGCCTCCAGCACCCGATCGACGGTACCGTCGATATCGAGTTCGGTGGAATCGATCACGATCGCATCTTCGGCGGGCCGAAGCGGTGCGACGACACGATTCGTGTCGCGCGCATCCCGTTGCTCCAGGTCCCGCAAAAGGTCTGGAAGCATAGCAGAAATCCCCTTTTCGATCAACTGCTTATGCCGGCGTTTCGCGCGTGCTTCGACGCTGGCCGTCAAATACACCTTCAGATCGGCATCGGGGAAGACCACCGTCCCCATGTCACGGCCGTCGGCGACCAGTCCAGGCGTCTGGCGAAACGCCCGCTGCCGGTGCAGCAGCGCACTGCGTACCGGGGCCAGCGCGGCGACACGCGAAGCGGCATTGCCGACCGCCTCGCTGCGCAGCAGTTCGCCCACTTCCTCGCCGGCGAGCTCGGTGCCGGCCGGCGTGAAACGTACCGGCAGGGCCTGCGCGATGGCCGCCAGCGCGGCCTCGTCGTCCAGTGCGACGCCCTCGCGCCCGGCCTGCAGCGCGCACAGCCGGTACAGCGCGCCCGAATCGAGATACGCCCATCCCAGTGCGCGCGCGACCCGCGCTGCGACCGTGCCCTTGCCCGAGGCGGTTGGTCCGTCGATCGTGATCACCGGTACGGACATCGGAATTCCTGTGTGCCGATCATGACGGTGGACGGTGCCCGTTCACTCGCCGGAGTGCACGCGAATCGCCATGCCGGCGCCGTGCGCCAGCGCAACGAAGTCCGGAAACGAGGTGTCGACGATGGCCGTGTCGTCGATGCCGATCGCGCCGGTGGCGCGCAGGGCCGCCATCGACAGCGCCATGGCGATGCGATGATCATGATGCGTCTGCACGCGCCCGCCACGGAATACGCCGGGCTCGCCGCCGCGCCCCTCGATGACGATGCCGTCTTCGCACGGCGTCGTCTCGACCCCGAGCCTGGCCAGGCCCTCGGCCATCGTGGCGATCCGGTCGGATTCCTTGACGCGCAGTTCGTGCGCCCCGCGCAACACCGTGCGTCCCTCGGCACAGCAGGCAGCCACGAACAGGGCCGGAAACTCGTCGATCGCCAGCGGCACCAGCTCCGGCGGGATCTCGATGCCGCGCAGCGGCGCCGCGCGTACGCGCAGATCCCCGGCCGGCTCGCCACCACAATCGCGCTCGGCCAGCACTTCGATATCGGCACCCATGCGCCGCAGGATGTCCAGGCAGCCGGTGCGCGTCGGATTCAGGCCGACGTGCTCGAGCACGAGATCCGAGCCGGGGGCAATCGACGCGCCAACCAGGAAGAAGGCTGCCGAGGACAGATCGGCCGGGATGTCGAATGAAGCGGCGCGCAGCGACTGGCCGCCGCGCAATGCAACGCTCGCGCCGTCGCGGACGACGTCGGCGCCGAAACCGCCCAGCATGCGCTCGGTGTGATCGCGCGTCGGCGCCGGTTCGATGACGACGGTCTCGCCGTCGGCATACAGACCGGCCAGCAGCAGGGCCGATTTCAGTTGCGCGCTGGCCACCGGCATCGCGTAGCGGATCGCGTGCAGCCGTGTCGCCGGCCGGATCCGCACCGGCGGCCGACCATCGTCCGGACCCCCTGCGCCGGCACTGCCGGTTTCGATGTTCGCGCCCATCTGCCGCAGCGGATCGGCAACGCGGCGCATCGGCCGCCGGGACAGGCTCTCGTCGCCGATCAGCGTCGATGCGAAACCCTGTCCGGCCAGCAGGCCCATCAGCAGACGCATCGCCGTGCCGGCATTGCCGCAATCGAGCGGCCCGGCCGGCGCGCGCAGGCCGTGCAGACCAGCGCCGTGCACGACGATGCCGCCGTCGTCGTCCGGACCCTCGACGGTCACGCCCAGCGCCCGGAAGACGTCGATGGTGGAACGCGCATCGGCGCCGCCGAGAAAACCCCGGGCCCGCGTCGTGCCGTCGGCAATGGCGCCGAGCATGACGACCCGATGGGAAATCGACTTGTCGCCCGGGACGCGGATGCGTCCGCTCAGACG
>DAIUFU010000005.1:0-21555 GCA_036844405.1 Burkholderiaceae bacterium | reverse complement strand
CTGGTTGCGCCAGCGGCTGGCCAGTGAAAACAGCTGCACCAGCGCTTCGCGATCGGCGTTGCGCAGGCCGTTCTCGATCTGCTCGATACAGGCGCGGAAACGTTCGGCCGAACCGAGACAGGCGTCCCGGTTGTCGAGCAGGATATCGGCCCACAGCGTCGGCGACGAAGCACCGATCCGCGTCGTGTCGCGCAGGCCCGCGCCCGAATATTCGAGTGCGTCCTGTGCCAGCTCATGCCCGGCGATGGCTGCCGACAGCGCGAAGGCCACGGCGTGCGGCCAGTGCGAAGCCTCGGCGAACAGACGGTCGTGCGCGAGCGGATCGAGGGTCTCGACGCGCGCGCCGGTGGGTTCGAGAAAGCGCGTGACGGCCGCGCAGTGCTGCCGGGGCGTCGATGCGAGCGGGCACAGCAGCCAGCGCCGGCCGCGAAACAGATCGGCGTCGGCCGCCTGCGCGCCGCTGTGCTCGGAACCCGCGATCGGATGACCCGGAACAAAGCGCAGGAAGGCGTCGCCCAGCGCCGACCGCGCCGCCTCGATGACACTGCTCTTGGTGCTTGCGCAATCGGTGACGATCGCCTGTGGAGCCAGTGCCTCGCGGATCTGCGCGAACAGCGCGGGCAGCGCCGGCACCGGTGCGGCGAGCACGACGAATGCGGCGTCGGTGACCGCTTCCGCGACCGACGTGCAGGCGGAATCGAGATGGCCGAGCGCGCGCGCAACCTGTGCATCGTCACCCGGTGAATAGCCGGCCAGATGCCAGCCGGCCCGGGCCTGGGTCAGCGCGGCTGCAAGCGAGGCGCCGATCAGGCCGGTACCGAGAATCGCGACCTTGCCGCGTACCGGTCCGTCATGAGTGACCGATCCGCTCACTGACGCCCCATGGCACGCTCAAAGGCCTGCAGGAACGCCTCGTTTTCCTCCGGCAGGCCGACCGAGATGCGCAGCCATTCCGGCAGGCCGTAATTCGCCACCGGCCGCACGATGATGCCTGCGCGCAGCAGCGACTCGTTCACCGCGGCGGCATCGCCGACGCGAACGAGCACGAAGTTGCCCGACGACGGCACGTATTCCAGCCCCATCCGTTCGAAGGCCGTCTGCAGGCGTTGCAGCCCGGAACGATTCATCTCGCGGCTGCGCTGCAGATACGGTTCGTCCTCGAGCACGGCGGCGGCGGCGGCCAGCGCGACCGAATTGACGTTGAACGGCTGGCGCACGCGGTTCATCAGGTCGGTCAGCGCCGGATGCGCAATGGCGAAACCGACACGCAATCCGGCCAGACCGTAGGCCTTCGAGAACGTGCGGCACACGATCAGATTCGGATGATCGGCCACCCGCGCGAGCGAATCGGATGCCAGCTCCGGCTCCAGATATTCGTCATAGGCTTCGTCGAGCACGACAACGACGTCGGACGGCACCGAGGCGATGAACGCCGTGATCTCGTCACGCGGAATGTGCGTACCGGTCGGATTGTTCGGATTGGCGACGAACACGATCCGGGTGTCGGTGGCGATCGACGCGCGCATCGCCTGCAGATCGTGGCCGTGATCGCGCGCCGGCACGACGATCGCGCGGGCGCCGGTCGCCTGTGTGGCCAATGCGTAGACGGCGAACGAATACTGCGAATACACGGCCGACGCGCCCGGCTGCAGCAGCGCATGCGCAATCAGCTCGAGATTGTCGTTGGAGCCGTTGCCGAGCGTGATCCAGTCGGACGGCACGGAATAGCGGCGGCTGATGGCGGCCTTCAGTTCGAAACCGTTGGAATCCGGATAGCGCGACAGCTCCGCCGCTTCGGCAATCATGGCGGCGCGCGCCGAATCGGGAATCCCGAGGGGATTCTCGTTGGATGCCAGCTTGATGATGCGCGCTTCGTCGAGTCCGTATTCGCGGGCCAGTTCCGAAATCGGCTTGCCGGCGATGTAAGGGGCGATCGCACGGACATAATCGGGAGCAGGAATGTTCATGACGGTGTTCGCGAAAAGGGAAACGAAACCAGGAAACGAAACCGGAAGACCGGGTCAAGTGACGGGTCGCCGTGCGGGGAGACAGCACCCGGTGCGGACGATCCGCTGCGCGGAGACGATCCACTGCATGGCGACGATCCGCTGTGCGGAGGCGACCCGCCGGGGCGGCCGGACGCGGACGATCATTTCGCCGCTTCAGGGGCAGCCGCCCGCGGATACGAGCCCACGACCCGGCAGAAGCTGGCACGTTCGGCCATCTCTTTCAGCGCCGCGGCCACGGGCGCATCGTCGCGATGACCGAGCAGATCAATATAGAACAGATACTCCCACAGACCCTGACGCGACGGACGCGACTCCAGACGTTTCATCGACACGCCGTGACGCGCCAGCGGCTCGATCATCGAATGCACGGCACCGGCCTGATCGGGCACGGAAAGGATGACCGAAGTCTGGTCGGCGCCGGACGGAGCGCAACGATACTCGCCGATGACGGCGAAACGCGTCCGGTTGTGCGGGTCGTCCTCGATGCCGGCAACGACGATCTGCAGGCCATAGCGAGTCGCCGCCCGTTCGCCGGCGATCGCCGCCGTATCATCGTGCAGCGACGCCAGGCGCGCCGCTTCGGCATTGCTCGTTACCGGTACCCGCTCGATGCCCGGCAGTTGCGCATCGAGCCAGCGCGCGCACTGCGCCAGCGATTGCGCATGCGAGACGACCCGCTGCACGCCGTCCAGTGACGGGCGCAGCCGCAGCAGGTTCTGGCGCACGCGCAGCGAGATCTCGCCGCTGATCGTCAGGCGGGTCTGCAGCAGCAGATCGAGCGTGCGGCTGATCGCTCCTTCGGTTGAATTCTCCACCGGGACGACGCCGAACGCGGCACCACCGGCTTCGACCGTGCGAAAGACCTCATCGATGGACGCGCAGGGCAGCGCGTCGACCGTCG
Organism: Burkholderiaceae bacterium; assembly: GCA_036844405.1. Lineage (GTDB taxonomy): Bacteria > Pseudomonadota > Gammaproteobacteria > Burkholderiales > Burkholderiaceae_E > Zeimonas. Next base: position 18,645 of record DAIUFU010000005.1, on the reverse strand, counting down.
AGCCGAAGTGCCCCAGGAGCGCCTGTTCTGAAAAAGTGCCGGACGGGCCGAGAAAGGCCACGCGCAGGCGCTGCTCGAGACCGCGGCAGGCGGAAATGATCTCGCGCCAGATCGCCTCGATCGCGTCATCCGGCAAGGGCCCCGGGTTGCGCTCGCGCAGCCTGGCCAGCACCTGTGCCTCACGCTCGGGGCGCATGACCGGCGCATCGTTGTGCTGCTTCCACGCCCCGACGCGCTGCGCCAGGCGCGCGCGCTCGCTCAACTGCCCGAGCAGCGCCACATCGATGCGGTCGATCTGCTCGCGCAGTGTCTCCAGGGAATCGGCCGGGTCCGTCATTGCGGGCTGCCCTCCGGGCCCGCCGGCTCGCCGGAGGCGTCCTCACGACCCTCGTCGCTCGCATCGCGCTCGACCACGCGCTGCACGCGCGACAGCGTCGTGCCCTCGTCGACGGCAATCAGCGTCACCCCCTGGGTGGCGCGCCCCATCTCGCGGATCTCGCTCACGCGCGTACGCACGAGAACGCCGCCGGTCGTGATCAGGAGAATCTCGTCATCCTCGTCGACCAGCACCGCGCCGACGACCTTGCCGTTGCGCTCGCTCGTCTGGATCGCGATCATGCCCTTGGTGCCACGCCCGTGACGCGTGTACTCGCCGATCGGCGTGCGCTTGCCGAAACCGTTCTCGGTGGCCGTGAGCACCGACCGGCTCTCGTCGGCGGACACGAGCATCGAAATGACCTGCTGGCCCTCTTCGAGCGACATGCCGCGCACGCCGCGCGCGTTGCGGCCCATCGGCCGCACGTCGTTCTCGTGGAAGCGCACCGCCTTGCCGCCGTCGGAGAACAGCATCACGTCATGCCCGCCGTCGGTCACGGCCGCACCGATCAGGAAATCGCCCTCGTCCAGGCCGACGGCGATGATGCCGGCGCGGCGCGGATTGGAGAAATCCGACAGCGGCGTCTTCTTCACCGTGCCGAGACTCGTCGCCATGAACACGTAATGCGCCTCGTCGAACGACTGTACCGGCAGGACGACGGTAATCTTCTCGCCGTCGGTCAGCGGAAACAGGTTGACGATCGGCCGGCCGCGCGAATTGCGCGTGCCCTGCGGCACTTCCCAGACCTTGATCCAGTACACGCGCCCGCGATCGGAGAAGCACAGGATGTACTGGTGCGTGTTGGCGATGAAGAGCTGGTCGATCCAGTCCTCGTCCTTCATCGCCGTGGCCTGCTTGCCGCGGCCGCCGCGGCGCTGGGCACGATATTCGGACACCGGCTGGCTCTTGATGTAGCCGGTGTGCGACAGGGTGACGACCATGTCCTGCGGCGTGATCAGATCCTCGGTGTCGATCTCGCCGGCGTAGGGCTCGATCACCGAACGGCGCGCATCGCCGTACTCGGCCTTGATCGCCCGCAGCTCGTCGCCCACGATGGCCGTGATCCGCTCGGGCCGCGCCAGAATGTCGAGCAGGTCGACGATCTGCTCGATCACTTCGCGGTATTCCTGGACGATCTTGTCCTGTTCCAGCCCGGTGAGCCGCTGCAGGCGCATCTGCAGGATCTCGCCGGCCTGCGTCGCCGACAGGCGATAGACGTCGCCGTGCAGGCCGCTCGATGCATCAACGCCTTCCGGGCGGAAGTCATCGATGCCGCTGCCGGCGCGCGCGAGCATCTCGCGCGCCACGCCGGCATCCCAGTCGCGTGCCATCAGGCGGTCTTTCGCGATCGGCGGCGTCGGCGAGGCCTTGATCAGCTCGATCATCGCGTCGACGTTGGCGATCGCCACCGCCAGCCCTTCGAGCAGATGGCCGCGCTCGCGCGCGCGGCGCAGCTCGTACACCGTGCGCCGCGTGATGACCTCGCGCCGGTGCGCGAGGAAGGCGTCGAGCATCTGGCGCAGATTGAGCAGGCGCGGCTGGCCGTCGACCAGCGCCACCATGTTGATGCCGAAGGTGTCCTGCAGCTGCGTCTGCTTGTACAGATTGTTGAGCACGACCTCGGGCACTTCGGCGCGCTTGAGCTCGATCACCACGCGCATGCCCGACTTGTCGGACTCATCGCGGATGTCGGAGATGCCCTCGAGCCGGCGCTCGTTGACCAGCTCGGCCATGCGTTCGAGCAGCAGGCGCTTGTTCACCTGGTAGGGCAGCTCGTCGACGATGATCGCCGTGCGGTTGCCGCGATCGAATTCCTCGAAATGCGTCTTCGCGCGCATGATCACGCGCCCGCGCCCGGTGCGGTAGCCCTCGTAGACGCCCTGCACGCCGTAGATGATGCCGGCGGTCGGAAAATCGGGCGCCGGAATGATCCCGATGAGTTCGTCGATGCTCATCTCCGGGCGCACCAGCAGCGCCAGGCAGGCATCGACCACTTCGGTCAGGTTGTGCGGCGGGATGTTCGTCGCCATCCCCACCGCGATGCCCGCCGAGCCGTTGATCAGCAGGTTCGGGATGCGCGCCGGCAACACCGACGGCTCCTGCTCCTTGCCGTCGTAGTTGGCCTGGAAATCGACCGTCTCCTTGTCGATGTCGGCGAGCAGCTCGCCCGACAGGCGCTGCAGGCGGCACTCGGTGTAGCGCATCGCCGCCGGATTGTCGCCATCGACCGAACCGAAGTTTCCCTGGCCGTCGACCAGCAGGTAGCGCAGGGAGAAGTCCTGCGCCATGCGCACGAGCGTGTCGTAGATCGATGCGTCGCCATGCGGATGGTATTTCCCCATCACGTCGCCGACGATGCGAGCGCACTTGACGAACGGCCGGTTCCAGACGTTGTTCACCTCGTGCATGGCGAACAGCACGCGCCGGTGCACCGGCTTGAGGCCGTCGCGCACATCCGGCAATGCGCGGCCGACGATCACGCTCATCGCGTAATCGAGGTACGAGCGGCGCATCTCGTCTTCCAGACTGACCGGAAGCGTTTCTTTGGCGAAAGTGTCCATTCGTCCCTGCAGTGCGCAGCCGCCTGCGGGCCAGCGGATCGATCACGACCCGCGCCGCACCGGCTGGTCTGGGAAAGCCGGCAACCGCACTGGCGTGGTGTGACCGATTGTTCACCACACGCCGGCGCTGCCGGCAGAGAACCCGTTATCCAGGAAAACACACCCCTGGATAAAACCGGGCATTTTATCATGTGACAAATCTTCGAATTCCGGACCGAGATGACGATCCCTGCCGATACCGACCCCCTTGCCACCGCCGCGACGAGTGCCGCCGACACCTCCGGCACCGCCGCCCCCGTGCTGATCGAGGCCCGGTGGACCGCCCCCGTGCGCGCGGCCGACGATCCGCGGGCCGACGAAGTGCTGCACGACCATGCGGTCGTCGTCGAGGGCGGACAGATCATCGCCGTCCTGCCGGTGCAGCTGGCCCGGCAACGCTATCCGCAGGCGGCGCGCGTGCCGCTGCCGGGCCATCTGCTCGTGCCGGGTTTCGTCAATCTGCATGCGCATGCGGCCATGGCGCTCCTGCGTGGCGTCGCCGACGATCTGCCACTGTCGAGCTGGCTGCACGAGCGCATCTGGCCGCTCGAATCGGCACTCGTCGACCCGGCCTTCGTGCGCGACGGCTGCACGCTCGCCTTTGCCGAAATGATGCGCGGCGGCATCACCTGCGTGAACGACATGTATTTCTTTCCGGAGGCGGCCATCGCGGCGGCGCTGGCGCTGGGCATGCGCAGTGCGCAGGGCCTGATCGTCGTCGACTTTCCGACGGCGTACGGGCGGGACGCGGCCGATTACCTGCGCAAGGGGCTGGCGCTGCGCGACCGGATGCGCGACGAAGCGCTGGTCAGTTTCTGCCTGGCCCCGCACGCGCCGTACACGGTGGCCGACGAAACCCTCGTCCAGGCGGCCACCCTGTCACGCGAACTCGGCATGCCGGTCCACATCCACGTGCACGAGACGGCCGCCGAGATCACCGAGAGCCTGGACCGGCACGGCATGCGGCCGCTCGCGCGGCTCGACCGCCTCGGGCTGACCGGACCGGAGATGATCGCCGTCCACGCCGTCCATCTGGATGACGAAGACCTGCGGCGCCTGGCCGGCAGCGGCGCATCGGTCGCGCACTGTCCGCACTCGAACCTCAAGCTCGCCTGCGGGATCGCACCGACCGCCCGCATGGACGAACTGGGGATCCGCGTCGGCATCGGCACCGACGGCTCGGCCAGCAACAATCGCCTGGACCTGCTTGCCGAAGCGCGCACGGCCGCCTTGCTGGCCAAGGCGACCGGGGCGCGGGCCGATCTCTGGCCGGCCGCGCGCACCCTGCGCGCCATGACTTTCGACGGCGCGGCGGCACTCGGCCTGGAGCGCCGGATCGGTTCGATCGAAGTGGGCAAACAGGCCGATCTGGTCGCGATCGACCTGCGTGCAGCCGAGCTGCAGCCGGTCTACGACCCGATCGCGCAACTGATCCATGCGTGCGGCCGGGAGCATGTCGCCGAGGTCTGGATCGCCGGAAATCATGTTGTCAAAACCCAACAACTAGCCTCCCGCAAGGCCCGTGACCGGGTGCGCGAGGTAGTTGAGCGTACGGGCCTGTGGCAGAATCGGGTTGGTGAAATCCTGTCAGGCAGGGTTTGATTCCGGGGCTGCTCATGTATGCTCGTATGCATCCCGGCTTCATGATCGTGCATAGAAGTCCTGTTGGAAGCACCCTGTTCCGCAACGAAGCGTCCCAAGAAGCGTCCATTACGAACTGCCGTTCCAGCGAAAGGAGAAACATGAACAAACCGATCAAACTGGGCTGCGTCGTCGCTGCTGCGATGATGTCGGTCTCGATGGTCGACACCTCTCAAATCACACCACCCGACAAGACCGGCTACGTGGTCAGCCCCGACCGCACGGTCGTACGCACCGGATCCGGCCTGTGCCTGCACACCGGCTACTGGACTCCGGCCGATGCCTTCACCGGCTGTGACGACGACCTGCTGCCGAAGGCACCGCCGCCGGCACCGGCTGCTGCTCCTGCCCCGGCACCCGCTCCGGCGCCTGCCCCGGCACCCGCACCGGCGCCGAAGAGCGAAAAGGTCACGTTCGCCGCCGACGCGTTCTTCGACTTCGACAAATCGGTCGTGAAGCCCGAAGGCAAGGCCCGCCTGGATGATCTGGCAGCCAAGCTGGGCGACGTGAATCTGGAAGTCGTGATTGCCGTCGGACATACGGACAGCATCGGTACCGACCAGTACAACATGGGTCTGTCGGTACGCCGTGCCGAAGCCGTCAAGGCCTATCTGGTGAGCAAGGGCATCGAGGCGAACCGGATCTACACGGAAGGCAAGGGCGAGCGCCAGCCGATCGCCGACAACCGCACCCGTGAGGGCCGTGCGAAGAACCGTCGCGTGGAAGTCGAAGTGGTCGGTACGCGCACCGTGCGCTGATCCGGCTGCATCGGAACCGGTGCGAATCCGCACCGGTTCGCGACGATGAAGTCTCTTCCTGAAACCCCGCTTCGGCGGGGTTTTCTTTTTGCAGCGCCCCGTCATGTATATCGGCCGCTTTGCCCCCTCGCCCACCGGAGCCCTGCATCTGGGTTCGCTGACGACGGCACTTGCAAGCTGGCTCGATGCGCGCGCGCACGGTGGCCACTGGCTGGTGCGCATCGAGGACGTCGATGCACCGCGCTGCCTGCCCGGAGGCGATCGCCTCATCCTGCGGCAACTGGCTCATTGCGGCCTGGTGCCCGATGAGGAACCGGTCCGGCAGTCGCAGCGGGGATCGTTCTATCAGCACGCGCTCGATCAACTCGCGGCCCGGCTGCAGGCGTATCCCTGCGCCTGCTCCCGCCGGGACATCGAACGGGCGCAGGCTGCACGCGGTCTCGAGCGCACGCGCGGCCGGGAACTGCCCTATCCGGGCACCTGTCGACCGGAACTGGGTGGCCTGCACGGACGTGCGGTGCGTGCATGGCGCTTCCACACGGGGGCACACCCGCACCCGCACCAGGCTACGCAGGCGCGCATGCAAACGCATGCACCCGCGAACGATCTGCTCCGGACAACGGCTCCAGACCCTGTCTGCTGGTACGACCGACGTCTTGGCCCGCAATGCCAGGACGTCGGCACAAGCGTCGGCGACTTCGTTCTGCGCCGCGCCGACGGCCTCTGGGCCTACCAGCTCGCCGTCGTGGTCGATGACGGCGCACAGGGCATCACCCACGTCGTACGCGGCGAAGACCTCGCTGACAACACGGCACGCCAGATCCTGCTGCAGCGCGCGCTCGGCCTGCCGACGCCGGAATATCTGCACACGCCGCTGGTCCTCGGCGATGACGGCGAGAAACTCGCAAAACGCAATGGCGCCGCCGCGATCGATGTCACCCGACCGCAGCGTGCCCTGCTGCAGGCCGCGCGTCATCTCGGCCTGCAAACCGGTGCCGTCGTCCCCCCGACGGTTGCGGAACTGCTGGCGATACTGGTCGAGCAGTGGCGTGCAAAGATGACCGACAATTGATTCGACGGATCACAAAAGGACGGCCGTGAAACTTCACGAGTGGACGATCGCACGGGCACGGATGGCTCTGGTCAAGGGAGATGTGAGCTGCGTCGAATATGTGACGGCGCTGCTTGTACAGGGCCGGCGCAAGGCGGCACTGAACGCCCTGATTGCACGGGACGACGACGCCCTGCTCGCTGCGGCGCAAGGCCTTGACAACAGCGGTGCCGCCCGTGATCCGGACATGCTTCTCGCGGGCATTCCGATTGCGCTCAAGGACAACATCAACACGGTTGCGCTGACCACGTCCGCTGGAACGGGCGCCCTGCGTGGACGCGTGCCGCCGGCGAATGCGCCCGTTGCGCAACGCCTGTTCGACGCCGGGGCACTGCTGGGTGGCAAGGCCAATATGCACGAACTGGCCTTCGGCATCACCAACAACAATCCGGTGACCGGCGCCACCGGCAATCCGTGGAGTCCCCGCATGATCCCCGGCGGCAGCAGCGGCGGATCAGCAGCAGCCGTCGGCGCCCGGATCGTGCCGGCGGCAATCGGCACTGACACCGGCGCCTCGGTACGTCTGCCGGCTGCGCTGTGCGGTGTCGTCGGCCTGCGTCCGACGGTGGGCCGCTATCCGGGCAAGGGAATCGTGCCGATCTCGCATACACGCGACACGCCGGGGCCGATCGCGCGCAGCGTCGAGGACATCGCCCTGCTCGACCATATCCTGGCCGCGGAGAAAACGACGTCGGCTCCGGGCGCAGTCGAATTGCGCAACCTTCGCCTGGGTGTTCCCCGGCGACATTTCTACGATGGCGCCGATACCGGAGTGCTCGCCCTGGTGGAAGCAGCCCTGGAACGGTTGCGTCAGGCCGGCGTCGGCCTGATCGAGGCCGAGGTCGACTCGCTCGCTGCGCTCAATCGTGCCGCCAGCCTGCCGATCGTCCATTACGAACTGATGCAGGATCTGCCCGCCTACCTGCGCGAGTGCGGCTACGACCTGACGATGGGCGACATCGCCGCCGGCGCCGAAACGCCCGAGGTCGCCGAACTACTACAGTCACAACTGGGCGGGCATGCGATCTCGCAGGCAGCGTATGAGGAGGCCATGCAAGCGCGTGTCCGCCTGCGGGCGGCATACGCCGGTTATTTTTCGCAACACCGGGTCGAGGCAATGCTTTTTCCGACTTCGATCCTGCCTGCCCGACCGATCGGCCAGGACGTGATGGTGGAACTGAACGGCAGGCAGGTGCCGACCTTCAACACCTACATTCGCAACACCGATCCCGGCAGCACAGCCGGTATTCCGGGTATAAGCATTCCGATCGGGCTGACTGCAGACAGACTGCCCGTCGGCCTCGAACTGGACGGCCCTGACCACAGCGATCGACACCTGATCGCCATCGCCGCTGCGCTCGAAAAAATCCTGCCTCCGATGCCTCTGCCACCGGAGTGAAGCACCCGGACGAACTGCCATGCATGACACTGACCACACCACCGACAAGTTGCACACCGGGACGCGACACGGTCCCGCGGGCGTGACGAACGCACCTCCATCTGCATCTGCATCTGCACCGGATACCCCCGTAACCGCGCACCCGCCAAACGTCGATCCGGCCGAACTGGCCAAGTTCCAGGCGCTGGCCGCGCGCTGGTGGGATCCGGAGTCCGAGTTCCGGCCGCTGCACGAGATCAATCCGCTGCGGCTGGACTGGATCGACGGCCACGCCGCGCTGGCCGGCAAACGGGTACTCGACGTCGGCTGCGGCGGCGGGATCCTCGCCGAAGCGATGGCGCAGCGCGGCGCAAAGGTCAGGGGCATCGATCTGGGGACCCGCGCCCTGCAGGTGGCCGAACTGCACGCGCTCGAGAGCGGCGTGGCCGTCGACTACGAGCATGTCGCCGTCGAGGCGCTGGCCGAGCGCGAACCCGCTGGCTACGACGTCGTCACCTGCATGGAAATGCTCGAGCACGTGCCCGACGCCGAATCGATCGTGCGCGCCTGCGCGACGCTCGTCCGGGCGGGCGGCATGGTCTTCTTCTCGACGATCAACCGCAGTGCGCGCGCGTTTGCCGCGGCGATCGTCGGCGCCGAATACCTGTTGCGCCTGCTGCCGCGGGGCACGCATGAATACGACAAGTTCATCCGGCCGTCCGAACTCGCCGGCGCGGCGCGGCGCAGCGGTCTGGATGTCATCGACGTGATCGGGCTGACATACAACCCGGTCACACGCCGCTTCCGCCTCGACGCGGGCGATCCGGGCGTCAATTACCTGATGGCCTGCCGGCGCCCCGCCAACGGGGGCGGCGCATGAGCGAAGTGCCGCAGCCGGTGCGGCTTCATCCGCCGGCGGCTGATTCCACACAGGATTCCCGGCACCGGACGGCACCGGGCCGGCACCATCCGGAGCCGTACCCGTCGACGACGCGTCGATCGCATATCCTGACCAGCGCATTGGCGGCGCGCACCGAGGCCGTGTTCTTCGACCTCGACGGCACGCTCGCCGATACGGCCGCCGATCTGGTAGCGCCGGTACAGGCGATGCGCTCCGAGCGCGGACTGGCGCCGCTGCCGTTCGACCGCCTGCGCTGCCGGGCATCGATGGGTGCGCGCGGCCTGCTGGGCACCGGTCTCGGCGTCGACGAGACGATGCCCGGCTTCCCTGCCCTGCGCGACGAATTCCTGCAGCGCTACGAAGCGGCGATGCACGTGCATACGCGCCTTTTCCCCGGCATGGCCGAGGTACTCGATACGCTCGAAGCCGCATCGATCCGCTGGGGCGTCGTCAGCAACAAGATCGAGCGCTTCGTGCGCCCGATCCTGGATGCGCTCGGGTTGCTCGAGCGCGCTGCCTGCGTGATCGGCGGTGACACGACAGCCTTTGCCAAGCCGCATCCGGAGCCTTTGCTGCACGGTGCACGCGTGACCGGCAGCGCCGCCACTGCATGCATCTACGTCGGCGACGACGAACGTGACATCCGCGCCGGGCGCGCCGCCGGCATGACGACGATAGCCGTCGCCTGGGGTTTTCACCCCGATGATTCGCCGCCAGAGCAATGGGGCGCCGATGCACTGATCGGCGAACCGCACGAGCTGCTCGCGCTTCTGCGAACGCCGATCGCCGCGGGCGGACGTTCCCGCCCCGGATAGGCGCACGGCGCCGCCGGCCGCCAATGGATCGCCGGCCGCGCTCCGCTCAGCGGTAACGCTCGAGCAGGCGGCGGCTGCGCGCGTCCAGCAACTCGGAGTCGCGCACCAGATAGTGCACGCCGTTTTCATCGACGAGCTGCAGCAGACCGTGCGCGAGGCGGTGCACCGGTTCCCCGGCACGCAACGTGAAGCGCGTCTCGCCGCGGTCGGTCGACACCTGCCAATGCAGCGCGCCGGATGGAGACGAGACCGCATGAATGCGCCGGATCTCGGGGGCAAATCCGCGTACCGCCAGTTCTTCCTCGATCAGCACGCGCGCTTCGGACGCCAGCCGGGACAGGTCGTCGAGCCAGCAGCACTCCCGACCATCAGTGCCGACGAGCGCAATGCCCTCGGCCGGCGCCGACAGCGGAAACGCGCGCACCGGCGCCACGACGACCGGCGGCCCGCCATCCGGCAAGGTCAGCAGAAGCTGTCCGAAGGCATCGCGCTCCAGGCGGATGTCCGGCGGCGAAGCGGTCTTCATGCGCAGTCGACCACCGTGACGGCCTCGCCGGCAGCGTTGTCGGTGCCGATGCGGGACACGGGCAGCGCATCTTCCCCGTCGTCGGATGCCGTGACCCGATCGTCCTGCCGCTGCGCCTGGACGAGCGCGAAGTACGCACCGCGACGGCGCATCAGTTCTTCATGGGTACCCTGTTCGACGACCCGTCCGGCATCGAGCACGACGATGCGATCGGCCCGGTACAGGGTGCTCAGCCGGTGCGCGATGGCAATCGTCGTCCGGCCGCGGACCAGATTGTCCAGCGCACGCCGGATCTCCTGTTCGGTGGTGGTGTCGACCGACGAGGTCGCTTCGTCGAGAATCAGGATCCGCGGATCGATGAGCAGCGCGCGCGCAATCGAGATGCGCTGACGCTCGCCGCCGGACAGCGTCTGGCCGCGCTCGCCGACCAGCGAATCGTATCCCTGCGGCAGGCGCAGGATGAAGTCGTGCGCATGCGCGGCGCGCGCCGCGGCGACGATCTCGGCGCGCGTGGCCTGCGGTTTGCCGTAGGCGATGTTCTCGGCAACCGTGCCGTAGAACAGGAACGGCTCCTGCAGGACGAGACCGACCTGGCGCCGGTAGTCGGCCACGCGCAGGGTCCGGATGTCGATGCCGTCGACGAGCACCGCGCCGCTGTCCGGATCATGAAAGCGCAGGATCAGGTTGACCAGCGTGCTCTTGCCCGATCCGCTGCGCCCGACCAGTCCGATCATTTCGCCCGGTGCGATCTCCAGGTCGAGCCGGTGCAGAACCGTGCGGCTGCCATAACGGAAATCGACCTGGCGAACGGAGATCCTCCCGCTCATTGCAGGCAGTGCGGCCGGCTCGCGCGGCTCCGGAACGCTCGAGACGTGATCGAGGATCTCGAAGATCCTCTTGGCGCTGGCCGCCGCCTTCTGCGTATGGGTGACGATCCGGCTCATCGAATCCAGCCGGGTGTAGAAGCGCCCGATATAGGCGAGAAAGGCGGTCAGCACGCCCACCGTGATGCGGCCGCGGGCCACCTGCCAGATACCGAACGCCCAGACGACCAGCAGGCCGACTTCGGTGGCCAGCGTCACCGACGGAGAAAACAATGCCCAGACGCGGTTGAGCTGATCGTTGGCGATGCGGTTGTGCTCATTGGCCGCACGAAAGCGCTCGGCTTCGCGCTCTTCCTGGGCGAAGGCCTTGACCACCCGGATGCCCGGGATGGTGTCGGCGAGCACGCTCGTGATCTCGGCCCAGATGCGGTTGAGCCGGTCGAAGCCGATGCGCAGGTGCTCGCGCACCCGGTAGATCAGCCAGACGATCAGCGGCAGCGGCGCCAGGGTGACGAGTGCCAGCAGCGGATCGATCGAGACGAGGATGACGGCCGTCATCACGATCATCAGCACGTCCGTGGCGAAGTCGAGCAGATGCAGCGACAGGAAGATATTGATGCGATCGGTTTCGCTGCCGATGCGCGCCATCAGGTCGCCGGTGCGCTTGCCGCCGAAATACGCCAGCGAAAGTCCGAGCAGGTGTTCGTAAGCGGTCGTGCGCAGATCGGCGCCCATCTGCTCGCTGACCTGTGCCAGCACCCAGGTGCGCGCCCAGCCGAGAACCCAGGCGAAGAGCGCCGCAAGCAACAGTCCGCCGAGGTACAGGCCCACGGTGGCCGGATCGATCGGCACACCGGCCTGAAACGGAATCAGGACGTCGTCCATCAACGGCATCGTCAGATACGGCGGCACCAGCGTGGCCGCGGTGGACGCCAGCGTCAACGCGAAGCCGGTGACCAGACGCCGGCGATACGGACGCGCGAAGCGCCAGAGGCGCAGCAGGGAGCGCACCGGGACACGATCGCCGTCACCATCCGCTGCCCCGGCCTGCAGCTCCGCGGCTGCCGGCGGATCGGGATCGGGATCGGGATCGGCGCTCCGCAGCACCGCTGGCGACTCGCCGCCGTCCGCCGGAGCGGATGCTGTCCGCGCCCGCTGCAGGGAGGCAACGACGGTGGCGGCACGATCGACCAGCGCCTGCACATCGGCCAGGCAGGCCAGCGTGAAGCGCCAGGAAGCGATGCAGCCCGAGTGGTCGCACAGCCGCAACCATCCGGTCCCGCCCTGCTCGCCGAGCCTGAATTCATGGTCCGGCCGCAGCAGGTATTTCCGGCCGGGCCGATTCCCCTGCCATCCTTCGAGAAACCATGCTTCAGACATGGTCAAAAACAGCAGACCCGGTCCGAAATTCAGTTTTTCGTCCAGATCCAGTTGTGCCCATGCAACGATTCCCCGGGCCGTCCCCTCCGGACAGGACCGGACAATCTCGCGCAACCACTCGGAGGACGGAAGGTTTTCAGGCAGGGACGCAGCGGACGGAGTCATGGATCACCGGATGAGCACGCGTACTGTATCGTAAAAGTCACTCCGGTCTGACCCCTATAGTCATTCAACTCAGGATATGCTTGCGATTTTCCCCGTACCGGAAATTCCATGCCCGACCCGCAGCCATTGACCGCACCGGATTGCCGCGCGGACCTCGACATCAGCGAGGTGCATCACCTCGGCGGACCGAACCGCTGGACCTATCGCCCGGTACTCGAGGCCGTTGTCGACATCGGCATGCTCGAGGATTTTCCGTCGAATCGCATTCCGGGGTTCGCCGAACGGCTGGCAAACTGGCTGCCGGGCCTGATCGAACATCGTTGCAGCCCCGGCGTGCGCGGCGGCTTCCTGCATCGCCTGCGCGAAGGGACCTGGCCGGCTCACATCCTCGAGCACGTCACGCTGGAGCTGCAGACGCTGGCCGGCGTACCCACCGGGTTCGGGCGCGCACGGGAGACGTCGCGGCGCGGAGTCTACCGCGTCATCGTCCGCGCCTTCGACGAACACACGGCCCGCGCGGCACTGGCGCAGGCGCGCGAACTCGTGCTGGCCGCCATGCCGGGCCGGGTCTTCGACGTCGCGGCAGCAGTGGCGCACGTGCGGGCGGCATTCGCCGCCCACGGACCGGGCGCGGGGCCGACCGCCGTCGCGCTGGCCGCCGAAACGCGCCGCATTCCGTTTCTCCGCCTGGACGGCGACGATCTCGTGCAGTTCGGGCATGGATCGCGCCAACGGCGCATGCGCGCCGCCGAAACCGATCACACGAGCGCCATCGCCGAGGGCATCTCCCGGGACGCGGACCTGATGCGGGAACTGCTGCGCGGCTGCGGCATACCGGTTTCGGCCGGAGATCTTGCGGCCGACGCCGGCGCGCAGGAAGGGGCATCCCCCCTGCCCCGGTACCGCCTGCTCATCGTCGACGGGCGGATGGTGGCAGCCAGCCGTACGGACTGCGCGGCGCCGGATCGATCGGACATCGGCCGGCAGATCCATCCCGATCTGGCCGCGACGGCAGTGCTGGCGGCACGCGTGATCGGTCTGGACATCGCCGGGGTCGACCTGATCGCCGAGGATGTCGCACGGCCGCCACAGGAGCAACGTGCCACGATCGTTGCCGTCGAGGCGAACCCGGATCTGACGCTGCACCTCGGCGGCGCGCCCGGTGCGGCGTCGACCGTCGGTGCCGCGATCCTGGCCAGCCTGTTTCCGGACGAAGCGGACGGGCGGATACCGCTCATCGGAATCGCCGGCACGGGCGGCACGACGGCCGTCGCGCACCATCTCTTCCGGCTGCTGCAGGAAAGCGGCACGGATCGGGACGGGACGTCCGGCCGGAGCCGGGGCAGCGAGAACAACAACGATAGCGATAGCGACAGCGACAGCGACAGCGACAACAGGGGTCGCCGGCTGACCGGACTGGCCAGCGCAGACGGCCTTTTCCTCGATGACCGCCGGATCGCTGACGGCGACGGCACCCGGCAGGAGACGGCCCGGCGTCTGCTGACCAGCCCGCTCGTCGATCTGGCGGTGATCGAGAATGGCCTCGAAGTGATGGCGACGCAGGGGCTTGCCTACGATCGCTGCAGCATCGGTGTCGTCACTTCGTTCGCGGCCGACGCCCGTGTCGAGGCCTTCGACGTCCTCGACCAGGAACAGGTACGAACGGTGCTCCGCACCCAGGTCGATGTCGTCCTGCCCACGGGCGTGGCCGTGCTCGACGCCGCCAGCGAGTCGATCGCCGCTATGGCTTCGCTGTGCGACGGGGAGACGATGTTCTTCGCCGATTCGCCGGCCGGCGACGAACGCATCGACGCCCATCTGGCCACCGGTGGGCGGGCCGTGCGTATCGAGGACGGCTTCATCGTGCTGTGCGCGGGCGCGACGAGGATTCCGCTGACTCCGGCGCAAACGCCCGGCCGGCCGTCGGCATCCGCCTGGTTGCCGGCAATCGCCGCCGCCTGGGCCGCCGGCCTTACGCCGGCGCAACTGGCGAGCCGGATGGCGGCGCTGTCGTCGATCGCTGCCGGAGCAACCGCTGCGGCCGCGACCGAGCCGGTGGCCGTCGCCACGCCTGCCTGAGCAGTCAGCTTCATTCCCGATCCGGGATCGACTGATGAAGATCGAGCGTATTCGTGCACTGCGCGGTCCGAACCGCTGGACCCGCGCCTGTGCCCTGGAGGCCGTCGTGCGCGGCAGCGCAGCGGAAAGCCGGCTGCCGGCACTGGCAGGACTGATGCAGCGCCTGACATCGCGACTGGCAACGCCGCCGGAGACCGACGAGCCGGCGCCGGCCAGACTGCTGCTGCCGTCCCTGCCCGCCAGCGACGGAGAAGCCGCCAGGCTGAAGGCGTGGGCGGGCGAGGAAGCGGGCCGGTCATCGGGACACAAGCCACAGGGACACGAGCCGCAGGAGCACTTGCCGCCGGGCCCGTCGACGACACCCGCGCACGCCTTCGGCCTGGCCGCTTTCGCGCTGCAGGTCGAGGCCGGCTGCCCGATCCGCTTTGCCCGCACGATCGCCACCAGCGACCCGGACCTGTGGCTGGTCGTCGTCGAATACAGCGAGGAGGCCGTCGGTCGACTGGCGTTCGAACTGGCCGAAGCGCTGATCGAGGCGGAGTGCGCCGGCAGGCGCTTCGCGTTCGACGACGCCTGCGCGCGCCTGCGCGCCCTAGACGAGGACGAACGCCCAGGGCCGAGCACCGGCGAAATCATCCAGGCCGCGCGGGCGCGCGGCATTCCCGTGCGGCGGCTCACCAGCGGCAGCCTCGTGCAACTCGGCTGGGGCCATCGCCAGCGCCGCATCCAGGCCGCGGAAACCGACGCGACGAGCACGATCGCCGAGCAGATCGCCCAGGACAAGGAACGCACCAAGCGCCTGCTGCGCGATGCCGGCATCCCGGTGCCCGACGGCGGCACGAGCGCGTCGATCGAAGCAGCATGGGCACTCGTGCAGCGCCTCGGCAGCGCCGTCGTCAAGCCCCGCGACGGCAACCAGGGCAAGGGCGTTTCGGTGAACGTCCGGACGCGCGAACAACTCGCGAACGCCTGGGCGAACGCGGCCCGCTACGGCGACGGGATCATCGTCGAACGCCATGTGCCGGGCAGCGACTATCGATTGCTCGTGATCGGCTGGCGGCTGGTCGCGGCGGCCCGCCGGGACCCGCCGGCCGTCATCGGTGACGGCATCCATTCGATCCGCGAACTGGTGGCGGAAATCAACCGCGATCCACGCCGCAGCGAAGGCCATGCGACGGCGCTGACGCGCATTCCGCTCGATGCGATCTGCGAAGCCTCCCTGGCCGCGAGCGGCCTGTCACCCGAATCGTTGCCGGCCGCCGGTACCCGTGTCGTCCTGCGCAACAACGCGAACCTGAGCACCGGCGGCACGGCAGTCGACGTCACCGACGAAGTGCACCCGGAAGTTGCCGCACGCGCGATCGAGGCCGCCCGCACCGTGGGCCTGGACATCTGCGGCGTCGACATCGTCTGTGAAAGCATTTCGCGCCCGCTCGAGGAACAGGGCGGGTGCATCGTCGAGGTGAATGCGGCGCCGGGACTGCGCATGCACATCACGCCTTCCTGGGGCAAGGGGCGGGCGATCGGCGAGGCGGTGATGACGGCCATGTTCGAGGCCGGCGACGACGCCCGCATCCCGCTGGTCGCGGTCACGGGCACGAACGGCAAGACGACGACCGTCCGCCTGATCGCGCATCTGCTCGGGCGCACCGGCCTGTGCACCGCGATGACGACGACCGACGGCATCTACGTCGACGGCCGGCGCATCGACGACGGCGACTGCAGCGGCCCGAGGAGCGCGCGCAACGTGCTGCTGAACCCGCAGGTCGAGGCGGCCGTGCTCGAGACCGCCCGCGGCGGGCTGCTGCGTGAAGGGCTCGGCTTCGATCGCTGCCGGGTCGCCGTCGTCACCAACATCGGTGACGGCGACCACCTCGGCATGGATCACGTCGACGATGCCGACACCCTGGCCGCCGTCAAGAGCGTCATCGTGCAGAATGTCTCGATCGATGGCTACGCCGTGCTCAACGCCGACGACCCGCGCGTGGTGGCCATGGCACCGGTGTGTCCGGGTGCCATCATCTGGTTCACGCGCGACGCGACGACGCCGGTGGCGGCAGTGCACCTGGCCAACGGCGGCCGCATCGTGCATCTCGAGGGCAACGCGATCGTCTGCGAAAGCCACGGTGCGAAGATCGTCATCCCGTTGTCCGAGGTCGCCATCACGCGCGCGGGAACCATCGGCTTTCAGGTGCAGAACGCCATGGCCGCGATCGGTGCCGCATGGGCTCTGTCCCTCGACTGGGACACCATCCGCGCCGGCCTGCGCGAGTTCGTCAGCGACGCGACCAGCGCACCGGGCCGCTTCAACGTCTTCGACGGCGGCGGAGCGACCATCATTGCCGATTACGGCCACAACGTCGATGCCATTACTGCGCTCGTCGATGCCGCGGCCGCGATACCGGCGACGCGGCGCATGATCGTCATCAGCGGCGCCGGCGATCGCCGCGACGAGGATCTGCGCCAGCAGACGCAACGGCTCGGCGCCGCCTTTGACGAAGTGATCCTTTATGAAGACCAGTGCCAGCGCGGACGCGCCGACGGTGAAGTGATCGCACTGCTGCGCGCCGGTCTGGCAGGCGCGGCGCGTACGCGGCAGATTCGTGAAATCCACGGCGAAGCCGCCGCCATCGACGCCGCACTCGATGCGATCCGACCGGGCGAGTTGTGTCTGATCCTGATCGATCAGGTCGAGGCGTCGCTGGCGCAGATTGCCCGCCGGACCGGGGAGATGGCGCGCGCACGCGCGGTCTGCAACGCGCGGGCTTGAGAGGATCACCTCCCGGGTCGGTGATCCCGCCCGAGAGCGAGGGCCGTGTTCAGGCCGCCGGCCAGGCGCGCATGAGGATCGCCGCGCAATCAGCGCCGGGCGGCAGCGTGCCGTATTGGTGCTGTCCGTTCGTGGCCAGACGCGATGCACAGAAGGCGTCGGCGACCGCAGCCGGAGCGTGCCGCACCAGCAACGACGCCTGCACGGCCAGCGCCATGCGATCGACGAGTGCGCGCGCGCCGTATTCATGCTGTGCGGCGTCGGTCGGGCCGGTGCGCAGATCGTTCGCCAGTGCCTCGGCATATCGGTCGAGCACGGCATTGCCGCCGCGCGCCCGCGCCAGTTCGGCGCAGAACGCATCCACCGTCGCCGGAGTGCGCGCCATCGCGCGCAGCACGTCCAGACACTGCACATTGCCGCTGCCTTCCCAGATGGCATTGACCGGCGACTCGCGAAACAGGCGCGGGAACGGACCGTCCTCCATCACGCCGCTGCCACCGATGCACTCCATCGCTTCGTACGCATGCTGCGGCGTGCGCTTGCAGATCCAGTACTTGCCGATCGACGTCGCAATCCGCGCGAACAGGTCTTCCTCTTCCGCCTGCGCCTGCCCGCTTGCGCGAACGTCGAGCGCGCGTGCCACGCGCATCGTCAGTGCCAGCGAGCCCTCGTTTTCCAGTACCAGATCGGCCAGGACGTTGCGCATCAGCGGCTGCTCGATCAGCCGCCGACCGAAGACCGAGCGCAGCGTGCAGTGATGCAGCGCCTGCACCAGCGCGGCGCGCTGACCAGCAGCCGAGCCGATCATGCAGTCGAAGCGCGTCATCGCGACCATCTCGATGATCGTGCGCACGCCGCGCCCTTCCTCGCCGACCATCCAGGCCAGCGCCCCGCGCAGTTCGGTCTCGGCCGATGCGTTCGAGACATTGCCCATCTTGCGTTTCAGACGCACGATGTGCACGGCATTGCGGCTGCCGTCCGGGCACCAGCGCGGCATCAGAAAACACGACAGGCCGTGCTCCGTCTGCGCCAGCGTGAGGAACGCGTCCGACATCGGCGCCGAGACGAAATACTTGTGCCCGATGAGCGCATACGCCTCGCCGGCGCCGCTCGCGCCATCCAGCGGGACCGCATGCGTCGTGTTGGCGCGCACGTCGGAGCCGCCCTGCTTCTCGGTCATCGCCATGCCGACCGTCAGGCCCGTCTTCTCGGCCGCCGGGACGTTGCGCGGATCGTAGCTGCGCGCCGTGATGCGCGGCTCCCACCAGGCGGCCAGCGCCGGCGTCGTGCGCAGCGTCGGAATCGATGCGAACGTCATCGT
>DAIUFU010000004.1:2832-44185 GCA_036844405.1 Burkholderiaceae bacterium | reverse complement strand
TCGCACCGAAATGGCGCTTGACCCGGTAATCGAAGGACAGGGCGAAACGCGCATCCGGCGCAATGCGGAAGCCGGCCCGCACCAGTTCACCGCGCAGCGCCTGCTCGTGGTTGTCATGCGCAAGACTGTCGTGCTGCTGCGCGGTGCGCACCAGGCTCACGACCCGTGGCGCCTCGGCCGGCCATTGATGAAAGGTCGTGATTTCGCCGCGCAGCGGCGCGGCGCAGCCGGCCAGCAGCGCCGACGCGAACGCGAGCAAGGTCAGCCCGCCAAGGTGAAAGAACCGGATCATTGCCTGCCCTCCGCATCGGGTTTCCGCTCGACGACCGTCCTCACCCGAAGACGGCACGCACCGGGTGCGGACAACGACGCACCGGGTGCGGACAACGATACACCGGGACGCCGGGCGGCCCCCGAAAGCCTGGAGCGCTGCTGCCGCTCCGGCTGCTCCTGACATCCAGCCTCGATCCGGCCCCATCCGGATGGTGTCCTGCCGGCCCGGCGGCGGAAATCGCAACCGCGGCAAGCCCGTCGTGCGTCGGCCGCGAGGTCTTCCGGGGAACGCTTACAATCGAAAGCCCCCCGGCCGCCCATGCGAGATCTCTCGTGACCGTCCTGCGCAGCGCGTATCTGCCTCCCGCCTGGTTCGTCGATGACGTCCATCTGGTCTTCGACCTCGATCCGCACGCCACCCGGGTGCAATCGACACTGTCAGTGCGGCGCAACCCGGTCGCGACAGCCGATGTGGCACTGGTTCTGGACGGCGAGGGACTGGAACTGCTCGATCTGTGCATCGACGGCGAGCGGCCCGCGAGCGAGTCATGGCACGCCGACGAGCGCACCCTGACGATCACCGGCCTGCCGGATCACTGTACCGTGCGCACGACGGTGCGCATCGACCCGCGGGCCAACACCGCCCTGAGCGGCCTGTACGAATCCAGTGACGGTCTGTTCACCCAGTGCGAGGCACAAGGCTTCCGGCGCATCACCTGGTTTCCGGATCGCCCCGACGTGATGGCGCGCTACACGGTGACGCTGCGCGGCGCGCACGAACGGTATCCGATCCTGCTGTCCAACGGCAATCTGGTCGCCAGCGGACCGTACGCGCATTCGACCGAAGCCGGCTGGCATCAGGCGACCTGGCACGACCCGTTTCCGAAGCCGTCCTATCTGTTTGCCCTGGTGGCCGGCCGGCTGGCCGTCAGCGAACGCCGCCTGCGCACCCGCTCCGGGCGCGAGGTGCTGCTGCAGGCCTGGGTGGAACCCGGCAACGAGGGCCGCACCGTCCATGCGCTCGATTCGCTCGAACGGGCGATCCGCTGGGATGAGGAACGCTTCGGCCTCGAACTCGATCTCGACCGCTTCATGATCGTCGCCGTCGGCGACTTCAACATGGGCGCGATGGAGAACAAGGGCCTGAACATCTTCAACTCGAAGTACGTGCTGGCCGATCCGGAGATCGCCACCGATCGGGATTTCGCCGCCATCGAGTCCGTCGTCGGTCACGAGTATTTCCACAACTGGACCGGCAACCGGGTCACCTGCCGCGACTGGTTCCAGCTCACGCTCAAGGAAGGGCTGACCGTCTTTCGCGACCAGGAATTCTCGGCCGACATGCTGGCGGCGCGGCAGCGCGAGCCGGGCAGCCTGCCACCCGATGGTTCCGCCCGATCCGATGCGCCCGGTGCATCCGATACGTCCGATGTATCCGGAGAGGCCCCCGGTGCATCCGCCGGCCAGAGCGCACGCGCCGTCAAGCGGATCGAAGACGTGCGCCTGCTGCGCTCGGCCCAGTTCGCCGAAGATGCCGGCCCGATGGCGCATCCGGTGCGACCCGACGCCTACGAGGAAATCGACAACTTCTACACCGTCACCGTCTACGAAAAAGGGGCCGAGATCATCCGGATGCTGCAGACGCTCGTCGGGCGCAGCGGCTTCCGGCACGGGCTCGACCGGTATTTCGAGCGTCACGACGGCCAGGCGGTCACCTGCGAGGACTTCGTCGCTGCCATCGGCGATGCCAACGGGCTGCCGCTCGAACGCTTCCGCCGCTGGTATGCACAGGCCGGCACGCCGCGGGTGCGGGTGCGCGGGCGCCATGATCCGGCCGCGCGGCGTTATGAACTGACGCTGGAGCAGCACACGCCGGCGACGCCGGGACAGGCGGACAAGCTGCCACTGCACATCCCGTTCGCCGTCGGACTGGTGGATCGCGCCAGCGGCCGCGATCTGCCCCTGCGCGTCACCGAGCGGCGCGACGGGCGCCTCGAACCGATCGAGCCGCGCCCGGGTGCCACCGGAGACCATACCGTCGTTCTCGAACTGACCGAAGACCGGCACGAATTCGTCTTCGACGGCGTCGACCGTGCGCCGGTGGCATCGCTGGGACGCGACTTCTCGGCGCCGGTCATCATCGACGCCGACCGCGACGACGACGCACTGGCCCTGCTCGCCGCCCGTGACAGCGACCCCTTCAATCGCTGGGACGCACTGCAACAGTCGATGGTCCGCGCCATCCTGGCGCTGATCGACGCCGGTGACGACCAGGATCATCGACAGCGGGCCTGTGCGCGGCTGACCACGACCGTGGCCGACGCGCTCGCCGATACCGGTCTCGATCCGGCGTTTCAGGAGCTGCTGTTCACGCTGCCGTCCGAAGGCTTCGTCGCCGAACAGATCGCGGTCGTCGATCCGATTGCCCTGCGCGCGGCGCGCAACGCCCTGAGCCGCCATCTCGCGGTCACGCTCGCCGGGGCCTGGCGAACGGCCTGGCAGGTCGGTACGCAGGCCGCGCAAGAGGCCGGGGAATATGCGTTCGAACCTTCCGCCTGCGGCCGGCGCGCGCTGAAGAACGTGGCGCTCGGCTACTGGGTCGAGACCGGAGCGCGCGAGGCGATCGACGCCGCCGTGCACCAGTTCGACAACAGCAACAACCTCACCGACCGCATCGGCGCCGTACAGGCCCTGCTGCACAGCGACGACGCCAGGCGCGAACAGACACTGGCACGCTTCGGCGCACGCTACGCCGACGAACCCCTCGTCCTCGACAAGTGGTTCATGCTGCAGGCGACCATGCATCGCCTGCCCGGCGAAGCGCCCGTTCTGGAGCGCGTGCGGGAGTTGATGCGCCATCCGGCCTTCTCGATGCGCAATCCGAATCGCCTGCGCGCGCTGGTCGGCAGTTTCTGCCATGGCAATCTGGCCGAGTTCCATGCGCCGGACGGCTCGGGCTACGCCTTCTGGGAAGAGCGTGTCCTCGAGACCGACCGGCTCAATCCGCAGATTGCCTCCCGTCTGGCGCGCGCGCTCGATCGCTGGCGCAAGTTCGACCCGCAGCGCCAGCAGATGATGCAGGCGGCACTCGAACGCGTGGCCCGGACGTCGACCCTGTCGAACGAAGTACGCGAAATCGTCGAAAAGTCGCTGGCCAGCGCCTGAGCACCGGTGCGACCATCCTCCCGCCCCTCACCGCATTCCACCATTGCCATGCCCCCCACCCCGATCAGCCTGACCCAGTATCTCGTCGAGAAACAGCGCGAGAAAGGACTCATCCCGACCGAGTTGCGCATGCTCCTCGAAGTCATCGCGCGCACCTGCAAGCGCATCGGCATTGCCGTCTCGAAAGGCGCGCTGGCCGACTCGCTCGGCGAGGCCGGTTCGTCCAACATCCAGGGCGAAGCGCAGAAGAAACTCGACGTCATCGCCAATGAAGCCCTGCTCGAAGCCAACGAATGGGGCGGCAATCTCGCTGCCATGGCCTCGGAGGAAATGGATCGCCCGTACCCGATCCCGAACCGCTATCCGAAAGGCGAATTCCTGCTGCTCTTCGATCCGCTCGACGGCTCGTCGAACATCGATGTCAACGTGTCCGTCGGCACGATCTTCTCCATCCTGCGCCTGCCCGAGGGCGTGCAGGAGCCGGACGAATCGCATTTCCTGCAGCCGGGCACAGCGCAGGTGGCCGCCGGCTACGCCGTCTATGGTCCTTCAACCCTGCTCGTGCTGACCGTGGGCGATGGCGTTGCCTGCTTCACGCTCGATCGCGAACCGGGCGCCTGGATGCTCACCGCCGACCACATGCGCATTCCCGAGAGCACGCGCGAATTCGCCATCAACGCATCCAATGCGCGTCACTGGCAGGCGCCGGTCAAGCGCTACATCGACGAGCTGGTGGCCGGCCGGGACGGCCCGCGCGGCGTCGACTTCAACATGCGCTGGGTGGCCTCGATGGTGGCCGACGTGCACCGCATCATGACGCGCGGCGGCATCTTCCTGTACCCGCGCGACAACCGCGATCCGTCGCGCCCGGGCAAGCTGCGCCTGCTGTACGAGGCGAACCCGATGTCGTTTCTCGTCGAGCAGGCGGGCGGCGCGGCGACCAACGGGCTGCAGCGCATTCTCGACGTGCGGCCGTCGGCGCTGCACGAACGGGTTGCGGTGATGCTCGGCTCGAAGGAAGAGGTGGAACGGGTGACCGCGTACCACCACGAGTGATGCAACCCGCCCTTCGGGGGTGAAACCGGGCGGGAAGCCGCGGCGCACGGGCGCGCGGCAAGGCGAACCGGCGCGGTGCCACGAGGCAGAACCGCCCGGACAGAGCGCCGGAGCGACGACCCCGGGGACCGCGCTCAGGCCATGGGCGCGGGCGCCAGATCGAGCCAGACCCGTTTCATCGAGGAATCATCCCGATCGGACTGGATGGAGAAGCCCAGCGCCTGCATCAACTGCAGCATCGGCGCATTGGTCGCCAGCACGAAACCTTCGATGCGTTCGAGCCCGCGGTCACGCGCCCGCTCGATGATCGCCTTCATCAGGGTC
The DNA here is from genome assembly GCA_036844405.1 of Burkholderiaceae bacterium. Taxonomy (GTDB): domain Bacteria; phylum Pseudomonadota; class Gammaproteobacteria; order Burkholderiales; family Burkholderiaceae_E; genus Zeimonas. The sequence continues at coordinate 39,367 of DAIUFU010000004.1, read as the reverse complement.
GAGCCCAGGCCCTGGCGCTGGAACTCGTCGGCGATGGCAATCGCGAATTCGCTGCTGCGCCGATCGGGGTTCAGCAGGTAGCGCACCACGCCGATGATGGAATGCCGGCCGGTGTCGGCGCCATCCGGTTCGCCAGACGCCACGCCCGGGGCTCCTGGCGCATCGGCCTCGAGGACGGCGGCCAGCGCCAGCTCGCGGTCATAGTCGATCTGCGTATAGCGCGCGAGCATGCGCGGCGACAGTTCGTTCAGCGCCGAGATGAAGCGCATGTAGCGCGAGCGTTCCGACAGGCCGCGCACGAAACGCTGCAGGCGCTCGCCGTCCTCGGCCTGGATCGGGCGCAGCACGAACGGACGGCCGTCGCGCAGCGTGCACTGGCGCTCGAGCTGGGCCGGATACGGCATGATCGCCATGTGCGCATACGGACGCCGGTCGCGGCCGGCACCCGCGTCGGCCGCGACCGACGCTTCCGCCACGGCGCGGGCATCGACGGCGATCAGGCCGCCGGCATCGGCGATGATCGGATTGATGTCGAGTTCGACCAGTTGCGGCAGCTCGCACACCATCTCCGAGACACGGACGAGCAGCCGCTCGAGCCCCTCCAGATCGACTGCCGGCGAATCGCCGTATTCGCCCAGCGTCTGCGCTACCCGCGTGCGCGCAATCATGCTGCGTGCGAGAAAGCTGTTCAGCGGCGGAAATTCCAGCGTCGTGTCGCGATGGATCTCGACGCGCCGGCCACCGGTACCGAACGCGATGACCGGACCGAACAGCGGGTCACGAAAGACACCGACGTACAGTTCGCGTCCGTGCCGGCCAAGCTTCATCGCCTGCAGACTCACTCCCCGGATGCGCGCCGACGGCCGTGCCCTGCGCACTGACGCCACGATCGCGTCGAACTGCTCGCGCACTTCGTCCTCGTTGCGCACGTTGAGCACCACGCCGCCGATCTCGCTCTTGTGCGCGACGTCGGCCGAGCTGATCTTCATCGCGACCGGATAGCCGATCTGTGCCGCCATCCGGACCGCTTCCCCCGGGTCCGCCGCCAGCAGCGTTCGATTGACCGGAATCCCGAAGGCTTCGAGCAGTGCCTTCGACTCGGCTTCGGTGAGTGTTTCCCGCGCCTCGGCACACACGGCATCCAGCACCGAGCGCGCGCGCACCAGATCCGGCGCGTGCAGTCCGGACAGCGAACGCGGCGTCTGCTGCAGCAGCAACTGGTTCTGATAGAAAGTGACGACCGTCGAGAACGCGTCCACGGCCGCTTCCGGTGTACGGAATACTGGTACGCCGGCCGCGTCCAGCCGGGCGCGCAGCGGGCGCATCGCGTGATCGCCCAGCCAGCAGGCGAACAGGGGCTTGCCCAGCGAGCCGGCGACGTGTGCGATGCGCTCGGTAATGGCCGGCGTGTCGATGCCGGCGATCGGCGCCAGCAGCACGAGTACCGCGTCCGACTCGGGATCGTAGGCCGCCGCCTCGATCGCCCGCACCCACGCATCGGGCCCGGCATCCGGGCCGAGATTGAGCGGGTTGGCAATCTCCACTCCGGGCAGTGCACTCGCCAGGCGTCGTCGGGTCGGTTCCGTGAACGGCGACAGGCGGATATTCGCGTGCCAGGCCTGGTCCGACGCCAGGATGAGCGGTCCGTTGCCGTTGCCGATGATGGCCAGGCGCTTGCCGATCGGCCAGTTGCGCGCCGCCAGATAACGCACCGCCGTGAAGAGCTGCGTGAACACGCGCACCTGCACGGCGCCCGTTCGGCGCAGGGCGGCGCTGTAGATCGCATCGCTGCCGATCAGCGCACCCGAGTGCGTCCGGCAACCGGCACGCACCGCGGCGTCGCGTCCTCCCTTGAGAACGACCACCGGCTTGCTCCAGGCCAGCCCGCGCAGTGCGCTCATGAAAGCGCGTACATCGTGCACGGCTTCCAGATAGACGACCACCGCTTTCGTCGCCGGATCGTTGGCCAGGTAATCGAGGACCTGGGCGATATCGACATCCGCTTCGGCACCCAGCGATACCGCCAGCGAAAAGCCGATGGCCGTGTCCGCAGCCCAGTCGAGAATGGCCCCGCCAAGCACGCCCGACTGGGTGACCAGCGCCACGTTGCCCGGACGCGGCAGCAGGCCGAGGCGACCGGCGTCGAGACGCCGTGGCGGACGCGAAAAACCGAATGTTCCCGGCCCGAGGAGCCGGATGCGCTGCGCACGCGCGAACGCCACCAACCGGGCGGTCAGCGGCGCCTCCGGCGCGGGCGACAGCAGCATCGCCGCCCGCACCCGCCGGGTGGCCGCCGCCCGCAGGGCGTCGAGGCTGTGGCCGGGTGCCACTGCAAGAATGGCCAGATCGACCCGCCCGGACCCGCCCGGCTTTAATGGCTCCGCCCCTGGCCCCGATGGCTCCACCCCCGGCTCCGACGGCTCCACCCCCGGCGTCGTCGCATCCCCGGCTTCCAGCGGCCGCCCGTCGGATCCCAGCGCGATGTGCGACAGACGTGCGTCGGAGCCCTCCAGTTGCCCGGCGAGCGCAACGCACCACGGCGGCGCGCCCGGCCCGGTCACGAGCACGATCCCGGACGGGTCGAACAGGCTGGTCAGCGCATGCAGTTGTTCCATGTCGTCGGGGCCGTGGTGAAGCCGGCGGCCTGTTTCCTAGTCGATGCCGATCAGCGCGCGCAGGTGCAGCTCGACGCAGCGCGCCAGCACCGCCAGTTCGTAGCCGCCTTCGAGCGTGGAGACGATCCGCCCGGAACAGTGCTCGTCGGCAAAGGCGGCGATCTGCGCACTCATCCACGCATAGTCATCGTCGATCCAGCCCAGATGACTCATGTCGTCCTCCCGGTGGGCGTCGAAGCCGGCCGACACGAAGAGCATCTGGGGCCGGAAGCCGCGCAGGGCCGGCAGCCACGATTCCGTTACCGCCCGACGCAGTGCCGAGCCGTCACTGTAGGCCGGCAGGGATACGTTGCACATATTGTCGGCGCGCGGACTTTCGCCGACGAACGGATACAGTTGCGACTGGAAGGTCGACACCATCAGCACACGCTCGTCGCCGGCCAGAATGTCTTCGCTGCCATTGCCGTGATGCACGTCGAAATCGACGATGGCCACGCGCTCCAGTCCGAGCGAGTCGAGCGCATGCAGCGCACCGATGGCGACATTGTTGAAAAAGCAGAAACCCATCGCCCGGTCGCGCTCGGCATGATGCCCTGGCGGGCGCACCGCGCAGAAAGCCCGCCGATACTGTCCGGATGCGACCAGTTCACTGGCGCGCACGACCGCGCCAGCGGCATGCAGCGCCGCCTGCCAAGTGTGCGGATTCATCACCGTGTCCGGGTCGACCTGGACATAGCCGCTGGCGGGCGCACACGCCTGCAGTTCGAAGAAATAGCGCAGATCGTGGGCGCGTCCGATCTGTTCGCGGGTCGCCGCCGGCGCCTCGATCTCGTCCAGGTAGTCGCTGACCCCGCGCAGCAGGAGCCGGTCGCTGATCACGGCCAGCCGCTCCGGGCACTCCGGATGATGCGGCCCCATCTCGTGCAGCAGGAAGTCCGGATGCGTGAGGTACGCAGCTTTCATGCTCTCTCTCCTCCATGCGCCACTGTAGCGTATGGCAGACGAAGACGCGCGCGGCGATCCGGCCCTGCGCTGGTACGATCGGGCCCGTACGATTGCCCCACCCGGACCGTCCCGCGATCGGTCACCGCCACAAGGAGAAGTCATGCAGCAGCGTCTGGATTACCGCACCGCAGCGCCCAGGGCCTACAAGGCCCTGCTGGGCGTCGAGGCCTACATTCAGAAGAGCGGGCTGGAGATCTCCCTGATCGAACTGGTGCGCACGCGTGCCTCGCAGATCAACGGCTGCACCTGGTGCCTCGAGATGCACACCAGGGACGCCCGCGCGCAGGGCGAAACCGAACAGCGGCTGTACCTGCTCGCGGCCTGGCGCGAGGCGCACTGCTACACCGGGCGCGAACGTGCCGCACTCGCCTGGACCGAAGCCGTCACGCAGATCGGCAACGCGCACGGCGTGCCCGATGCCGTCTACGAGGAAGCGCGCCGGCACTTCAGTGAACAGGAGCTGATCGACCTGACCATGGTCATCGTCAGCATCAACAGCTGGAACCGGATGAACGTGGCCTTCCAGCTCGAGGTGCGCGACTACGTCAGCCCGCATGGCACCAACGGCTGACCTCGATTCCCGGCATGCCCCGGCCAAAGACTGCGGGGCTCTGACATGAGCGGATCCCGGCCGACGCGATGATGCGCCCGTTCCGAAGGGCCTTGTTCCTGGGCGCGCTGCTCGTGGCCGGCGCCACGCTCCTGCACCTCGACTGGATACGCATCGCCGGTTATCTGTCACTCACCCGCCGGGGTGCCGAAGAAGCGACCGGCCGTGGACTCGATCTGGGCGCCTATCGCGCGGTCCTGCAGGCGCAGCCCGTCGCCGGCCTGCGCCGCAACGCGTCCGGGCTGACCTGGAACATGGCCACGGGTACCCTGTTCGCAGTCGTCAACCGGCCACCGGCCGTGGTCGAGATGACTCCCGACGGCCGGCTCCTGCGACAGATCCCGCTGCCCGGCATGGCGGATACCGAAGGCATCAGCCACATACAGGACGATCTGTTCGTCGTCTCGGATGAATCCGACAACAGCCTGCACTGGATCCGGATCGCCGCCGGCACCGACGTCGCCGTACCGGTCGCACGGTTCCATCCGGTGCCGGGCTTCCGGCCCTGGCCGAATCTCGGGTTCGAAGGCACTTCCTGGGACGAGACGCGCGCCGAACTGCTGCTGGTCAACGAAAAATGGCCACAACAGGTGATGATCGTCAGCGGTCTGGACCCGGCCAGCCCGCAGAAAATCGCCGTTGGCTACCGGCCAGACGCCGATGTCCGCATCTGGCGCCCGCGCGCCTGGCTCGGTCCGCTGGGCCGCGACCTGGCCTCGCTCACGGTCGTACCGGACAGTGGCCACCTGCTGCTGTTGAGTGAAGCCTCCGCGCTGGTCACCGAATACTCGCGCGACGGCACCGTCATCGGCATGCTGCCCCTGTGGGGCGGCACGAGCGGCCTGCGCCGGACCGTCCCGCAGCCGGAAGGCATCACGCTCGGGCCGGACGGTTCGATCTACATTCTCTCCGAGCCCAATCTGCTGTACCGCTTCGTCCGGACCGACCGGTTGCGCCCGAAGCCGTCGGCGGTCATCGCACGAATGAGCATCGAATCCACGCCGCTGCACCACAGTTCACCTTGACCTCACAAACAGTCGCGGTCAAAGACCCGGCCTTACATTCGACCGGCAGGCCGGAGCGGCCCGGATTCCCGATACGCCTCCGGTTCAGCGCCGCAACGCCAGGAGCAGAACGCCGAGCGCCACCAGTGCAATCCCGGCCCAGTCGCGCACGGACGGCCGCTCGCCGAGGACCAGGAAGGCGATGACGGCAACCAGCACGACACTGAACTTGTCGACCGGTGCGACCTTCGAGGCCTCGCCGAGTTGCAGCGCGCGGAAGTAGCACACCCACGACGCCCCGGTGGCCAGCGCGGAGAGGGCAAGAAACAGCAGGGTCTTCGTGGACAGCGAGAACGGGTTGCTCCACTGTCCGGAAAACCAGACGAATGCCGCCAGGAGCACGACCACCACGACGGTCCGCACCAGCGTCGCCAGATCCGGATTCACGCCCTCGAGCCCGATCTTCGCGAAAATGGCGGTCAGCGCGGCAAAGGCGGCCGACAGGACCGCCCAGAGCAACCAGCTGTCCGCGTTCGTCATGATGTGAGCCGTGTGGCCGGGGATGTCAGCAGATGACGATACGCGCATGGTAACCAGAACAAAGGTGATGAACGGAACGCGCAGCAGCGCAGTGCCGGCCGACCCGCCCCGGTCGCCTGCCGGCGCAGGATGGCCCGCGCCTGCACCGCCGCCCTCTTTCTCGCTGGCCGGCCTTTTTCGCCTGCGCCCATCCACCGGCCGGCGCTGGCCGTTCGCCGCGCGGGCAGCGCTGTGCATGGGCGTTCCGGTCCTGATCGGTCATCTGGCCGGCGACACCGCTGCCGGCCTGCTGGCGACGCTGGGTGCCTTCACCGCGCTTTACGGCAACGAGCGCCCGTATCGCAACCGCGCCTTCCACCTGGCCGCCGTCGCGCTCGCCCTGACGGTCTCGGTCATGCTGGGCATCCAGGCGAAGGAAATCCCGTGGCTGGTGGTGCCGGCCGTCGTGCTGATCGCGACGAGTTCGACTTTCCTGTGCAACGCGCTGCGCATCGGGCCGCCGGGCGCCTACATGTTCGCGCTCGCCTGCGCCGCCGGTACCGGCCTGCCGATCGTGCACCTGTCGCTCGGGCAGGCGGGCCTGCTGGTCTTCGGCGGGGGCGTATTCGCCTGGCTGGCCCACATGGCTGGCGTGCTCGTGCAGCCGAGGGGGCCGGAGCGCTTCGCAGTCGCCGCCGCCACCCGGGCGACTGCCCGTCTGCTCCACGGCATCGGCACCCCCGGCGAAGACGCTGCCCGCCATGCAGCGGCACTGGCACTGCACCAGGCCTGGACGGTGCTGGTCACCTGGCAGCCGGCCCGCCCTGCCGCGGATCAAAGCCTGCGGCAGCTGCGCGCGCTCAATCGCGAACTGCATCTGCTGTTTGCGGACATCCTGAACGCCTCGGCGGCCAGCGGTACGCCTCCGGCGGACGCGGGCGACGCGCTGCGCGACATCGCGGCGCGCCTGCGCGCGATCGGCGGGCGCAGAACGGACGGAAAGGATGAAAACAAGGCCGACCCGGCGGACACACATCCGGGCGAAAGCACGGAATCCGGGCGGATTCCGCTAGGCCACCATGATCTTCGCGAGTCGCTGCGCGAGAGCGTGCGGCCCTGGTCGCCCGCATGGATGGCAACGGCGCGCGTCGGTGCAGCTGCCGCCATCGCCGGGACGCTGGGCATCCTGCTCGGGCTGGAGCGCGCCTACTGGGCCATGGCGGCAGCCGTGCTGGTGCTGTACCAGGGGCTGGACTGGATGCGCAGCCTGCAGCGCGGCATCGAGAGGATGCTCGGCACGCTCGTCGGCCTGGTCCTGGCCGGCGCCATCCTCGCCATCGATCCCGACGGGCTGTGGCTCGTCGTCACCCTGATGCTGCTGCAATTCACCATCGAGATGCTGGTGATGCGCAACTACGCGCTGGCGGTGGTCTTCATCACGGCGATTGCACTGACGATCGCCTCCGGCGCCGAACCGGTCTCCGATCCGGCGCGGCTGCTTCTGGCGCGCGGCGTCGACACCGTGATCGGCTGCGTGACCGGACTGCTGATCATGACGGTGATGTCGCCGCGCACGGTGGAGATCCGCATTCCACGGGAACTGGTCGGCGTGCTGGTGGCCGTCAAGCGGGCGCTGGCGCGCGCCGCCAGCGGCGACGTCGACAGCGCAGCCGCCCGGCGCGCGCGTCGCGAACTGCAGCATCGTGCCTTTGCCCTGCTGCAGGCCTACGAGGCCGGCATGGGCGCCAAGCCCTGGCACCGCGCACAGGCCGAACGCTCGTGGCCGACGGTCGTGGCGACGCAGCGCCTGGCCTATCGCGTACTGACCTTCTGCTGGATGCTGGAAAAAAGCGTCGACGACCGCGCCGCCATCGTCCACGCGTCATTCGGCCCGGGCGGCGAAAGGCAGATCGGTCGTGCGCTGCTGCAACTGGCCCGGGCCATCCACGCCGGCACCGGACCGGCGCCGCTGGCTTCGCTGCCGGAATTCCTCCGTGCCGAACTGCGGCTGCTGCACGATTCACTCGTCACCGCCGACACCATCCCGAACAACACTGCCGGGTGAGCGGACGCCATCCGTTCCGGCTGCACCGCCAGGATGCGCTGGCGGACTGCACCGGAGGCTGGCTGCTTCCGCCCCGGTCCCGCTCCGGGCGGCACCGGAGCCATGCAGTTCACGACGGCAGTGCCTGTCGTTCCGCCGCCTCCCGGAGACTTCTGCGGCCAAGTACGAGCAGGGCCACGACGGCAACGGCCAGCGGCACGAAGGATACCCACAGGACCGCATCCCAACCCCAGGCGCTGAGCAGCCCGCCCGAGGAGAACGAACCGATCGCCATCAGGCCGAAGACGATGAAGTCGTTGAGCGACTGCACCTGCGTCTTTTCCTGCGGCGTGTGACATTCGAGCACCAGCGCCGAAGCGCCGAGGAAGCCGAAGTTCCAGCCCAGCCCGAGCAGGATCAGCGACCACGAGAAGTGCGCGACGGCAATGCCCTGCAGCCCGACGACGGCCGACAGCGCAATCAGGATCAGGCCGGCAGCGGCCACGCGCGATGCGCCGAAACGCGTGATCAGGTGTCCGGTGAAGAAGCTCGGTGCGTACATGGCGATGACGTGCCACTGCAGCGCCTCGTTCGATGTCGCCTGCGGGTGTCCGCAGATGTGCATCGCCAGCGGCGCGGCCGTCATGATGAAATTCATCAGCAGATAGGAGACGGCGCCGGTGATCACGGCGGCGACGAAGCGCGGCTGACGGGCAATGACGGCCAGCGGCCGGCCGCGTGCCTGCGCCTGTTCCTGCGCACCGGGGGCAGGCGCATGCACGCCCAGCAGCACCAGTGCCGACAGCGCCGCTGCGGCCGCCTGGGCCAGAAAGGTTGCGGCGAAGGCGTGTGCCGGCCACAGATCCATCGTCCAGGTCACCAGCTGCGGGCCGACCACCCCGGCCACGACGCCGCCGGCCATCACCAGGGACAGGGCACGGGCCCGCCGGCCGGGTGCGACGCCATCAGCCGCGGCAAAACGGAACGACAGCACGACGGCCGCATAGGCGCCGCCGAAAAAGGTCGCCAGACAGAAGAGCCAGAAGCTGCCCACCATGACGGCCAGCATCGCGACCAGGCCGGCCAGCACACCCGTGGACGTGCCGGCGAGAAAGGCCCTGCGACGGCCATGACGCCGGGCGAGCGCACCCATCGGCAGGATGCAGGCGGCCATGCCGAGCACGAAAATCGTGATCGGCAGCGTCGCCAGCAGGGACGAAGGCGCGAGCTGGTTGCCGATGATCGCGCCGGTGGCATAGATGACGACCGCATTGGCGCCGGCCAGCGCCTGGGCCAGCGTCAACCGCCAGATGTTGCCGCGCTGGACCTTGTCCGGCAGCAGATCGACGGCCGGCTCAGACACCGGTGATCGCACCCGTCAGGGCTGCCACGAGCAGCACCAGCGACGGCAGCAGCGTCAGCGCGAATCCGGGCATGCGCGCCTTCGGATCACGCAGATAGCCGTGCCGGTAGAGCAGCCGCCCGATGAGCCAGACGACGCCCGCACCGGCCACCCAGGCAGCAGGCCAGTACAGTCCGGCGATGAGCAGTGCCGGCAGGAAGATCGCGAGCTGTTCGAGCGTGTTCATCTGCACCCGGTAGGCGCGTTCGAACTGTTCGTGCCCCGAGACTGCCGGCGCCTTGACGCCATACCGGACGCGCGCCTGGCCGACCAGTGCGGTAAAGACGAAGAACTCCAGAACGGCCAGCAGTGCAACGACGTGCACGGGATTCATGTCGGTTCCTCCGGATCGGGTCTCGCGACCGCCCGCGGGTGAGCGGCCAGCCCGAAAGATATACCTTCCGTCCTCCGAAGATTGCTACTCTCTCGTCATGGCCTTTCCCTCGTCACCGAAAAAGATCCTTTCCCTGCTGATTCTGCTGGGCGTGGCGACCGTTCTCGCCTGGTACGGCTGGTCGCGCCATGCGAACGACGATCCCGGAGACGGTTTCGTCCGCGGCAACGGCCGGATCGAAGCCACGGAAATCGATGTCGCCACCAGGCTGCCCGGCCGCGTCATTGAAATCACCGTCCGCGAGGGCGACTTCGTGACCGCCGGCCAGATCGTGGCGCGCATGCAGATCGACACCCTCGAGGCGCAGCGCGAAGAAGCGCTGGCCGGCCATCAGGAAGCCCTGCATGCCGTCGCCGCCGCCGCAGCGCAGATCAGTCTGCGCCGGAGCGATGTCGCCGCGATGAAAGCGCAGGTCGCCCAGCGCGAGGCCGAACTCGATGCGGCCCGTCGCCGGCTCGCGCGCTCGACGACGCTGAGGGCGCAAGGCGCCACCTCGCAGCAGCAGCTCGATGACGACCAGGTGCGGGTGCGCAGCGCCGAAGCCGCACTGGCGGCGACACGGGCACAGGTCGTCGCGGCCCAGGCGGCCGTCGAGGCGGCCCGCGCACAGGAGACCGGAGCACAATCGCGCGCCCGGGCGGTGCAGGCGACCATCGCGCGCATCGATGCCGAGATCGCCGACAGCACGCTCAGGGCGCCACGTGACGGCCGCGTGCAGGTGCGCGTGGCGCAGCCCGGCGAGGTGATCGGCGCTGGCGGCCGGGTGCTCAACCTGCTCGACCTGTCCGACGTCTACATGACCTTCTTCGTGCCCGAGACGGTTGCCGGCCGGGTCGCGCTCGGCAGCGAAGTGCGCATCGTGCTCGATGCGGCAGCCGGTGTCGTCATTCCGGCCCGGGTCTCCTTCGTCGCCAGCCAGGCCCAGTTCACGCCGCGGACGGTGGAGACCGCCAGTGAACGGCAGAAGCTGATGTTCCGCGTGCGTGCGCAGTTGCCGCCGGAGCTGCTGCGCCGGTATCTGGAGCAGGTCAAGACGGGGGTGCCGGGAGTTGCCTGGCTCAGGATCGATCCGCAAGTGCCCTGGCCGGCGGCGCTGGCCGTCACGCCGGCGCTGCAGGTGCCCGCGGAAGACTGACGACGTGCCGCCCGGAGCATCGATAGCGCCCGTGGTGCGTTTGCGCGATGTCCGGCTGCACTATGGCAGGATCGAGGCGCTGGCCGGCATCGACCAGGAGATCCCGGCCGGATGCATGGCCGGCCTGATCGGCCCCGACGGCGTCGGCAAGTCCAGTCTGCTGGCACTGATTGCCGGTGCGCGCCGGATCCGGCAGGGAACGGTCGAGGTGCTGGGCGGCGACATGGCCAGCCGGCGCCACCGCCATCGGGCCGGTCCACGCATCGCCTGGATGCCGCAGGGCCTGGGCAGGAACCTCTATCCCACGTTGTCGGTCGAGGAGAATCTGCAGTTCTTCGCGCGCCTGTTCGGCCACGATGCCGGCGAACGGCGCCGGCGCATCGATGACCTGACCCGTGCCACCGGCCTGTACCCGTTTCTCGCGCGCCCGGCCGGCAAGCTCTCGGGCGGCATGAAGCAGAAACTGGGCCTGTGCTGCGCCCTGATCCACGACCCGGATCTGCTCATTCTCGATGAACCGACCACCGGCGTCGACCCGCTGGCACGCGCGCAGTTCTGGGACCTGATTGCACGGATGCGCCACGAACGCCCGGGCATGAGCGTGCTCGTGGCCACGGCCTACATGGACGAAGCGCAGCGCTTCGACTGGCTGATGGCGATGGACGCCGGCCGGGTACTCGCCGCGGGCAGTCCGCAGGCGCTGCTCGAGCACACCGGCACCGACTCGCTGGAGGCGGCGTTCATCGGTCTGCTGCCGGAGGAGAAGATCCGCGGCCACCGGGCGGTCGACATTCCGCCGCTGGCGGCGGATGAGGCCGACATCGCCATCGAGGCACACGATCTGACGATGCGCTTCGGCGACTTCGTCGCGGTCGATCACGTCAGCTTCCGCATCCGGCGCGGCGAGATCTTCGGCTTCCTGGGCTCGAACGGCTGCGGCAAGACGACGACCATGAAGATGCTGACCGGCCTGTTGCCGGCCAGCGCGGGCAAGGCCTGGCTGTTCGGGCACGAACTGGACCCGCGGGACCTCGACACCCGCCGGCGCGTCGGCTACATGTCGCAGGCGTTTTCGCTGTACGGCGAACTGAGCGTGCGTCAGAACCTGGTGCTGCACGCGCAGCTGTTCGGCGTGCCCGCGGCGCAGATTCCGGCCCGGGTGAGCGAGATGGTCGAGCGCTTCGGCCTGGACGAAGTGATCGACAGCCTGCCGGCGAGCCTGCCGCTCGGAATGCGCCAGCGGCTGTCGCTGGCCGTCGCCATGGTGCACAGACCCGAGCTGCTGATCCTGGACGAACCCACCGCGGGCGTCGATCCGGTCGCACGCGACGCCTTCTGGCGGCTGCTCGTCGAACTGTCGCGGCGCGACCGCGTGACGATCTTCCTGTCCACCCACTTCATGAACGAGGCCGCGCGCTGCGACCGCATGTCGATGATGCACGCCGGCAAGGTGCTCGACAGCGACGAACCGGCCAGGCTGGTGGCCAAACGCGGCGCCAGGACGCTGGAGGAGGCCTTCATCGGCTACCTGATGGAAGCCGATCGCGAAAACAACCGCGAAACCGGCAACGCAATCGATGGCCGGAGCCGCCATGAAGCCGCCAGCCGGACCGGTCGCAGCGCGGCCGATCTCGCGTCGGGGCGGACGACGGCCGACGGGCCGTCCGCCGCGGCCTTGACGGCACCGGTGTCGACGTCGGCAGGCGCATCGGCGGGGGCATCGGCGCCGGCCGCCGCGCCCGGCCCGGGCAGCGGCGGACCCCGCCTCTTCAGCCTGCAGCGCATGTTCGCCTGGGTGTGGCGCGAAGCGCTGGAGCTGCGGCGCGATCCGATCCGCGCCACGCTGGCGCTGGGCGGCTCGATCCTGCTGATGTTCGTGATCGGTTTCGGCGTCAGCATGGACGTGGAGAATCTGCGCTATGCGGTGCTCGATCGCGACCAGACGACGCTCAGTCGCGACTACGCCCTGCAACTGTCCGGATCGCGCTACTTCATCGAGCAGCCTGCAATCATCGACGACCACGAACTGGACCGCCGCATGCGCAGCGGCGAGCTGTCGCTGGCCATCGAGATACCGCACGGCTTCATGCGCGACGCGCTCGCCGGGCGCCAGGTGCAGATCGGCGCCTGGGTCGACGGTGCCATGCCGATGCGTGCCGAAACCGTGCAGGGCTACGTCCTGGGCATGCACCAGCACTGGCTGCACACGCAGATGACCGATCGCGCCGGCGCGCTCCCCGCCGGCGCCGCCATCGAGACGCGCTTTCGCTACAACCCCGACGTGAAAAGCCTGCCGGCCATGGTGCCGGCCGTGGTGCCGCTGCTGCTTCTGCTGCTGCCGGCCATGCTGACCGCGCTGGCCGTGGTGCGCGAAAAGGAGACCGGCTCGATCGTCAATCTGTACGTCACCCCGGTCACCCGCAGCGAATTCCTGCTCGGCAAGCAATTGCCCTACGTCGGCCTGACGATGGTCAATTTCGCGCTGATGAGCCTGCTGGCGGTCACGGTATTCGGCGTGCCGATCACCGGCAGCGTGGCCCTGCTCGTCCTGGCGGCGCTGGTGTTCGCCTTCGCCGCCACCGGCATGGGTCTGCTCGCTTCGGCACTGACCAAAAGCCAGATCGCCGCGATGTTCATCGCCATGGTCGGCACGATGGTGCCGGCCACGCAGTTCTCCGGCCTGATCGACCCGGTGTCGTCGCTGGAGGGCAGCGGCCGGCTGATCGGACAGATCTATCCGGCCACGCACATGATCACGATCAGCCGGGGCGTCTTCAACAAGGCACTGGGATTTGCCGATCTGACGACGGCCTTCGGCGCGATGCTGCTCTCGGTGCCGGTTATCATCGGTCTGGCGATCGCGCTGGTCCGGAAACAGGAGCGTTAGCAGTGAAGACGCGCCATCTGGCCAACATCTACCGCCTGGGCGTCAAGGAACTGTGGAGCCTGGCGCGCGACCCGATGATGGTCGTGCTGATCGTCTACGTGTTCACCGCGGCGGTCTATGCGGCCGCCACCGCCATGCCCGAGACCCTGCACCGGGCGCCCATCGCCATCGTCGACGAGGATGATTCGATGCTGTCGCAGCGCATCGTCTCCGCCTTCTACCCACCGCAGTTCCGGCTGCCGGACCTGATCACGATGGCCGACATGGACCCGGGCATGGATAGCGGCCGGTACACGTTCGCGCTTCATCTGCCGCACGGTCTGCAGCGCGACGTGCTGGCCGGGCGCAGCGCCGAAATCCAGCTCAACGTCGACGCCACGCGCATGGGCCAGGCCTTCACCGGCAGCGGCGCCGTGCAGCAGATCGTGCTGGGCGAGATCGACGAGTTCGTCCGGCGTCAGCGCAGCACGGCGGCACCGCCGATCGACCTCGTCCTGCGGGCGCGCTTCAACCCGGCACTGGAAGGCAGCTGGTTCGGCGGGCTGATGCAGATCATCAACTACATCACCATGCTGTCGATCGTGCTCACCGGCGCGGCGCTGATCCGCGAGCGCGAGCACGGCACCATCGAGCACCTGCTGGTGATGCCGGTGACACCGGCCGAGATCATGCTGTCCAAGATCTGGTCGATGGGACTGGTCGTCCTGGTCGCCTCGGCGCTGTCGCTGAACCTGGTGGTGCGCGGCCTGATCGGCGTGCCGATCGAGGGCTCGCTGCCGCTGTTCTTCAGCGGCGCCGCGCTGTGCCTGTTCGCCACCACGTCGATGGGCATTTTCCTCGCGACGCTGGCACGCACGATGCCGCAGTTCGGCATGCTGATCATGCTCGTGCTGCTGCCGCTGCAGATGCTCTCGGGCGGCAGCACGCCGCGCGAGAGCATGCCCGAACTGGTCCAGACGCTGATGCTGGCGGCACCCACGACCCATTTCGTCGAGCTCGGCCAGGCCATCCTGTACCGTGGAGCCGGCCTGGAAACGGTCTGGAAGCCGTTCCTCTGGCTGGCGCTGATCGGCACCATCCTGTTCACCCTGTCGCTGGCACGTTTTCGCCGGACGATCAGCCAGATGGCCTGATCATCGTTTCATGCCTGCAGACTGCTTCCCGGACCCGGAACGAGGGGATTCGCCATGACTGCCACGAGCAAGTCGTCCACCCGGCGGCCGCCGGCGGAGCGCCAGCCGCAGGCCCTGCCGGACAAGCGGTTGGACACCCGGTCAGACAAGGGGCTCTCGGCCGCGACTGCCGCTACGGCTGCGTCCGCGAACACGGGCCGACCCGTCACCGGTAACGACACCATCGACCGGGTCGGTCCGCTGCGCCTGCCGTACGAACTGATCGACACCCTGGCCTACGCGCGCCGCGCGCGCCTGACGGGCGGCATGGCGCCGACGGCGGCGGCACTGGCCTGGTTCGACTGGGCCATGCATCTGGCCTTTGCGCCCGGCAAGCAGCTCGGCCTGGGCGTGGAGGCTGCACGCCTGCAGGCGCGTTTTCTGCGCTATGCCGCCCGCGTCGCCCGGCACCCCGACTGTCCGAACTGCATCGAACCACTGGAGCAGGATCGCCGCTTTGCCGACCCGGCCTGGCAACGCTGGCCGTTCAACGTGATCCATCAGGGCTTTCTGCTGCAGCAGCACTGGTGGCATCAGGCCACGACCGGGGTGCGCGGCGTGTCGAAGCATCATGAAGACATGGTCGAATTCGCCGCGCGCCAGTGGCTGGACATGTTCTCGCCGGCCAACGTCATCGCGACCAACCCCGAGGTGCTGCAGGCCACGCTGGCCAGCGGCGGCGTCAACCTGTGGCAGGGAGCGGTGAATTTCATCGACGACGTGCAGCGCACGTTGACCGGTGCCGGCCCGGCCGGCGCCGGAAGATTCGAAGTGGGCCGTGACGTCGCCGTGACGCCCGGCAAGGTCGTCTACCGCAACCGCCTGATCGAGCTGATCCAGTACACGCCGACGACAGCACAGGTTCATGCCGAGCCGGTGCTGATCGTCCCCTCGTGGGTCATGAAGTACTACATCCTCGATCTGTCGCCGCACAATTCGATGGTGCGCTGGCTGGTGCAGCAGGGCCACACGGTGTTCATCGTCTCCTGGAAGAACCCGGATCCGGAAGACGGCGAGCTCGGCCTGGAAGACTATCGTCGGCTCGGCGTCATGGATGCGCTCGACGCCGTGGGTGCGATCGTGCCCGAGCACAAGATACAGGCCGTCGGCTACTGCCTGGGCGGCACACTGCTGACGATCGCGGCCGCGGCGATGGCCCGCGACGGCGACGAGCGCCTGTGCAGCCTGAGCCTGCTGGCCACCGAGACGGATTTCCGCGAAACGGGCGAAATCAAGGTATTCGTCGACGAGAGCCAGCTCGCCTGGCTCGAGGCCGGCATGAAAAGCCGCGGCTATCTGGAAGGCTGGCAGATGGCCGGCTCGTTCCAGCTGCTCAATGCGCGCGATCTGATCTGGTCGCGCCGCGTGCGTGAATACCTGCTCGGCCAGCGTCAGGAGATGATCGACCTGATGGCCTGGAACGCCGACACGACGCGCATGCCCTGGCGCATGCACGGCGAATACCTGCGGCACCTGTACATGGACAATGATCTGTCGGAAGGCCGCTGGCGGGTCGGCGGGCGGCCGGTTGCGCTGGCCGACATCCGCCTGCCGATGTTCGTCGTCGGCACGGTGCGCGATCACGTCGCACCCTGGCGTTCGGTCCACAAGATCCACCTGCTCAACGATTCCGCCATCACCTTCGTGCTCACCAGCGGCGGCCACAATGCCGGCGTCGTCAGCGAGCCCGGCCATCCGCGGCGCAGTTACCAGATCGCCACGCGCGCGGCCGGCGGCCGCTACGTCGATCCCGACCAGTGGCGGGCCGATGCGCCGCGCCACGACGGTTCGTGGTGGCCCGCCTGGGACGACTGGCTCGCACAGCGGGCCAGCGGGCGGATCGCGCCGCCGACGATGGGCGGCGCAATCGGCGGCGCGATGGGCGGCGTCAAAGGCAAGGCAACCGGTTCCGGCGCGACACCGGCGGTGCTCGATGACGCACCCGGGCACTATGTGCGCCAGAAATGAGCGTGCCGGGTACACACTCGTTCTGCCCGCCGGAAAACATCCGCCTTGTCGATAAACGGGCATTGCCGATGTCCGCCCGATGAACCCGCATGTCTGCGCCTTGCGCCTCGCCCGGCCGCTACCCGACGAGGCTCCCGGGTGGGGCCGATTGCCTCACGCGTTCTGACCCGTTCCGACCGATGACCCATTGCCCCGACACGCTGATCCTCGTTCTCAACTGCGGCTCGTCGAGCATCAAGTTCGCCGTGTTCGACGCCACTGCCGAGCCGCTGCCGCGCCAGCCCCTGTGGAACGGCAAGGTGCAGGGCATCGGCGGCCCGGCACCCGATTTCGGCGAGACCGGTGTGCCGCCGTTCCCGATCGCGCTCGACGCGCAGCGCCCGTACCGCGGCGCCCTGCAGTTCATCCGCGAGCGCGTGCTGGCCCGCCTGGCGGGCCGAGCGCTGCGGGCCGTCGCGCATCGCGTGGTGCACGGCGGCAGCAGGTACTTTGCACCGGCGCGCGTCGACGCGGGCGTGCTGGCCGATCTGAAGTCGTACGTGCCGCTGGCGCCGCTGCACCAGCCCTTTGCGCTGGATGCGATCGAGATCCTGCTCGACGAACAACCGGACATTCCGCAGATCGCCTGCTTCGATACCGGCTTTCACCACACCCTGCCACCCGTCGAGCAGATCCTGCCACTGCCCTGGGAGGCCTGGGAGCGCGGCATCCGCCGCTACGGCTTTCACGGACTGTCCTACGAGTACATGGCGGTCGCACTGGCCGAACGCCATGGCGAGGTCGCGAACGGGCGCACCATCGTCGCCCACCTGGGCAGTGGCGCCAGCCTGTGCGCGCTGCATGCGCGGCAAAGCGTCGCGACCACGATGGGCTTCTCGGCCCTGGACGGCCTGATGATGGGCACGCGCACCGGCGCCATCGACCCGGGAGCGATCCTGTACCTGATGGAAGTCGAGAAACTGTCGCTGGAAGAAGTCGGACAGATGCTCTACCACCGCTCCGGCCTGCTCGGCGTCTCGGGGATCTCGGCCGAACCGCGCGTGATCGTGCAGCACGAGGAAGACGCCGGCGAACCCGGCACGCGCGCGCGTCTGGCGCTCGCGCTCTACGTGCGCCGCATCGTGCGCGAGATCGGCGCGCTGGCGGCGGTGCTCGGCGGCCTCGATCTGCTGGTCTTCACCGCCGGCGTGGGCGAACACAACGCCTTCATCCGCGAGCGCGTCTGCCGCGACCTCGCTTTCCTCGGCGCCGACATCGACGCGGCGGCCAATGCCGCCCATGCACCGGTGCTGTCCACGCCCGGCAGCCGCGTCGTCGTGGGCGTGGAACCGACGAACGAGGAATGGGTGGCGGCGCGTCATGCGCGCCGGTTGCTGGAAGGCGCGGCGAGCGGCGCAATGAACGGCACGGCGTTGCCGGACGGGCCGGCAGCCGGTGGATAGGGAGTACGCGAACAGGGAAATACGTTTCGCCGGATCATTACGCTGAGACAGCCACTGCGGCATCGGAGAAACCGTGAAGCAGCACATTGCCAAAGGCATCGGGATCCGGCCGGTCTTCGTGCTGGTCCTGCTTGCACTCGCCTCCGTTTTCGCTGCACCGGAAGTTCTCGCCGCAGACTGCCGCGATCCGTCTGCGATCCGCTCGTCCGGCACCTTCAATCTGCGCGTCGACAACGATCTGTTCGGCGGACTGGGTCAGGACCAGGGCTATTCGAACGGCATCCTGCTGAGCTGGGTCTCGCCGAACCTGACGAGCTACCGCGACGACCCATGCCTGCCCGGCGTCGTGCGCGTCCTGAACCGCCATCTGTCGTTCCTGCAGCGCGAAGGGCTCGACGAGCAGAACATGACCGTCGGCCTCGGGCAGCTGATGTACACGCCGACCGACCGGCGCGCGCGCGAACTGATTCGCGACGACCGGCCCTACGTCGGCGCCCTGCTGTTCAGCCTGGGCTACAACGCCCGCCGCGGCGATGCACTGCGCACTTCGCAACTGCGTGTCGGCCTCGTCGGACCGGCCGCCCGGGCCCGACAGACGCAGAATTGGTGGCATGGCGTGATCGGCGAGAGCCGCTTCCAGGGCTGGGACCATCAGCTGCGCAACGAACCCGTCGTGCAGCTGATCCACGAACGCCGCGCCCGGGTCACGCGGGCGCAGGACGCCGACGGCTGGGGCCACGATCTGACCCGGCACTGGGGCGCAAGCCTGGGCAATTTCGCAACCTATGCCAACGTCGGTGCCGAATGGCGCTTCGGACTGCGCGTGCCCGACGATTTCGGTACCGCGCCACTGCGCCCGGCCGGCGAGAACACCGCGCCCGTCCATTCGACGGGCCGCGACGGCTGGAGCGGACACGCGTTCGTCGCCGTCGATGCCCGCTGGGTGCTGCGCGACATCACCCTCGACGGCAATACCTTCCGCTCCAGCCACAAGGTCGACAAGCGCCCGCTGGTCGCCGATATCGGCTACGGCATCGCCATCTACCGCGGTCTGTGGCGCTTCGCCTTCGCGCGCTACCACCGCACGCGCGAATTCGACGGGCAGAAGCACGTCCCCGTCTACGGCACCGTCACGGTCGGCCGACGCTTCTGAATGCGTTGTGCACACCAGACCCGATCGGCACGGTGAGGACTCTTCCCCGGACACCTCTCCGCCGCCCTTTCGGGCACCCGTCCGGTGCCCGGTCAGAGGCTCCGTGCAGTCGGCAGGCGGCGCTGCCCCCTTCCTGCCCGCTCGCCTGGTACGGCCGGCGAAAACCCGATATATTCGCTGCGTCGGTATCGGCTCACGCCTGATCGTGAACCGATCGAAAAAGGGAATCCGGTGCAAGTCCGGAACTGCCCCGCAGCGGTAAGTGGAAACGACCGGCCTCAGAAGCACTGGATCACCGATCCGGGAAGCGGGGCCCAGTAGGAGAGTCGATGGGATGCACATCGACCCGGGTCCACGAGTCCGAAGACCTGCCGACACACCATCCCGTCCGGGATGGTGCGGGTGACGGCTTCCGCGGGGAAGTACGTCGCGGGCCGGGATATCCTGGCCCGGCGATGCGCGTGCACGCACGAAACGTCCCCACCGGGCCCTGCGCGAGGGAGCAGGCATCTGGTTCACGAGCCGCCGCAGGCGCGGCTTGCCTTCGGGATGTCTCCGTGCTGGAACTCATCATCAAACGCGACGGCCGTGTCGAGCCGTTCACGCCGTACAAGCTCAACCAATGGGGCCAATGGGCCGCCGCCACGCTGGGCGACGCCGTCGACTGGCCGTCGGCGGTACTCGAGGCCGTCTCCGTCATGGCCACTACCGCCAGCTCGCGCGAACTGCAGCAGCAGCTGATCCGCACCTGCCTGGATTTCGATACCTGGTCATACAACCGCATGGCGGGACGGCTGTACGCCACGCTGATCCGCAAGGATCTCTATCGCAACGATCGCCCGACGGTGCTCACCCTGCATCGCCGGTTGCAGCACCTCGGACTGATGGAGCTGCTGGATTACTCGGAATCGGAGTACGCGGTGATCCAGGAGTGGATCGACCACGAGCGCGACTTCGAGTACGCGCACTACCAGCTGCATACGCACCTGACCAAATACGCCATCGCCGACCGGGTGCAGGGCGTCTACTACGAGTCGCCGCAATTCATCTACATGCGCATGGCCATGGCGCTGGCGGTCGACCAGCCGCGCGAACGGCGGATGCAGGACGTGAAGTGCTTCTACGAACATCTGTCGAAGAACCGTCTCAACGCGCCCACGCCGAACCACGTCAACCTGGGCACGCCGCTGCGCGGCTACGCCAGCTGCTGCCTGTACACGGTGGCCGACAACGCGCGCTCGATCGCGGTCGGCAACCACATCGCCAACACGATGACCTACATGAGCGCCGGCATCGGCGCGCATCTGGCGACGCGCTCGCTCAACGACCCGGTGCGCGGCGGCGTCATCCGCCACCAGGGCAAGCTGCCCTATTTTCGCGCGCTGGTGGCCGAGGTGAAGTCGAATCTGCAGAACGGCCGCGGCGGCGCCTGCACCACCTATTTCCCGATCTTCGATCCCGAGATCGACACGCTGCTGCGGCTGAAGAATCCGATGTCCACCGAGGACCGGAAAATCCGCGGCATGGATTATTCCTGGGGCGGCAACCGCTTCTTCGCGCGCAAGGTGGCGCGCAACGAAGACATCTTCCTGTTCAACAGCTTCACCGCGCCCGAGCTGCACGCGGCGCTGTATCGCGGTGACGAGGCGGCATTCGAGGAAATCTACGACCGCCATGCCGCCGACGAGGCATTCCCCAAGGTCTGGGTGAACGCGCGCGAACTGCTCATCACCGCCAGCAACGAGTGGAACGAGACCGGGCGCGTCTACGAGCACAACATTACGGAGCTGAACCGGCACACGCCCTTTCGCGACACCATCTACAGCTCGAACCTGTGCGCCGAGATCGCGCTGCCGACGGCACCCTATGAGCACATCACCGAGCTGTACGCCGACGACGACATCTCGTTCGTCGACGTGCGCCTGATCGACGGCGCTCAGCGCCGGCTGGCCGGAAAGGTACCGGTTCACACGCAGCGCGGCGCGATCTGGCCGGACGAGCTGCAGGCGGGCGACGTCGTCGACGGCGTGCCGATCGAGACCATCGTGCGCCGCCATGCGCCCGAAGTGGCGACCTGCAATCTGGCCGGCATCGTCGTCGCCAACATAGAGAGCGAGGAACAGTACGCCGAAGTGGCGTACTACGCGCTCCTGATGATCGACAAGTGCATCCATCTCGCGCACTACGAGCTGCCGCAGGTCGGAGTGACCGCGCGCCGGCGCCTGAACGCCGGCGTGGGCATCCTCGGCCTCGCGCACCTGATGGCCAGGACCGGCCGGCGCTATACCGATGAAGCCGGCAAGCAGTTCATCCACGAAGTCGCCGAGCGCCACTACTACCATCTGCTGCGCGCCAGCCTGCGGCTCGGCCGGGAGCTGGGCAATGCGCCCTGGATGCACAAGACGCGCTGGCCCGAAGGCTGGCTGCCGACCGACACCTGCAACCCGCACGTCGAGCGGATCGCACCGTTTTCCCTGCGCTACGACTGGGAGGCATTGCGCGCCGAGATCGTCGCCAACGGCGGCATCCGCAACTCGGTGCTGGCCGCGCACATGCCGACCGAAGCCTCGGCCAACGCCTCGGGCACGACGAACGGCCTGTACCCGGTGCGCGAGCTCACGCTGATCAAGACCGACAACCAGCGCGTGAACTACTGGGCCGCGCCCGAGGGCGACCTGCTGGCCGAGCGCTACCAGTCGGCCTGGGACATCCCGGCACGCGACCTGACCGAGTTGTACGCGATCGTGCAGAAATGGACCGACCAGGCGATCTCGGCCGACTTCTACCGACGCGTGATCGGGGATGCCTCGATCGGTTCGACCGAACTGATTGAGGACTACCTGTACCGGGTCAAGCTGGGGCTGAAGTCCAAGTACTACATGAACCAGAAGACTTCCAGCGGCATGCAGCCGGTGCGTGTCCCGGGCGCCGCGCAGGACGAAGCCGACGCGCCCCGGCCCGCGCTCTGCGAAGGCACCGGCGGCGAAAGCGACTGCGAGGTCTGCACGCTGTAGTCCGCCCGTCACCCGCCGTCGCCGGGTTCGCCCGCGACCCGGCCCGGCCGCCGCGACCCGATTCGGGCGATACCCGCCTCATGTTCCGCTGGCCGCCCTTCCCTGCCCTTCCCCACCCTTTGCCACCATTTTTCCGCCCGGTGCCCGCCCGCGTGCGGCGCACGGGCAACGGAGCCTCCCGACCATGACCGATACTGTCTTCAACCACGCCAAGACCGATTACGAAAAACCGCTGCTGCTGCTCGGCCAGCGCCCGGGCCTGTTCGACACCGTCCACCGCCACTACCCGGCGATCTGGGCCCTGTACAAGGCGCAGAAGTCGCTCGACTGGGACGAAAACGAATTCGACTACTCGTCGTGCAACGCCGATTTCAAGTCCTGCTCGCGCGCCACCTGTGACATGATGATCAAGACGCTGGCCTGGCAATGGGAGGCGGATTCGGTCGCCTCGCGCGCCATTGCGCCGGTGCTCGCGCCCTTCATCACGTCGAGCGAACTGTGGGCCGCCTGGCAGCGCATCTCGGACAACGAGGTAGTGCATGCGGCGACGTACTCGGAGATCGTGCGCAATTCGTTCGACGATCCCGGCGTCATTCTCGACGAGATCCTGCGCGTGCAGGAAGCGCACGATCGCCTGGATGAAGTGGCGCGCGCCTTCGCCGCCGGCTACGACGCCTCGCACCGCTACGCCATCGGCCTGCTGCCCAACGACCAGGACACCTACAACACGGTGTTCATGACCATCGTCGCGCTGCTGTGCATGGAGCGCATCCAGTTCATGGCGAGTTTCGCCGTCACCTTCGCCATCTGCGACACCGGCCTGTTCCAGCCGATCGGCAAGGCGATCCAGAAAATTGCGCAGGACGAACTGGAGATCCACGTCGAACTCGACCGCGCCGTGCTGCGCCACGAAATGGACACCGAACGCGGCCGGACCGCCTTCACCCAGTGCCGCGAACGGATCGAACGGATGATCGCCGAAGTGGTGGACAGCGAACTGCGCTGGATCGACTATCTGTTCTCCGAAGGCCGCGAACTGGTCGGCATGAACGCCGAACGCCTGGCGGCCTGGACGCTGTACTGCGCGCGCGACGTCTATCAGCTCTTCGGACTGAGCACCGACCGGTACACGCTGCCGGAGCACAATCCGCTGCGTTTCATGGAGAAATGGCTCGACATCTCGGGCACCCAGGCCTCGCCGCAGGAGCAGGACATCGCTGCCTACAAGGTCGGCGTGATGCGCCGCAACGACGAGAATCGCGTGTTCGACGTCGATTTCTGAGCGGACGGTCTGCCACCGGACGCAGACCGGACGCAGCCAAACCGCAAAGGAGCAGACCAACCCTCATGGATTCCGACACCCCCACCCACCACGACCAGCACGGACGCTATCCGGAGGCCAGAACAGTCGACGACTTCCGGCGTCATCTGGCAGATGTGCACACGCGCATCGCCGATGCCTGCCGGCGCGCCGGACGCGATCCGGCCACCGTACGCCTGTTGCCCGTCAGCAAGACCAAACCCGAAAGCAGCCTGCGCCTGGCGTACGCGGCCGGCTGCCGCCAATTCGGCGAAAACAAGGCGCAGGAAGGGTTTCGCAAGTGGGAAGCGATGCAGGACCTGCCCGACCTCGAATGGTCGGTGATCGGTCACCTGCAGACCAACAAGGCGCGCCTGGTCGCCCGCTTCGCCAGCGAATTCCAGGCACTGGACAGCCTGCGCGTCGCCGAAGCGCTGGATCGCCGCCTGCAGGGCGAAGGCCGTGCGCTGGACGTATTCGTCCAGGTCAACACCTCCGGCGAAGCCAGCAAGTATGGACTCGCGCCCGACGACGTTGCGGCCTTCCTCCAGGCGCTGCCGACCTACACTGCGCTGCGCGTGCGCGGCCTGATGACCCTGGCGCTCTTCTCCGCCGACGCCGCGCGCGTGCGCCAGTGCTTCGTGCGGCTGCGCGAGCTGCGCGAACGACTGCGCCAGAGCGCGCCGGCGGGCGTCGGTCTGGAGGAACTGTCGATGGGGATGTCCGGCGATTTCGAGATCGCGATCGAGGAAGGCGCTACCGTAGTGCGTGTCGGGCAGGCGGTCTTTGGTGCACGGGCGCTGGCGGACAGTCATTACTGGCCGGGGGAGGCTGGTCCCCGTCCGCGGTGATCTGTCCCCGGAATTTCAGACCTCCCTTACCTTCAGACTAGCTCATGGACGCCTTGACACCCTCCGAACTAAAAGCAATTCTCCACTCTAAACGTGCCAATATCTATTATCTGGAGCATTGCCGCATTTTAGTAAAAGATGGCCGTGTCGAATATGTTACTGATGCCGGCAAGCGCAATCTGTATTGGAATATTCCAATCGCCAACACCACCAGTATTCTGCTGGGCACAGGCACATCTATTACTCAAGCTGCCATGCGCGAACTTGCAAAGGCGGGAGTGCTGGTCGGTTTTTGCGGCGGCGGCGGCACCCCGCTGTTCAGCGCCAATGAGGTGGATATAGAGGTGGCGTGGCTATCGCCGCAGAGTGAATACCGTTCCACCGAATATCTGCAGGCCTGGGTTCAGTTCTGGTTTGACGATGCGTTGCGTCTGCATGCAGCCAAGCAGTTGCAAAACCTTCGATTGCAGCACCTGTATCAGCGGTGGGATTCCCGTGCACTGCGAGACGCAGGTTTTACGCCTGATCCGCAAGCGCTGCACTCCTTGCTGGATCAGTTCAAACTATTGATTACGGATGCACCGGACACCGCTGCACTTTTGATTAGCGAGGCGAGACTTACCAAAGCGCTTTTCAGACTCGCTGCGCACACCACCGGGTATGGTGAATTCACGCGCTCCAAGCGTGGGACTGGAACCGATCCCGCAAACCGCTTCCTGGACCATGGCAACTACCTGGCCTACGGTCTGGGCGCCACAGCCACCTGGGTACTCGGTTTGCCCCACGGGTTGGCTGTTTTACATGGCAAGACACGACGTGGCGGATTGGTGTTCGATGCTGCAGACCTCATCAAGGACGCGTCTATCCTGCCACAAGCATTTATTTCCGCCATGCGTGGAGATGATGAACAGCAGTTCCGTCGCGCCTGCATTGAGACCTTCACGCGTTCCGAGTCATTGGACTTCATCATTGACTCGCTAAAGCAGATCTCCGCAACCACCGCCGCGTTGGCAGGCGCAGCCGGGAAACCGGCATGAATGTAATGTTCGTGTCGCAGTGCAGCAAGCGCGCGCTCACTGAAACACGCCGCATCCTGGATCAGTTTGCAGAACGCCGCGGCAATCGCACCTGGCAAACGCCCATTACGCAAGCAGGTCTGGATACCGTACGCAAGCTGCTGCGCGCCAGCGCGCGCAAGAACACTGCGGTGGCCTGCCATTGGATCCGGAGGCATGACCACAGCGAGTTGCTGTGGATCGTCGGCGATGCACGCCAGTTCAACGCCGAGGGCGCAGTACCGACCGACACCACCCGCAGCGATGTACTGCGCAGGGATGACGAGAACCACTGGCATGCACTACCGTTGATGACAGCGCTCACCGCACTGGCCGCACTCATGCACGACCTTGGCAAAGCCACGAGGGCCTTCCAGCAGCGCCTGGCAACGCCCGGCTCGCGCGAGCGCAACCACTATCGCCACGAGTGGGTCTCGTTGCGCTTGCTCCAGGCTTTCGTGGGCAATGATGACGACGCAGGCTGGTTGCAGCGACTTGCGGCTGGCGCGGATGAGAGCGCAGACGTGCAGGCTTTTGAGCGTCTTTGGCTGGACCACGCCGATGGACGCCTGCTACGCGACGGCCTGGATACGGAAGAGACAAGGGACGGACCCTCGAGTTCGCACAACCCGTTTCGCCGCTTGCCGCCGCTGGCTCAGGCTGTGGCCTGGCTCATACTGACGCATCACCGGCTGCCCTGCAAGCCTGTGCGTCGCGAAGATGGTCCGCCCGTGAATGCCGAGGAAGACGCTGCTTCCATCTGGCGACCATTCGGTGCGCGGCTGTGCAGCGTCAATCGCAAGGATCTGCGCGACTTGCTGCAGCAAGTCAATGCCGACTGGAACGAACCACGCGATCCGGTTGATGCAGTGCGCTTGCAGAATGACTGGACATTCGACCATGGCCTGCCAGTAGTCATGCCGATCTGGCGCAGGCAGACGGCGCGCTACGCCCGCAAGCTGCTGCAGATGACGCGCGCGCACGACAACGACGTCCTGCATGACCCCTTCATCATGCACGTCTCGCGCCTGTGTCTGATGCTGGCCGACCACCACTATTCCAGCATCAAGGACGCAGAGCGGCGCAAACCCTGGCTCAGCCCCAGGTCCGATTACCCGCTCTACGCCAACACCATCCACGAGCGGCATGGGCAAGGCAGCCCAGGCAAGCCCGTCTACAACCAGACGCTCGACGAGCACCTGCTCGGCGTGCAGGCGCATGCCACGCTGGTGGCGTGCTCGCTGTCCTCGCTGACGCGCAGCCTGCCGGCGCTGCAAAATCATCGCGGTCTGAAGAAGCGCAGCGCCGACGCGCGCTTTCGCTGGCAGGACAGGGCCGCCGACCTGGCCACCAGTGTGCGCGAGCGTGCGGCCCGGCAGGGTGCATTCATCGTCAACATGGCATCCACCGGCCGCGGCAAGACGCTGGGTAACGCCCGCATCATGAATGCCCTGGCGCACCCGGCCACTGGCCTGCGCTGCGCGTTTGCCATCGGCCTGCGCACGCTCACGCTGCAAACCGGCCGCGCCTTTCAGCAGGACCTTGGTCTGGGCGACGATGAATTGGCCATCCGCGTTGGTGGCGCAGCCAGTCGCGCCTTGTTTGATTACTGGGAGCAGCGTGCCGAGGACACGGGTTCGGCCTCTGCGCAAGCACTACTGGCCGATCCGCCACTACCCAGCGAGAATGATGCCACCAACGCGCAGGAGCAGCTCAGGGAGGATGGCATCCTGCTGTACGAGGGCAATGACCGGCACCCGTTGCTGCAGCGCCTGACCCACGATCCCGCCGTGCGTAAACTTATTGCCGCACCCATTCTCACCTGCACCATAGACCACCTGACACCAGCGACCGAGAGTCTGCGCGGCGGCCGGCAAATTGCGCCCATGCTGAGACTGATGAGCAGCGACCTGGTGCTGGACGAGCCTGACGACTTCGACATGGCCGACCTGCCCGCGCTCACGCGGCTGGTGCACTGGGCCGGCCTGCTCGGCGCGCGCGTGCTGCTGTCCTCGGCCACGCTGCCGCCCGACCTGGTGCACGGGCTGTTCCTGGCCTATCGTACCGGACGAACCGTATTCCAGAAGCACCGCGGCGAGCGCCCGCACGAGACCGTCAGCATCTGCTGCCTGTGGGTGGACGAGTTCGCTGCCGATACCCATGATTGCGCAGACGGCACGAGCTTCCGTCAGCGACACGAAAAATTCGCGCAAAAGCGCGCTGCCAAACTGGAACAAGATGAAATTCGACGCTTGGCTCAGATCGTGCTCTTGCCAGAACAACAGACTTTCGAGTCTCACCAGCCGGATTCGGCTGCGGCACGGAGCACGCGCCATACGCACTGGGCCGGATTGCTGCTGCGGGAGGCCTGGCAGTTGCATCAGCGGCCGCAGAATCACGTAGTCGACCCTGCCAGCGGCAAGTGCGTGAGCTTTGGCCTCATCCGCATGGCCAACATCGGCCCGCTGTTCGACGTCGCGCGTGCCATGTACACAAACGGATTGATGCAGAACGACGTTCGCGTTCATCTGTGCGTGTATCACTCGCAATTTCCGCTGCTGATGCGTTCAACCATCGAGTACGAACTCGATATCATCCTGAAACGTCCACCGAACAGGGACGGCAGCGATCCGGCGCTGCAACACGCCAGCGTCCGTGCGGTACTAAACGCTTGCCCGGAGCAGCATCAGATCTTCATCGTGCTGGGCTCACCGGTAACAGAGGTCGGGCGCGACCACGACTATGACTGGGCCGTGGTCGAACCCTCATCCATGCGCTCGTTCATCCAGCTGGCTGGCCGCGTGCGCCGGCACCGGTCCGGTGCAATCAACGACGTCAACCTGAGCGTGCTCGATCGTAACCTGCGCAGTTTCAAATCGGATGATTCCAAAGCCGCGTTCTGCAGACCCGGCTTCGAGATGGACAAAGTGAGCGAGGACATAGTGGACGAGAACTATTCCGAACCGGACACCGCGCGCTTCTTTCATCTGCGCTCGCATCGATTACAGAACGTGTTGGTCAAATACACGCGGGGACGGGAGCAGTGGCCGATAAACGCCACACCTCGAATCCGGGTGGATGACGACGCGTTCGATCCACGCACCAACCTCATCGACCTCGAACATGCGCGCATGCACGACACGACACTGCCGCACGTTGATGGCGAGAAACTGCGCACGCCACCCAAGCGGTCGGCCAGCCTGCACTGGCACAGTCGGGAAGCTCTTTGGCTCACCGGTATCCTGCCCCAGTTGCAGCGCTTTCGTTACGACAGCATGTCGCACATGGACGTGGTTTTACTGCCTGACGAAAACGACGAAAAACTGGTCTTCCACCAGGTGAAGAAAGGCCAGCGGCGCGGCGAGTTCGACTGCATTCCCTCAGAAAACCTGCGCGCACAACTTCGTGACGATGAGTTGTTCCGCGCTGGCGACGTCACTCCATGGCTGCAAGTCGACCTGATGCAAGCACTGGAGCACATCGCGCAGGAACAGGCGCTGACCCTTCGCAGTGCCGCTCAGCGCTACGCCACCGCCAGCTTGCCCGTCTGCCATCAGAATCATCAAGGCTGGGATTGGCACCCCGCACTGGGCTTCAATTCACGAAAAGACTGATCACGCCGGTTGCAAAGGCTGCACCTGTGTGATGGCTGCCTGCGCATCGACGTCCAACTCGGTCTTGCGCAGATCGTAGGCCGACTGCAGATTCAGCCACGACTGCGCATCACCGCCAAAAAATCGGCTCAAGCGCAGGGCAGTGTCAGCTGTCACGCCACGTCGCTGCAGCACGATGTCGTTGATGCGGGACGCGGGCACGTGCAGATGCCGCGCCAGCGCGCTGACGCTCATGCCTATGGGCTCCAGATAGTCCTCACGCAGCACCTCTCCCGGGTGTACGGGACGCATGCCGTTCCTGAACATTTGCTTGCACTCCTGGCAAGTTTCGTCGTGCTGCCTCAATGGTAGTCCACGATTTCCACACTCGCCGGACCTTCCCTGGTCCACACAAAGCACACTCGCCACTGTGCATTGATGCGCATGCTGTGCTGCCCGCGCCGATCGCCTGTCAAAGCCTCCAGTCGGTTGCCGGGAGGGCTGCGCAAGAAGTCCAACGTGACCGCCGCATCAAGTTGCGCCAGCTTTCGCTCGGCCGCCCGCTGAACAGAGAAAAACCGTCGGCTCCTGCCGGTTTCAAACAGCTCCTGCGTGTCTGCGCACTTGAAGGAAAGAATGGCCACAGCATGATTCCATTATAGAACGGATACCGGTATTCGGTAAGCTGCCTGTTCGGCAGAAATGTCCATCCAGCATTGGATATTTTCTAAGCTATCTGTTCGATAGTCCATCCAGCAATGGATATGGATATCATTTATGTTACCATACGGCTTGACGTATGGAAGAAGAAGGAGCGCCATGAGTTCAGCAGAAACC
Organism: Burkholderiaceae bacterium; assembly: GCA_036844405.1. GTDB lineage: Bacteria > Pseudomonadota > Gammaproteobacteria > Burkholderiales > Burkholderiaceae_E > Zeimonas. The sequence goes on along the minus strand of DAIUFU010000004.1, from coordinate 9,367 downwards.
AGGTCCATTGCCTCCCTTGGGTTTCGCGACACAGTAGATGCGTTTTTGCAGGAACGCCTGCAGTCCAAATTGGACGGACTCAAGGCCAAACTGGACAAACTGGACGCGGATGACCCCAAGCGCGAGCAGTTGCTCACCCGAAGCGAGCAACTGCGTATTCAGTATCAACGGCAGACCTGGTGCTCGGATGCGGCCCGGCGCGTTGTTCAGATACAGGCCGTCACCCACTCGCTCAAGGCTGTGCACCCCGACGCCAGAGGGAGCAACTTGTACGTGGAGCCCCATCAACTGCCGCAATTGCAGGAGGTCGGCAGTCACGTCCTGCGCGATTCATTCTCCAGCGACGTGGTGGGCAACGCAGCCGCGCTGGATGTCTACAAATTCCTGAAACTGGAAGCCGGCGGCCGCAGTCTGTTGGATGCCATGCTGGAAAACGATCCTGCCGCACTCAAGGCACTCAGCGATGATCCGGTGCAAGCCGGTGAGTGGCGCAACGCTTTCGTGAGCCTCGTTCAACCGCGAGATGTCCAACCCGCCTCGCATGCGCTGGCAAAACAACTCTACTGGCTCACCGGCGATGACCCGGGCATCGATACCGACTACCTCCTGCTGGCACCGCTCCACGCCACCTCGCTGGCGCATGCCGTGTACGCCAGGATTCAGGAAGCACGCTTTGGAGAAGCTAACAAGGCAGCACGCACTGCTCGCCGCGAAGGCAAAATGCACAATGGCGTGCTGCAAGAGTACGCTGACCTGGCTGTACAGAAACTGGGCGGGACCAAGCCGCAGAACATCAGCCAGCTCAACAGCGAGCGCCGTGGCGTCAATTACCTGCTGACCTCATCGCCACCGAGTTGGAAAAGCCGCAAGAACCGCCTGCCGGTGAAGGCTGCATCCGTGTTCGATCGCCTCTTTGGAGCGCGCCCGTCAGTGCGTGACACGCTCCGCGACCTCCGTGATTTTCTACAGAGTAATCCACCAGCCAACGTCAGAACGCGTCAGCGGCGAGAAAGCCTGATCGACTTTCTCATCGACGAGCTGAGCTGCATGGCCGCAGAACTGCAGCAAGGCGAGCCAGCGGGTTGGACAAGGGATCACATCCGTTTCGGGAATCTGGTTCGCAGCGAACAGCTGTGGCTGGACCCCGGCCGCGCGGCGCTCGACGGAGAGGAAGCCTTTGCCAGCGACTGGCTGGCCATCCAATGGCCCGCAGACGTCGGCAGATACTTTGCCAACTGGCTCAACAGCCAGCTGGATCGCAAGCTGCCCATGGGGGAAATCGAGGCCCGGCACTGGCATGACGAACTGCTGGCCTGGGACAGCACCTTTGCCGAGCAACTGCGTCGGCTGCACCTGAAGATTCCGACTGCGAATGAAATCACGGAGACTGCGTCGTGACAACCGCAGCTGAAGCCATTCTGGTGCTGCCACACCTTCGTGTGCAAAACGCCAACGCCATCTCCAGTCCGCTGACGCACGGCTTCCCTGCCATCACCGCCTTCATGGGTCTGAAGTGGGCGCTGGAGCGCAAGCTGGCGGCCGCTCGCATCCCCCTGCGTCTGCATGGTGTTGGTGTCATCTGTCACGCACACCAGGAGCAGGTGGCTGCCGGTTACGTCAAGACCTTCCGACTCACACGCAACCCCGTGGGTCGGGACGGCCAGACCGCTGCCATCGTCGAAGAAGGCCGCGTCCATCTGCTCATCACACTTGTCTTCAGCGTGTCCGAGAAAATCAGTGGCGACGGGCCCGCGCAGCTGATCGAAGGCAACGATGCCGGGTTCAAGGACTGGGCTGAAGAAGCAGGGCGAATTCTGGCGCGCATGCGTGTTGCGGGCGGCGCTCTACTGCCATCGCAGGATCTACCGGGTCGCAGTAGCCAGCCATGGCTGGCCATCCTGCCTGACGATGCCGAGGAGCGCCAGCACCGTTTCAAGCGCTGGCGTCGCCGCTGGCTACCCGGCTATGCGCTCATAGGTCGCGATGATTTGCTGACTGAACGCCTGAACGATTTGCGAGAGGAAGACCCACAGATCACCCTGCTCGATGCCTGGCTGCACGCCAGTCGGCTGAACCTGCAGGCGCAGGAACCTCTGCCGGATTTGCCACCGTTGCCCAACCAGAAAATCAAATGGGCAGACCCTTGGCGCGGCAAGGGCAGCGGCTGGATCGTTCCCATTCCTGTTGGCTACGCTGCATTATCGGCCAAGCATGCGCCTGGCGCAGTCCGTAACGCTCGCGATGCCACGATCCCACTGCGTTTTGTCGAATCCGTGTACTCGCTGGGCGAATGGATAGGCCCACACCGTCTGGACAGGCTGGAGCAGCTCCTGTGGCACGCCCAGACCGACGAGGATCAAGGTCTGTATCGCTGCCACAACGGCGACGGACCACGTGCCTCAGATGAAGACAATTATGTCTACGCCCCATATTCAGCCTCCTTCGACTGACCCAAGGAAACAGAAAATGAGCGAAAAACTTCAAACAGCGTCTGTTCTCGCCTTCGAGCGCAAGCTGGATCCGTCCGATGCCATCTTTCATGCCGGCACATGGAGTGCACAGGAGAATGAAGCCGATTGGCAGCCCATCGAGATCCGCACCAAGGCGGTGCGCGGCACTATTTCCAACCGTCTCAAGACCAAAGACCAAGACCCGGCCAAGCTCGACGCGGCGATCGAAAACCCCAACCTGCAAACGGTGGATGTCGCAACCCTGCGATCCGATACGGACACCCTGCGAGTCCGCTTTACGTTGCGTGTCCTGTCCGGTCTTGGAAAACCGTCGGCCTGCAATAACGCCGACTACCAGGCCAAACTTCAGGAAACGGTGAACGGGTACCTGCAAGCCAACCGTTTCACCGAACTCGCCAGGCGCTACGCGCATAACCTGGCCAATGGGCGCTTCCTGTGGCGTAATCGCATCGGCGCCGAACAGGTACAGGTACAGGTGGAACAAATGGAGCATGGGCGACCCAGTCCGGATCGCAACTGGGATTTCGACGCGCTGCAACTGAGCCTGCGCAATTTCGATGCCGGCGATCAGCAAACCGACCGGGATGCACTGGCCAGCCTGATTGAAAGCGGCCTTGCGGGCGAGCAGCACGTGTTGTTGCGGGTAACGGCCTTTGCGCGCATGGGGACTGGGCAGGAAGTCTTCCCCTCGCAGGAACTCATCCTGGATCGTGGCCGCGGCGACAAGAGCAAGACCCTCTACGATGTAGACGACATCGCGGCCATGCACTCGCAAAAAGTGGGCAACGCGCTGCGTACCCTCGATACCTGGTACGAGGGGGCATCATATCTCGGCCCGATTGCTGTGGAACCCTACGGCTCGGTCACCACACAGGGCAAAGCTTACAGACAGCCCAAACAACAGCAGGACTTCTACTCCCTGCTGGACGAATGGCTCCTGAAAGACAAGGCGCCTCCGTTGGAGCAACAACACTTTGTCATGGCCATCCTGATTCGTGGCGGCGTGTTTGGTGACGCCAACTGAACCATCATGACCACACACTACGTTGACATCACGCTGCTACCAGATCCTGAGTTCAGCCGCGCGCACTTGTTGGGTGCGCTCTATGACCGGCTGCACCTCGCTCTTGTGTCGGGGCAGCACAGGGACATCGGGATCAGTTTTCCTGGCTACTCCAGGCACCCACGCACCTTGGGCGATGTGATGCGTCTGCACGGTGGTCAAGAACAACTTGCAGCTTTTACGCAGTCAGATTGGTTGCGTGGCATGCGTGACCATGTGCGACTGGGCAGTGTCGCGCCAGCTCCACTAGATGCTCTGCATCGCACAGTACGCCGCAGGCAGTTCAAAACCAACGTGGAGCGGTTGCGCCGCCGCCGCATGCGGAGAAAGGGCGAAACTTTGGAGGAGGCTACGCGGGCCATTCCCGCAACGGTCGTGCACCATCCGAAGTTGCCTTTTGCCCGTCTGCACAGTCACAGCACGGGCCAGATTTACTGTGTCTTCATCGAACTTGGTGATTTGCAGCCGAATGGTCAATACGGACTTTTCAGCAGCCATGGCCTCAGCGATACAGCCACCGTTCCATGGTTTTGACCCTTTTTTGAACTCACCAAATAAATCTTTGAAAATCAGATAGATGAAGGGGGTTCCAGAAAATTGGTTATTTGATACAGATCCCTGATCTTCCTTGACAGCTCTACGGTCAGAACCGTTTTCCTCTTGTTCGCTGCCGCGCAGGCAGCTCAGAAATTTCGGGCGCTGCGCGCGGCGTGTACACGATGGTTCGCTGCCGCGCAGGCAGCTCAGAAAAGTACGGCGTGGCGGCGGCTGCCGAGCGGACGGTTCGCTGCCGCGCAGGCAGCTCAGAAATCAGCGAGACCGAGACGCACGTATTGCACGACGTTCGCTGCCGCGCAGGCAGCTCAGAAAGGTCGGCGAGCCGCGATGCGTCCTCAGCGAGAGTTCGCTGCCGCGCAGGCAGCTCAGAAAAACCCGGGCGCAGGCGCAAGCAGGCTGCCCACGTTCGCTGCCGCGCAGGCAGCTCAGAAAAGCGATGCGGCGTACGATCGTTGATATGCATCGTTCGCTGCCGCGCAGGCAGCTCAGAAAATCATCGCGGCGTGAATCGGATGCCGGCGCACGTTCGCTGCCGCGCAGGCAGCTCAGAAATCGATCGCGGGCGCGTTGCAGCGCCTCGTCGAGTTCGCTGCCGCGCAGGCAGCTCAGAAACATCGGACGCCAGATGCGCGCCGACCTCATGCGTTCGCTGCCGCGCAGGCAGCTCAGAAAGCGTTGATCCGGTCGGCGAGCCGCGATGCGTCGTTCGCTGCCGCGCAGGCAGCTCAGAAAGACCGCTACGATGACGATGACGTGCCGTTCTGGTTCGCTGCCGCGCAGGCAGCTCAGAAAATCTTCGCCGACACCGGGCTCGGCAAGACGAGGTTCGCTGCCGCGCAGGCAGCTCAGAAATGCTCGCCGTACTTCTCGCGCTGCTCTTCGAGGTTCGCTGCCGCGCAGGCAGCTCAGAAATTGCTCATCGCTCATGGATTCGATCTGTTCTTGTTCGCTGCCGCGCAGGCAGCTCAGAAATGCATCGAGACGCACGGGGAGAGCGTGCACGGGTTCGCTGCCGCGCAGGCAGCTCAGAAATCGGGATCGGCCAGCCGCCGGCGACGCTCGATGTTCGCTGCCGCGCAGGCAGCTCAGAAAAGGTCGCCGTGGCCACGGTGGCGATGTTCGGCGTTCGCTGCCGCGCAGGCAGCTCAGAAAACCGCGGGCCAGGTCGAGAAGTGGGACTCGGGGTTCGCTGCCGCGCAGGCAGCTCAGAAAACCGCCGGCCGATCGGCTAGCTTGCGGCGGATGTTCGCTGCCGCGCAGGCAGCTCAGAAAATGTGTGCGAACCACCATCGGCCAACGAGACAGTTCGCTGCCGCGCAGGCAGCTCAGAAAATCCGTCGGCGCATTGCCCTGCGTCGGTTGTTGTTCGCTGCCGCGCAGGCAGCTCAGAAAGCTGCCGTCACAGTCCGGGCAGTCGGGGAAATGTTCGCTGCCGCGCAGGCAGCTCAGAAAAGACCATCAACGCCAGCACTGCGCCGGCAAGAGTTCGCTGCCGCGCAGGCAGCTCAGAAAAACCTGGCCCGACGGACGAACCCTCTGGGATCGTTCGCTGCCGCGCAGGCAGCTCAGAAAATGTGGCTCGTCGTCGCGTACTGGGTGTCGCTGTTCGCTGCCGCGCAGGCAGCTCAGAAAAATGCGGCATCGAGCAGTCCCGTGAGCAGTTCGTTCGCTGCCGCGCAGGCAGCTCAGATAGGGTGGAGCGCGCCGCTGCCGTCTCTGTCCGGGTTCGCTGCCGCGCAGGCAGCTCAGAAAGACGAACGCAGATGCGGAAAGCGCGACGCCAAGTTCGCTGCCGCGCAGGCAGCTCAGAAATTGTAGTGCGGGCCGGGTGCCTCGGACGGCAAGTTCGCTGCCGCGCAGGCAGCTCAGAAAGCCCGCCAGCGCCGACGTGCTGCCCATTTGCGGTTCGCTGCCGCGCAGGCAGCTCAGAAATGCACGGAATCGGCGAATCCGGAGACATTTGCGTTCGCTGCCGCGCAGGCAGCTCAGAAAAGCGGGTTGATGGCCGCGGCGATCACCGTCGCGTTCGCTGCCGCGCAGGCAGCTCAGAAAGAGTGCCTGCCCCATGGCGTCGCCGCCACCCATGTTCGCTGCCGCGCAGGCAGCTCAGAAATGTACGACATCACCTTCGCCTGAAAATACGCAGTTCGCTGCCGCGCAGGCAGCTCAGAAATGATCGCGCATCTACACGCGCAGTGCGGGCCGGTTCGCTGCCGCGCAGGCAGCTCAGAAAATGGAGTCGGCGGCGCAGCTTGAGCAGGCCGCGTTCGCTGCCGCGCAGGCAGCTCAGAAAGACGTCTGCTGCCGCGGGCGGAGGGGGTCGTGGTTCGCTGCCGCGCAGGCAGCTCAGAAAAACGTCGGACGAGCAGCGGCGGATTTTCGATCGTTCGCTGCCGCGCAGGCAGCTCAGAAAAATACACGAAGCAGGTCAGTCGGTGGTTAC
>DAIUFU010000004.1:0-2822 GCA_036844405.1 Burkholderiaceae bacterium | reverse complement strand
GAAAAGGTACCGCACGGCGCGCAACACGTATTCTCGGTTCGCTGCCGCGCAGGCAGCTCAGAAAACCATAAAACAGGGCCGAAATCCTCGTGGTATGTTCGCTGCCGCGCAGGCAGCTCAGAAATCGTCGATCATGCCGCCCGGCGGAGTCATACCGTTCGCTGCCGCGCAGGCAGCTCAGAAAGAATACACGAAGCTGGTCAGTCGGTGGTTCCTGTTCGCTGCCGCGCAGGCAGCTCAGAAAGGTTCGCGCACGTACCAGCGCGCCAGCTCAACGTTCGCTGCCGCGCAGGCAGCTCAGAAACTGCAGCTCGGCCGTGACGGTTCGGACGCCGGGTTCGCTGCCGCGCAGGCAGCTCAGAAAGTTTCATTCAACGGCTTCGGCTACAAGGATCTGTTCGCTGCCGCGCAGGCAGCTCAGAAAGCGCCCGGCAGTGAGCCGTTCGGAATGGTGGAGTTCGCTGCCGCGCAGGCAGCTCAGAAATCAAGGGGCTCAAGGAGGGGGAGGCGCAGGCGGTTCGCTGCCGCGCAGGCAGCTCAGAAAAGACCAACGAACGCACCCAGGTCATCGTTGACGTTCGCTGCCGCGCAGGCAGCTCAGAAAAGCGTCGAAATATCGAATGCGCCCGACACTTCGTTCGCTGCCGCGCAGGCAGCTCAGAAAATCGTGCGTGCCAGCCGCGCCATGCTCTTTTCGTTCGCTGCCGCGCAGGCAGCTCAGAAATTCTGCTCGCGCGTCTGAAAGCACAGGCAGGCGTTCGCTGCCGCGCAGGCAGCTCAGAAATGGGCGATCCGGGTAATCGTCTTGCGGTTCATGTTCGCTGCCGCGCAGGCAGCTCAGAAAATCGATGTACTTGTCGCCGAGCTGCAGCAGGTCGTTCGCTGCCGCGCAGGCAGCTCAGAAATTGAGGCCCAGCTCAACTGGATGAGCGATGACGTTCGCTGCCGCGCAGGCAGCTCAGAAAAGCTCGAGCGTCGTGTCGATCCGGCGCCAGACGTTCGCTGCCGCGCAGGCAGCTCAGAAAACATCGCCGTTGGCGCTGGACCCGATCTGGTGGTTCGCTGCCGCGCAGGCAGCTCAGAAATGCAAGGCATCCCGGTTCATGCCGTGCGAGGCGTTCGCTGCCGCGCAGGCAGCTCAGAAAATTCGCTGCCCATGTATGGCGTTGTCGCGCGCGTTCGCTGCCGCGCAGGCAGCTCAGAAATATGACACAGATTAGCGATCTGCTTACTTCCCGTTCGCTGCCGCGCAGGCAGCTCAGAAAGTATTCCAGAGCGTAGGCATATGGCACCGAGTTGTTCGCTGCCGCGCAGGCAGCTCAGAAAATGCAGACACGCTCCACAGGCAGCCGTTCCGGGTTCGCTGCCGCGCAGGCAGCTCAGAAACGCTGGACAACGCCGTTCGCGCCTGGTGTCGTCGTTCGCTGCCGCGCAGGCAGCTCAGAAAATGCTCATGGCGGGCGTGCCGTCGATCGAGAAGTTCGCTGCCGCGCAGGCAGCTCAGAAAAGCGCCGTCGACAGGCGCGTGAGCGTCTCTGCGTTCGCTGCCGCGCAGGCAGCTCAGAAAAAGCCAACACCGACGCCGCAGGAGTGCCACTTGTTCGCTGCCGCGCAGGCAGCTCAGAAATCAAGGGCCAGGCGTGGCTGAGTCTGGTGGACGTTCGCTGCCGCGCAGGCAGCTCAGAAATTCAGAAAATACGTCTGGATCAGGCGCTTCCCGTTCGCTGCCGCGCAGGCAGCTCAGAAATCCGAAGCAGCGAGCGCGGGAGCACTGCCCTAGTTCGCTGCCGCGCAGGCAGCTCAGAAAAATGATCCGGATCGTCCTCGGGCGGCGTCGCGGTTCGCTGCCGCGCAGGCAGCTCAGAAACGGACACACTCGCACGCGGGCTGCCGTCACGGTGTTCGCTGCCGCGCAGGCAGCTCAGAAAGTCAAGCACGCGCGGATGCAGGCGGTCATTACGTTCGCTGCCGCGCAGGCAGCTCAGAAAAATCGGGCGCGGACTGGACAAGTCCGGTAACGGTTCGCTGCCGCGCAGGCAGCTCAGAAATGCCGACAGTGCGCATGGTGCCGGGCGATACGGTTCGCTGCCGCGCAGGCAGCTCAGAAAAGTCAGCCGGCATCGCCTCCCATCCGCTGTATGTTCGCTGCCGCGCAGGCAGCTCAGAAAACAAGCGAGGCCGTCGATACGGGAAGCCTCTTGTTCGCTGCCGCGCAGGCAGCTCAGAAAACCTTCGGTCACATCGAGCTGCTCGAAACGCGGTTCGCTGCCGCGCAGGCAGCTCAGAAAACGTGCTCCAGCTCGACGTGCTCCATCACATCGTTCGCTGCCGCGCAGGCAGCTCAGAAAATGTCGGAGCGGGTCGAGAACGTGGCGGCCAAGTTCGCTGCCGCGCAGGCAGCTCAGAAAGTTCGTGCGCAACACCACGCAGAAGCGCTCATGTTCGCTGCCGCGCAGGCAGCTCAGAAAATATATCGCGGTCTGCACCTATGATCGGCTGTGTTCGCTGCCGCGCAGGCAGCTCAGAAATCGCGCCGATCAGCTCGGCCAGTTCGCGATGCGTTCGCTGCCGCGCAGGCAGCTCAGAAAGTGCGCGTATGGCCGGCGTGCGGCTGCATCGCGTTCGCTGCCGCGCAGGCAGCTCAGAAAATCCGACCAGGTCACGCAAGGCGACGCGAAAGGTTCGCTGCCGCGCAGGCAGCTCAGAAATCGCCGGATGGAGCGGAAACAAGCTGGTCTCCGGTCGCTGCCGCGCAGGCAGCTCAGAAAGGCGATCTCACACGCAACATGCCGCGTGCTCTGTTCGCTGCCGCGTATTACGGC
>DAIUFU010000003.1:43877-49478 GCA_036844405.1 Burkholderiaceae bacterium | reverse complement strand
AGATCGGCACGCAGGGCTTCCTGCCGGTTGCCGGTGCGGACAGCCTTGCGGCCGCGCGCCAGCAGTGTGCGCGCCATGGCGATATCTACCATCGACGCGCACGATCCGGCACGTTCTGCCGCCAGACGCGCCGCCAGCGGCTCCAGTGCCAGTCGCAGTTGATCGATGCTCGCCAGACGGGCCCGGTCAACGGGCGCGACCTGCAGACCGCGCCGGCCGTGTTCCACGGCGAATCCCTGTTGACGCAACAGGGCAAGCGCGGCGATGACCGGCTGGCGCGACACCTGCAGGCGGGTCGCCAGCGCATCCTGGATCAGGCGTTCACCGGGCGCCAGATCGCCGCTGCAGATCGCGTCGAGCAGGCGTTCGTGCACCTGCTCGACCAGGGTGCGCGCACGGGAGAGAGGTTCAAAAGACATGTGAAACCAGAACGGGACGCGCTCGTCCGCTTCCCCGCGGCATCGCGCTGCACGGCGGATCACGCCAGGCTGTCGCCGGCAGGATCGCCACCTCGTTGGCCGGTATCCGGGCTGACGGAAACCGCTCGCGACGCCTTCCCGGATCACATCACCCTTGGTGGGTCATGTTTCCCCAGTGGCTGTCTGCCGCGAGCCGACCGGCCTTGTCGACCGGTCTTCCGCTTACCGTTGCGGGGGCAGCTCAGGTTGGAAGGCAGGCGGCTCCGCTGTCGGGCGCCTTCATTCCCCCTGATTCCCGTTGAACCGTCTCGGCGGAACGCCTCGACGAGCACCAACGGGCTTCATGATAGCGGGAGAATGGCGTCGGCGGACGAAAATCACGACAGTCGCGCCAGGGTGCGCCCGCTGTCATCGAACAGATGGCACTGGTCGCTACGCAACCACAGGCGCAGCGGACCGCCCGGTTTTTCTTGCAACGTGCCGGCCAGTCGCGCGCACAGAGCACTGCCGGCAGTGCCTTCCAGATAGACCAGTTGCGCTTCACCGATCGCCTCGATGCGTTCGATGCGCCCGTCGAGCGCGACTGCGTCCTCGAAGTCCTGCACGTGCAGATGCTCGGGGCGGATGCCGAGCGTCAGTTCGGTGCCGACCGCGACGGCTTCACGCACCGGCACGGTGACGGACGCCCCGCCTGCCAGTTGCAAGCGGACGCCATCACTGCACTGATTGACGACCCGCACCGGCAGGAAGTTCATCCGCATCGAGCCGATGAAGCCGGCGACGAAGCGGTTGGCGGGCCGCGCATAGATGTCGTCAGGGGTTCCGATCTGCTCGATTCGACCCTGGTCGAGCACGACGATGCGATCGGCCAGCGTCATCGCCTCGATCTGGTCGTGTGTGACGTAGAGCATTGTCGTGCGCAGGCGCTCGTGCAAGCGGGCGATTTCCAGGCGCATCTGCGCGCGCAGCGCGGCGTCGAGATTGGACAGCGGCTCATCGAAGAGGAAGGCGCGCGGTTCGCGCACGATCGCGCGGCCGATCGCGACGCGCTGGCGCTGGCCGCCCGACAGTTCACGCGGCAGGCGCCCGAGCAGCGGTTCGAGCCCGAGCAGGCGCGCAGCCTCGTGCACGCGCCGCGTGCGCTCGGCACGTTTCAGGCGCTGGCGGTGCAGGCCGAAGGCGATGTTGCGCTCCACCGTCATGTGCGGGTAGAGCGCGTACGACTGGAACACCATGGCCAGTCCACGCTCGCCGGGCGGCAGTGCAGTCACATCTTCGCCGTCGAGCAGGACGTCGCCGGTGCTGTCCGGCTCGAGCCCGGCCACCTGCCGCAGCTTCGTCGACTTTCCGCAGCCGGACGGGCCGACGAAAACGACGAACTCGCCGTCGCTGATCGCCAGATCGATGTTGTCGATCACCGTATGGCGCCCGAAGCGCTTGCTTACTGCCGCCAGTTCCACCGTCGCCATCGCGACTGTTCCTCCATGGGTTCTCCTATGTTCTCCGCTGGTTGCTCTCTGTTTCTTCCTTGCCTCTCCATCACCCCTTCACCGCGCCGGCCGACAGCCCGCTGACGATGCGGCGCGGGAAAACGACGACCAGCAGCACCACCGGCAGCGTGACAATCACCGAGGCGGCCATGATCTGGCCCCACGGCAGTTCCTGCGTGCTGGCCCCGCTCAGAAGCGCGATCGCTACCGGCACGGTGCGGCTGTCGGCCGATAGCGTGAAGGTGAGCGCGAACAGGAACTCGTTCCAGGCGACGAGAAAGGCGAGCAGCCCGGTGCTGGCCATCGCCGGCATCATCATCGGCAGGAAGATGCGCCCGACCAGCGTCGGCATGCGCGCGCCATCCATGCGCGCGGCTTCCTCCACTTCCTGCGGCAACTCACGGATGAAGGTCGTTAGCACCCAGACGGTGAATGGTAGCGTGAGCATCAGGTTGGCCACGACAAGCCCGGGTAGCGTGTCGTACAGGCCGAAGAAGCGGATCAGCTCGAACAGGCCCGAGAGCACGGCCACCTGCGGGAACATCGACACCAGCAGCACGGTGACGAGGAGTGCCGCACGACCGCGAAAGACCACTCGCCCGAGCGCCCAGGCGGCCGACAGCGCAAGCGCCAGCGAGATGGCAACGACAGCGGTGGCGACGATCACCGAGTTCAGGATGTTGCGTCCGAACGGCTGGTCGCGGAACACGTCGACGTAGTTGCTCCACGAAAAGCTGCCGCCGAACAGATCCGTGCGAAAGAGGTCGGCGCCGCTGCGCAGCGAGGTCAGAAGCGTATAGAAAAGCGGCGCCAGCGCCCAGAAGACGAGGACAGCAAGCGACAGCACGAAGGCCACACGGACCAGCCAGCGCTGCGCCTGGCGCCGCGCGCCGGGCGTGCGTCGCCGCACACCGGAAAAGCGCTGCCGCGCATCGGCCACCCGTGCGGGCGCGGCAGCGTCCGCCCTGCGGGCTTGTTCGCCTCCCTGACCCAAAGCGCCCCGGCCCGCTTCGTTCATGGCCCTGCCGCACCCGCCAGGCGCACCCGCCCGAACTTGAGCATGACGATGGTCACGCCGGCGATGACGAAAAAGAGCAGGGTCGACGCCGCCGAGCCGTAGCCGACGTCCATGAAATCGACCAGTTGCTGACGCGCATAGACCGACATCGACATCGTGCTGCGCGCGTTGGCGGTCATCACGTAGATCAGATCGAAGATGCGCATCGCATCCAGGGCACGAAAGACGACGGCGACCATCAGCGCCGGCCACACGAGCGGCAGCGTCACGGAAAAAAAGACCCGCACCGGATGCACTCCGTCGACGCGCGCCGCATCGAAGCAGTCACCAGGCAGCATCTGCAGGCCGGCGAGGATCAACAGCGTCATGAACGGTGTCGTCTTCCAGACGTCGACAAGCACGATCGCCCAGAGGGCGGTGTCGGGATTGGCCGTCCAGGCGATCGGTGCGGCAATCACGCCCGTGGCCAGCAACCATTCATTGACGATGCCGAACTGGTCGTTGAGCATCCAGTCCCACAGACGGGCCGAGACGACGGTCGGAACGGCCCAGGGGATGAGGATGGCGGCGCGCACCCAGGCGCGCCCCGGGAAGCGCCGGTGCAGCAGCAGCGCGGTGCCCAGACCGAGCACCGTTTCCAGTCCGACCGAGACGAAGGCGAACCACAGCGTGATGCGCACGGCGCTCCACCACAGCGGATCAGCGAACAGGCCCCACCACTGCCCGTCGGCATGCGCAAGGTAATTCTCGACACCGATGAAATGCCAGTCGTCGATGGCGTCCAGGCGGGCATCGGTGAAGCCGAACCAGATTGTGCGCAGCAGGGGCCATCCGGCCACAGCCGCCAGCACAACGAGCATCGGCGCCAGCGCCCACCAGGCGGAACGTGCGTTGCGGCGTGCGAGTGCTGCGCCGGCGGACGATCCCCGGCCGAAATGTTCAGCGCCAGCCACGCCGCTTCACCCGGTGCAGTTCAGCATCCAGATCGGCCAGTGCCTGTGCAGCGCTCGCACGCCCGGACAGAGCGTCGTGCACGGCATTGGCGACGGCCACCGAGACCCGGTTGTACTGGCCCCGGGTGACGCGTGAGGGCCGCGCCACCGCCTGGGCGACCGCCACCCGCAACGCGCCGATGAAAGGCTGGGCCGCGAGGATCTCCGGGTCTTCGTACAGCGCCGGCCGCGTCGGGTTGTAGCCACCCTCGATCGCGCGCCGCTTCTGCTCGGCGGCACTGGTCATGAAGCGCACCAGATCGGCCGCCAGTGCCGGATGGCGCGAATACCGCGAAACAGCGAGCTGCCAGCCGCCTAGCGTCGAGCGCGAGCGCGGGACAGGGGCATGTTCCGGGCGCTGCGTCCGGTGGCCCTGCCCATCGGCTCCGGACGTTACTGCCGGGGCCGCCGAAACCGTGGGTTCCGCCGGCACCTCATCCACCGCGCCGCCATGAGGCAACAGCGCTACGCCGACCCGGCCGCGCACCGGACTGTCTGCGCCCTGCAGCAGCGCCCACGCATACGGCCAGTTGCGCATGAAGACCGCCTGTCCCGCCTGGAAGACACCGCGCACTTCCTCTTCCGCGTAATTGAGGACACCCTCGGGCGCGATCGTGCCGGTCCAGGCGGACACGAGCTGCAGGATATTTTCGTTCTCCGCATTGGCGACGGTGATCCGCCCGTGCGCATCGACGATCGTGCCGCCACCGCTGCCGGCAAACCACTCGAGCGCATTGCAGGTCAGACCCTCATAGGTCTTCGCCTGATAGACGTAGCCCCACAGGCGCCGGCCCTCTCCATCCCCCTCTCCATCCCCGATACGCTCCGCCGTCTGGATAAAGGCGGCGGTCTCGCCCAGCTCCCGCCAGGTGCGTGGCACCGGCCGGCCATGACGTTCGAGCAGGTCGCGCCGGTAGTAGAGCAGTCCGACGTCGGCATACAGCGGCAGCGCGACGAGCCGTCCGTCGACGGTGTCGTTTTCGATGATCGCCGGGAAATGCTCGTCTTCGCTGCCACCGCTGTACGGACGCAGGTCGATGAAGTGGCGCGCCAGCAGCCCCGGCCAGATGACGTCGATCTGATAGACGTCGACATCGCGTGCGCCGCTGGCCAGCCACTGCTGGTACAGCGCCAGGCGCTCGGTAGCCGAATTGGGTGTCGAAACGACGCGCACCGGATGGCCGGTTCGTTCCGACCAGGCCTGCGCGCTCGCCCGGCACAGTGTCAGCTCGATGCCGACCGCGCCACACGAAATGGCCAGACCTTGAGCAGGCACCGGCAGCGGAGCTGCCCAGAGGATCGGCGCGACGATCGCCAGACCCAGACGGTGCAGGAAACGAACGAAAGCTTTCGTCAACAGCATTCGTCCGGTATGATTGCAGCTTTTACGCAACAATACAAACGTCGTTCTGGCCCGTTCTCACGCGGCCATTCCGCGCGGACAAGTCTGTTTTCCCTGCCGGTCGGTCGATCATCTGCCGATTGCACACCGACACCATTCCGGCACGCACTGCTGATGACGACAGGCATCGCTGCCTGATCTCTGCCGGCCGGCCCCGACCAGAGGGCCTTTGCAGGGTTTTCTGCCGAAACCCACTCCGGCAGCTCCGCGCGACGACGTCAGAGGATGTCCACGACTTCTCCCGACCGTTCCCGATTGATTCTCGCCACCGATCTGGATG
>DAIUFU010000003.1:0-43867 GCA_036844405.1 Burkholderiaceae bacterium | reverse complement strand
GGATCGGCGCGACGATTGCCGGACCCAGACGGCGCAGGAAGCGAACGAAAGCTTTCGTCAACAGCATTCGTCCGGTATCATTGCAGCTTTTACGCAACAATACAAACGTCGCATTGGCTCGTCTGGATGCTGTCCGTCAGCACAGCCGAGTCCGGATTTCCTGCCGGCCGATCGTGTTTCGCCGATCGTGTTCGATGTTGTGCCGGTCCGTACCGCGCATGCCGGCTGGCGACGCCAGAGGATGCACCGTACTTCTCCCGACCGTTCCCGATTGATTCTCGCCACCGACCTGGATGGCACCCTGCTCGGTGGCAGCGCCGGACAACGCGCCGAACTGCACGACTGGCTGACCGCGAACGATGAGCGCGTGACGCTGGTCTTCGTGACCGGCCGCGACCTGCCCTTCGTGCGCGAACAGGTGGCGGCCGGCCATCTGCCGCGCCCGGACTACGTCATCGGCGACGTCGGCACGACGATTGCCGGCGGCCCGGCAATCGAACCGATCGCCGAACTCGAAGCCGACATTGCCCGCCGCTGGGGTAACGCCGGCGACCAGGTGCGTGCCCTGCTCGCCGACGCACCCGGCCTGCGCCCGCAGGAAACGCCGTTTCGCTACCGCCAGAGCTACTGGTACGAGCCGGAGCAGTTGCAGCCGGACACCCTCGAACGGATCGAATCGGCCGGCTTCGACTGGCTGCTGTCAGCCGACACCTTCCTCGACGTGCTGCCGCGCGGCATCTCCAAGGGGCCGACGCTGCGCCATCTCGCCCGCCATTTCGGCTGGCCCGACGAGCACCTGCTCACAGCCGGCGACACGCTCAACGACCTGTCGCTGTTCGAGACCGGACTGGCCGGGGTCGCCGTCGGCAATGCCGAAGCGGCGCTGCTCGAACGCATTGCCGGCATGCCGCACGTGCACCGCAGCCGGTTGCCGGGAGCGGCCGGCATTCTCGACGCCATTCACCACCACGGCTTCGGCTGAAGGCAGCCGTTCACACCGATGCCGGCACGCCGGGGCGCGTGCGCTGCGGCGCAGGCGTGTTCATTCCCTGGTGTTCCTCCATCCATTGCGTCGTTCCCGTTCGGCGTACGAAGGCAAATCCCATGAAGAAATCCAGTCTCGTCATCATCTACCACCGCCAGCCGTATGAGGAGGTCGTCGAAGACGGCAAGACCGTCCTGCGCGAACATGCCAGCCCGAACGGCATCGTGCCGACCCTGAAGAGCTTCTTCGGCATGGTCGACCACTGCGCCTGGGTTGCCTGGAAACAGATCGATCCGCGGCGCGCACAGGGCTTCGAGCCGGTCGTGCGCATCGAGGATTCGTACGGCAGCTACGTCGTCTCGCGCCTCGGGCTGACCGCACAGCAGGTGCGCAGCTTCTATCACGTGACCTCGAAGGAAGCGCTGTGGCCGATCCTGCACTCGTTTCCGGAACGCTACGACTACGATCCGGTCGACTGGCCGACCTTCCAGGAAGTCAACCGCCTGTTTGCGGAGGCGGCAGCCGAGCAGGCGGCCGAAGGGGCGATGGTCTGGGTGCACGACTACAACCTGTGGCTGGTGCCGAAAAACCTGAAAGCGCTGCGCCCGGACGTACACGTCGCCATCTTTCACCACCCGCCCTTTCCGGCGCCGAACATCTTCAACATCCTGCCGTGGCGCGAAGAGATCATCGACTCGCTGCTGCTGTGCGACCTCGTCGGCTTCCACATCCCGCGCTATGCAGTGAATTTCGTGCACGTCGCGCGCAGCCTGCGCAATGCCCGTCCGGACGAGGAAATCGCCGTCGAGCCGGGACTCTCGCCGCACGGGCTGGCCCTGTCGGAGCCGACGATCCCGCAGTACCTGTCGTACGAGGGACGCACGATCCTGATCGACGCCTTCCCGGTGGGCACGAATACCGACCACATCCAGGAAGTCGTTCAGCGCCCGGATACCCTGACACTCGAAGAACGGATCCGCGGCGAGCTGAACGGACGCCGACTGATCATCTCCATCGGCCGTTCGGATTACACCAAGGGCACGCGCGATCTGCTGCTGGCCTACGAGCGGCTGCTCGAGCGGCGCCCCGAACTGCACGGCAACGTGCAGTTGCTCGTGACCTCGGTGGCCGCCGCCAAGGGCATGCGTGTCTATCGCGCCGTCCAGCGCGAGATCGAGCAACTGTCCGGCCAGATCAACGGCCGCTTCGCCACACTCGGCTGGCAGCCGCTGCTGCTGTTCACCAATGCCATCCCGTTCGACGAACTGATCGCCTGGTACCGCTGCGCCGACGTCTGCTGGATCACGCCGCTGCGCGACGGCCTGAACCTGGTTGCCAAGGAGTACGTCGCCGCGCGCAAGGGGATGAACGGCGCGCTGGTGCTGTCCGAGTTCACCGGTGCGTCGGTCGAACTGCGCGGCGCCATCCTGACCAACCCGTACTCGGCCCGCAACATGAATGCGGCGATCGACAAGGCGCTGGACATGCCCGAGGAGGAGCAGCGCGTGCGCATGGAATCCCTGTGGGACAGCGTCGATCACTACGACGCACAGGCCTGGACGATGCACACGCTGCAGCTTTTCCGCCGGATCTGCGCGTCGGAACCGATCGCGTCAGCGGCAACGGCCCCCTGATCCGCACCCGGGCGCGGAGCACGGCCCGTCATCAATGAGATTCAGTCCGGACCCTTGTGCGTCGGGTCCTGGCTCGGCAGAGCGCGCTCGGGCCGGTTTTCCGTGACCAGATGCGCCTTGGCGCGCTCCTGCAGGCCGGCGTCGAGGACCAGGCTCTGGTGCGTGTCGAGCGCCGCCTGTACCGCCACGCAGTCGCAGGTCGCGACCATCGTGTCGGTTTCGGCGTCGTACATCTGGTGCAGGAAACGGAAGTATTTTTCGCCGACGGCGAGAAAGCCGCTGCGCACCTGGACCAGTTCACCGCCGCGCAGCTCGCGCATCAGCTGATAGTTCTGCCGCACGATCGCCACGCGCAGATGGCGCTCCTTCATCGTCGCTGGCGTCAGCCCGATGGCGTGCAGCAGCAGCCAGGTTGCCTGGTCGAAACGCGAAACGTACATCCGCGAATTCATGTAGCTGGAGGCGTCGTACTCCGATGCGAGCACGACCCCGCGAAACGTCTTGACCCAGTCGGACATGAGTACCGGCTCCTTGCTCATTCGGTTTGCGCTGATGATGTGGTGTCGGCCTGTGCGCCCGACGATGCGTCCAGCTCCTTCACCCAGGCGAGCGCCCAGTCCGGGGCCACCTCTTCCGGCAGGAATTCCGAGCCTGCATCGTGCTCCATCATTTCACCGACGCGACGTGCGCCGAGATCGGACAGGATCTGGTCGAAGCGCCGGCCGCCATGACAGAAGGTGTCAACGTAGGTCCGGTCGCCCAGGGCGATGACGCCGTAGACCACCGTCGAAAGATCGGGTCGGTCCGACTCCAGGCTGTCGAGCAGATCCTGGGCATTGTCCGGCACATTGCCGAAGCCGTAGGTCGACGTGCAGACGAGAAAGTTCCCGCCTTCGGCGAACGCGCCGGCGTCGAGTCCGTCCATCATGCGCAGATCGACCTCATGCCCGGAGCTCTCCAGCGCCTGTTGCACTTCCTGCGCGACCATCTCGGCGGTACCGGTCATCGTGCCAACGAGAATGGTGAGTGACAACGGCATTCCTGCGCTCCTTGTCGCGGTGTGAGGGTTCCTGCCCGTCAGCGAAGGCGATAATGCGGCATTGTGCCTGCAAAGCGAAATGCGGGGCGAGTCATCCTTCCTTCTTCCCGGGGTTACCTCGTGAAACAGATCGCGATCATCGGCAGCGGCCCCGCCGGCTGCTTCCTGACCGACCAGCTCCTGCGTCTGGTGCGTGACGCGCGCATCGATGTCATCGAGCGCCTGCCCGTGCCCTTCGGACTCGTGCGCTACGGTGTCGCACCCGACCACCAGGGCACCAAGGCCGTCACGCGTCTTCTCGATCGTGTGCTCGCGCGCGATACGGTGCGCTTTTTCGGCAACGTCGAGGTCGGCCGCGACGTCTCGCTCGACGAACTGCAGCAGATGTACGACGCCGTCGTCGTGGCGACCGGTGCGCCGCGCGATCGCCGGCCCGGGATTCCCGGCCAGGACCTGCCCGGCGTCACCGGCTCGGCTGCCTTCGTCGGCTGGTACAACAGCCATCCCGATCATCGCGCACCCGAGCTGCGCGACGTGCGTTCGGTCGTCGTCATCGGCAATGGAAACGTCGCCATCGACGTCGCACGCATTCTCGCCAAGACGCCGGACGAACTGGCCGGATCGGACCTGTCGCCGACTGCCCACGCCGCGCTGCAGCAGCAATCCATCGAGGAAATCCACATCGTCGGCCGGCGTGGTCCGGCCGACGCGCGCTTCACGCACGCCGAACTGGCCGAACTGGGCCGGCTCGCCGGCGCCAGCACCCGGATCGCCGAGCCGGAACTGCTGAATGAGGCACTGGCCGGCACAGGCGACGGAGGCGGCAAGGCGGGCAACACGGAAATCGTCGAGGTCCTGCGCGGCTTCGCGCAGGACGAACGCGACTGCCCGATCCGCATCGTGTTCCATTTCGGCGCCACACCTGCCGCCTTCGAGGGCGCGGAACGACTCGAATCGGTGCGCTTCGAACGACGCGGCCGGGACCCGCTCGTGCTGCCCGCGCAACTGGCGATCACCTGCATCGGCTACGAAAGCATCGACTGCTGCCGCCTCGCGCCCGATTCGGGTTTTTTCGCCAATGACGGCGCGCGCATCAGCGACGGTCTGTACGTCACCGGCTGGGCCGGCCGCGGCCCTTCCGGCACCATCCCGGTCAACCGCGCCGAGGCGCAACGGGTGGCCCAGCGCATCGCCGGCGAACTGGAAGATCATGGCCGCGGCGGCGGCGAGGCGCTGGCGGCCCTGCTGGCGCAGCGCGGCGTCGAAATCGTCGATCATGCCGGCTGGCACCGGATCGATGCGGCCGAACGCGAACAGGCGTCGGCGCAACGCTGCCGCGACAAGTTCGATTCAGTCGACGCGATGCTGGCCGTCGTCCGGGCGGGCTGACGGCACATCCGTGCGGCCATCGGCCGCGCGAACGGAAATCCGGCAGACTGGCGCACGGTCCATTGCGGGCTCCCTGCACCGCGCCGGGCGCGCGCGTGCCGGCCGGCGCAGCCGTTCATCCGGGCCGTACAGGCGCTCGTCGCGACCCGCACCGCGAAATGCACCGGCGCCGGCAATCGGCAGGCATGATGGCGAACCGCGAATCGATGACTCCGGAGCCACGCGTCACACCATGAACACCGCCCTCGGCCAGACGAGCGAACCGAAGACGCTGCCCGGACTTGGCCGCGCACTGGTGCAGCACCGGTTGTTGCAGGCCGATCAGGCGGCAACGATCCAGGTCGCCGCCGAGGCGAGCAAGCACGGCTTCATCGATGAACTCGTGCAGAACGATCACATCCCGGCGCGCCAGCTCGCGGAATTCCTGTCCGGGCTGTACAGCTACCCGCTGCTCGATCTGTCGGCCATCGATCCGGCAGCTCTGCCGATCGACCTGCTCGATCGCAAGCTCATCGCCGAGTTGCGCGTCATCCCGCTGCGCAAGCGCGGCGGACGCCTGTCGATCGCCATTTCGGATCCGACCGATCTGAAACTGCTCGATCGCCTCCGCTTCCTCGTCCAGGCCACGCCCGATCCGGTCGTCGTCGAGCATGATCGCCTGCTGCGCCTGGTGCAGCGTCTGGGCCAGAACGCAGCCGAACAACTGCACGACATCGTCGGCGATTCGTTCGAGGAATTCGACGAAGGCGAGCAGGCCGATGCGCAGCCCACCGACACCAGTGAAGTCGACGACGCGCCGATCGTCCGTTTCCTGCAAAAAGTGCTCATGGACGCGATCCAGGCCGGCGCCTCCGACATCCACTTCGAGCCTTACGAAAAGTTCTACCGGATCCGGGTGCGCATCGATGGCGACCTGCGCGAACTGATCACGCCGCCGCTGGTGATCAAGGAAAAACTCGCCTCGCGCATCAAGGTCATCTCGCGCCTGGACATTTCCGAGCGCCGCGTTCCGCAGGACGGGCGCATGAAGATTGCGCTGAACAAGCAGCGTTCGATCGATTTCCGCGTCTCGACGCTGCCGACCCTGTACGGCGAAAAGATCGTCATGCGGATTCTCGATCCGTCCTCGGCGCGACTGGGCATCGACGCACTCGGCTACGACCCTGACCAGAAGCAGTTGCTGCTCGACGCGATCCAGCGGCCCTACGGGATGATCCTGGTCACCGGCCCGACCGGTTCGGGCAAGACGGTTTCGCTCTACACCTGCCTGAACCTGCTCAACGGCCCCGGCGTGAACATCTCGACCGCCGAGGATCCGGCCGAAATCCAGGTACCCGGCATCAACCAGGTGAACATCAACGAGAAGGCCGGCCTGACGTTCGCCACCGCCCTGCGCGCCTTTCTGCGCCAGGATCCGGACGTGATCATGGTTGGCGAGATCCGCGACATCGAGACCGCCGAAATCGCCATCAAGGCTGCCCAGACCGGCCACCTGGTGCTGTCGACCCTGCACACGAACGATGCTCCGTCGACGCTCACCCGGCTGGCACACATGGGCGTGGCGGCGTTCAACATCGCGTCGTCCGTCATGCTGATCACGGCACAGCGTCTGGCGCGCCGTCTGTGCCACTGCAAGGCACCTCTCAAGATGGATGACGACGCCCTGCTGACCGCCGGATTCACCGAAGCCGATCTCGATGGCAGCTGGACTCCGTTCGGTCCCGTCGGCTGCGAGCACTGCGGCGGCACCGGCTACAAGGGCCGCGTCGGCATCTATCAGGTGATGCCGATCAGTGAAGACATGCAGAAGATCATTCTCGCCGGCGGCAATGATCTGGAAATCGCGCAACAGGCGAGCCGGGAAGGCGTGCGCGACCTGCGCCGCTCCGGCCTGGTGAAAGTGATGCAGGGTGCAACGAGCATCGAGGAAATACTCGGGGTGACCAACGAATGAACGCGCAGACCATGACCGCCGGAAAACGGCCCTCGTCCGTCCGTCAGCACATCTACGTCTGGGAGGGACGCGACCGCACCGGCAAGGCGTTGCACGGCGAAATGCGCGCCAGCGGCCCGTCGGTGGTGCAGACGACGCTGCGGCGACAGGGCATTTCGGTCACCGGCATGAAAAAGCGCAACATGCGCCAGGTCAGCCGGATCGGCGAGAAGGACATTGCGCTGTTTACCCGCCAGCTGGCCACGATGATGAAGGCCGGTGTGCCCCTGCTGCAGTCGTTCGACATCGTCGCGCGCGGTGCGTCGAAGGGGGCGGTGACGCGCCTGCTCACGGACATCCGCTCGGACGTCGAAACCGGCACTTCGCTGTCGATGGCCTTTCGCAAGTTTCCGTCGTATTTCGACCCGCTGTACTGCAATCTGGTCAACGCCGGCGAGCAGGCCGGGATCCTCGACGACCTGCTGGACCGCCTGGCCACCTACAAGGAGAAGATCCTGGCGATCAAGGGCAAGATCAAGTCGGCGCTGTTCTACCCGCTGGCCGTCGTCGCCGTGGCCGTGATCGTCATTTCGGTCATCATGCTGTTCGTCGTTCCGGCGTTCAAGGAAGTATTCTCGAGCTTCGGTGCCGATCTGCCGGCACCGACGCTGTTCGTGATCGCCATATCGGATTATTTCGTCGAGAACTGGTATCTGGTGTTCGGCAGTCTCGGTGCTGCCATCTATTTCCTGCTGCAGGCCTGGAAGCGCTCGAAGCGCGTGCAGATGGTGATGGATCGCCTGCTGCTGAAAGTGCCGGTGTTCGGGCCGGTCATCGAAAAGGCGACGATCGCCCGCTGGCTGCGCACGCTGTCGACGATGTTTGCCGCCGGCGTTCCGCTGGTCGAGGCACTCGACTCCGTGGGTGGCGCGGCCGGCAATCACGTCTATCTTTCCGCCACGACCCGCATCCAGCAGGAAGTGTCGACCGGGACGAGCCTGATGGTCGCCATGCAGAATGCGAAGGTGTTCCCGAACATGGTGCTGCAGATGACGAGCATCGGCGAAGAATCCGGTTCGCTCGACGGCATGCTGGGCAAGGCGGCCGACATCTTCGAGCGCGAGGTCGACGACGCCGTCAACAGCCTGTCGAGCCTGCTCGAGCCGATGATCATGGTCGTGCTCGGCGTCCTGATCGGCGGACTGATCATCGCCATGTACCTGCCGATCTTCAAGCTCGGACAGGTGGTCTGACATCGGCCGGGCATCGCCCCAGCCCGCGCCGTCCGCCCCCGAATGCTCGAAGCCCTGCAGAACTCCCCGGCACTGGCGCTGATCGCCGCCGCCGTTTTCGGCCTGATCGTCGGCAGTTTCCTCAATGTCGTCATCCACCGCGTGCCGGTGATGCTCGAGCGCGAGTGGGCCGAGCAGGCAGCGGAATATATGCGTTCGACGGCGCCCCAGGCCGGTGAGCCATCGGCATCCCCTGCCGACCCGTCCGTAGCACACGGCATCGGAACAACACCGGAAGGCGCGCACCCGGCGGCAACGCCGCACACCCGCTACAACCTGCTCACACCGCGCTCACTATGTCCATCGTGCGGTCATGTCATCCGTGCCAGCGAGAACATCCCCGTGCTCAGCTGGATCCGGCAACGGGGTCGCTGCACTGCCTGCCGCTGGCCGATCCCGCTGCGCTATCCGCTGATCGAGCTCACCACCGCGCTGCTGTTCGTCCTGGCCGTGCTGCACTTCGGCGCCAGCGCCATGGCACTGAGCGCCATCGTGCTCAGCGCTTTCCTGCTGGCGCTCACCGCCATCGACCTCGATACGCAGCTGCTGCCCGACAACATCACCCTGCCACTGCTGTGGATCGGGCTGATCCTGAATCTCGACGGCCTGTTCACACCGCTGCACAGCGCGGTCATCGGCGCACTCGCCGGGTATCTGAGCCTGTGGAGCCTGTACTGGCTCTTCCGGCTGACGACCGGCAAGGAAGGGATGGGGTATGGCGACTTCAAGCTGTTCGCGGCGCTCGGCGCCTGGTTCGGCTGGCAGACGCTGCCGACGATCCTGCTGCTGGCCTCGATCGTCGGCGCGATCGTCGGCCTCGGCCTGATTTTCCTCAAGGGACGTGAACGCAGCGCACCGATCCCGTTCGGCCCCTATCTGGCCGGAGCGGGCCTGGCGACGCTGTATTTCCGTGATCTCTTCGCCGCGCTGTGGATACCGGCCTGAGGCCGGGCAGGCACGAAGCGGAAATCGGAAACATCGCGCGCGGCGTCAGACGCAGCCGCGTGCACCAGCTGGCGCACAGTGCCCATGCTGCCCATCGACGCGCTGATAGACTCGGCACCATGAGCGTGGCTGCTGCGAGAAACACGACTTCGGAAAGGAACCGCACCGCAACGACTTCAGTGGGAAAGGACGCCTCCGGCCGGAATGACGCCAGCCTGCCAAGGTCGAACGCCGAAACCGATATGGGAAACACATCCAGGCAGGACGGAACGGATCGCCCGTTCATTGTCGGTCTCACCGGTGGCATCGGCAGCGGCAAGAGCACGGTCGCCGATCTGTTTGCCGCCCGCGGCGTCACCATCGTCGACACCGATGTCATCGCGCACGAACTGACGGCACCGGGCGGCAGCGCCATCGAGGCAATCCGTGCCGCCTTCGGGCCGTCGGTCATCCGTGCCGACGGCGCCCTCGATCGTGATGCGATGCGCACACGCGCTTTCGACGATCCTGACGCACGCCGACGGCTCGAAGCCATCCTGCACCCGATGATCCGCGACGAGTCGATGCGCCGCATCGGCGCCGCCACCGGTCCCTACGTCCTTCACGTGGTGCCGCTGCTGGTCGAATCGGGGGGCAGCGCCGGACGCCATGACCGCGTGCTCGTCGTCGACTGCCCGGTGGATGTGCAGATCGAACGGGTCGGCAGGCGCAGCGGGCTCGACCGGCAGCGCGTCGAATCGATTCTCGCCACGCAGGCCAGCCGCGAAGCGCGCCTGCAGGCGGCCGACGACGTGATCGAGAACAGCAGCGGCCCGGAAGCACTCGATGCGCAGGTCGAAGCCCTGCACCGACGCTATGTCGCAGCACGCTGAAGACCGGCCCGGGTGGCAATGTCGCAGCGGCACGGTGGCGCATGGTGGCAGCTGGCGTGCGAATGGCGTCTTCCGCGCGTCGCGATCATCGCCATGCCCGAGCGACCGTTTGTCAATGCCGGCAGTTTGCTACAAAATTCGTTCGTCCGGATGAACCGGGCAGGATGCACACAACTGCGCGCACACAACCGCGCACACAACCGTCGAAGGGCGTGCACCTCCCGGGAGGTGTGCACCAGATCGCGGTACGGGACTACGCCTTGATCTTGTACGAGTATCCGCTGAACGAGCGCGTCCGGACGCTGCTGCGGCTCGAAGATCTTTTCGACCGGCTCGAATTCTTTGCCAGCCGCGAACATGCACTCGACCATCACGTCGCGCTCGGCACCCTGTTCGAAATCCTCGAGATCGCCAGCCGTGCCGACCTGAAATCCGACCTGCTGCAGGAACTGGAGCGCCAGCGGCAGGCTCTGCTCGCCTTCCGCAACAGTCCGGCCGTGGCGCAGGACGCGCTCGATCGCATCCTCGGCGAGATCGACGAAGTCCTGGGTGCGCTCGGTGCCAGCACCGGCAAGAGCGGACAGCATCTGCGCGACAACGAGTGGCTGATGAGCATCCGCAGCCGGATGTTCATTGCCGGCGGCGCGTGCGAATTCGATCTGCCGTCGTATTACGCCTGGCAGCATCGCCCGGAACAGGAACGGCAGGCCGACATCGCGAACTGGGCAGCGCCGTTCCGGCCGATGCGCGAGAGCCTGCGCATCGTCCTGCGGCTTCTGCGCGAAAGCACCGATCGCGCGCGCCTGGTCGCGCACGGCGGCAGTTATCAGCAGCCGCTGGGCGGCAAGGCCTTCCAGATGGTCCAGGTGCGCCTTGATCCGCACAGCAGCGTGATCCCCGAGATCAGCGCCAACAAATACCTGCTGTGGATCCGCTTCACGCTGCAGGAAGGCGATCTGCGTCCACGTGCGGCGGATTCGGACATCGATTTCGAACTGGGTCTGTGCAATCTGTGAAGTCTGCCGACGCCCTCCGGGCGCACTCTGCCAATCACGCCGCGAAGGCATCGCCCGAAAACAGGCCCCGCACGGTCGACTGCCCGGCGTGCGGACGTGCCGCCGAGTTCAGTCCGGCCAATCCATGGCGCCCGTTCTGTTCGGAACGCTGCAAGAAGATCGACCTCGGTGCCTGGGCAAGCGAGCAATACCGGATCGGGGGGCAACAAAGCGACGGCGACGATCTCCAGGACCACGATCCGGTCTGAAAACGTGTGAAGCCGTCGGCTGCCAGTGCCCGCAAACGCCAGCCCGGGCGGCTGCGGCGTCAGGCAGGCGCCGGCCAGGCGGCCCGAAGCATGGCCAGCCCGTGCGCACCGGCGCGCAGCGCTTCGCCACGATCACCGGGGCCGAGCCCGCCCAGGGCGTAGACCGGGATCTGCGCCGGCGCCGCCAGCTGGGCAAAGCGTGTCCAGCCCAGCCCGGTTGCTTCCGGATGCGTCGGTGTCGGCCGGACCGGCCCGAGCACGGCGTAATCGACGTCGAGCCGGGCCGCCTGCTCGAGATCACGCGCATCGTGGCAGGACGCACCGACAATCGACATCGCCGGACGCCGTGTGCAGCGATGCAGGTCGACGCTGCGCAGATGCACACCATCGGCCGCCTGCGCCCGTGCCGGGCCATGCCGGCTGTTGACGACCAGCCCGGCGCCGGCCATGCGGCACAGTGCGCGCACCTGGCGCCAGAGGCGGTCGAACGGCTCGTCGGCCATGGCTGGCTCGCGCAACTGGACCAGTCGCAGGCCGCGCGCCAGCGCCGCCTGCAGACGCTCGAGAAACGCGGCTGTGCCGATCTGCGCCGCACAGCTGATGCCGAGCGTGGGCGGCAGGCGCAGGCCCGCAAGCGGCCGGATCGCCGCCGGCAGCAGCGGTGCCAGGTCGACCTGCCCGGGATGACACCAGGCCAGCGCCTGTCCCTCACGCGCACGCGGCGTGCCCAGCCAGTCGACGACCCGACGAAACGTCAGTGCGACGTGCGCGTGCGCATAGCGGTGCTCGCGCACGATCCAGGGATCGGAGCGGCGCACGGTGATGCCGAGTTCTTCGTGCAGTTCACGTGCCAGCGCCTGCTCGACGTTCTCGCCGCGCTCGAGCTTGCCGCCGGGGAACTCCCACCAGCCGGCATACGGCGTGCCGGCGCGACGCTGGCCGAACAGCACGGCTCCATCCGCGCGCACGAGCACACCGACGGCAACTGCAAGCATGCGCGCGCCCGGATACGTTCGCGAAATCAGGCGGCGTCCGGTGGCAGATCACTGCCGGCGCGGCCGGCGCGATCCCGGGCGAACTGCCAGGCGACCCGGCCGGAGCGCGAGCCGCGCTCGAGCGCAAAGCGCAGCGCATCATCGCGCGCTTCCTCGATCGCCGCGGCGCTGCACCCGAGGTACTGCATCCACCAGGCGACGATGGCCAGGTAATCATCCTGGCGAAATGGATAGAACGACAGCCACAGTCCGAAGCGTTCGGACAGCGAGATCTTCTCCTCGACGGTTTCGCCGGGGTGAATCTCGCCGTCGGGCTGATGTCTGGCGTCGAGATTCTCGCGCATGTATTCCGGCATCAGGTGACGCCGGTTCGAGGTCGCGTAGACCAGGATGTTGTCCGACTGTGCCGCAACCGAACCGTCGAGCGCCGCTTTCAGTGCCTTGTACCCGGACTCGCCTTCCTCGAAGGACAGATCGTCGCAGAAGACGATGAAACGCTCGGGCCGTCCGGCCACGAGTTCGACGATCTCGGGCAGGTCGACCAGATCGTCCTTGTCGACCTCGATCAGACGCAGGCCATCATCGGCGTATGCATTCAGTACGGCCTTGATCAGCGATGAC
Organism: Burkholderiaceae bacterium; assembly: GCA_036844405.1. Taxonomy (GTDB): domain Bacteria; phylum Pseudomonadota; class Gammaproteobacteria; order Burkholderiales; family Burkholderiaceae_E; genus Zeimonas. The sequence goes on along the minus strand of DAIUFU010000003.1, from coordinate 30,898 downwards.
TTGCCGGTACCGCGCGAACCGGTCAGCAGGACGTTGTTCGCCGGTCGCCGCTCGACGAACTGGCGCGTGTTGCGCTCGATGGCGCGCTTCTGCTCGTCGATGTGCTTGAGATCGTCGAGCCGGATCGTCGATACATGGCGCACCGGCTGCAGGAAAGCCTGCACGCCGCCGGCGTTCCTGCGACGTCGCCAGCGAAAGGCGATGGCCGCATCCCAGTCGGGTGCGGGCGCCGGCCCGAACTGCTGCTCGACGCGTGCGAGCAGCGCTTCGACGCGGCCGAGAATCCGTGCCAGCACGGCTGCGTGATCGGGATCGGAGCCAGCCGTCGGCTCCGTCTCCGGTCGCATGCCCGATGCCGACCCCCGCGAATCAGGAGCGGTAGTCGGCATTGATCGACACGTACTCGTGCGACAGATCGCAGGTCCACACCGTCGTCGATGCACTGCCGCGTCCGAGGCCGATGCGCACGGTGATCTCGGGCCGGGCCATCACCCGCTGGCCGTCCTCTTCGCGATACTGCGGATGACGGCCGCCGCGCGCCGCGACGTGCACGTCATCCAGATACAGATCGACGCCGTCGACATCGAGATCGTCGATACCGGCCCGCCCAACGGCCGCGAGAATGCGGCCCAGATTGGGATCGGAAGCAAAAAAGGCGGTCTTGACCAGCGGCGAATGCGCAACCGTGAAGGCCACGGCAGCAGCTTCCGCTTCGTCGCGTGCGCCATCGACGCGCACGGTGATGAACTTGGTCGCGCCTTCGCCGTCACGCACGATCGCCTGCGCCAGTTCCTGCGCCACTGAAATGATGGCTGCGCGCAGCGCCCGGGCGGCGGCACTGTCCTCGTTGGCTTCGTCGATGCGCAGCGCCGACGCGCCGCTGGCCATCAGGACGAACGAGTCGTTGGTCGAGGTATCGCCATCGACCGTGATCCGGTTGAAGCTGGCATCGGCGGCGGCGCACACCCAACGCTGCAGGCAGGCCGCGGACACGCCGGCATCGGTGGCGATGAAACCCAGCATGGTCGCCATGTCCGGCCGGATCATGCCGGCGCCCTTGGCGATGCCGGTGACGGTGATCGCGTGCCCGTCGACGTCGAGGCGGCGCGACGTCGCCTTGGGCACGGTATCGGTGGTCATGATCGCCTGCGCCGCGTCGAGCCAGTCGCTGCCGCCGAGATCGGCGACCGCGGCATCGATGCCGGCCAGCAGGCGCGTCATCGGCAGATGTTCGAGAATGACCCCGGTCGAAAACGGCAGGATGCCGACCGACTCCGTCTCCAGCCGGTGCGCCAGATGGGCGCAGGTCGCGTGCGCATCGGCCAGCCCCCGTTCCCCGGTGCCGGCATTCGCGCAGCCGGTATTGACCACAAGCGCGCGCACGGCCCCGCCGTGCGTCAGATGCTCCCGGCAGACGCTCACCGGCGCGGCGCAGAAGCGGTTGCGCGTGAAGACGCCGGCCGTGCGCGCTCCTTCGGTCAGGCGCAGCACGAGCACGTCGCGCCGCCCGGGGCGGGCGATCGCGGCACTGGCGGTGCCGATGTCGACACCTGGCACGGCCAGGAGCGCTTCGCGCGGCGGTACTGCAAGATTCACGGCCATCGCGGACTCCCGATCAGCTGAGGCGTCCGTGACACTGCTTGTATTTCTTGCCGGATCCGCACGGACACGGGTCGTTGCGGCCAATCTTCTGGCCATGCCGGCGTACCGGCTGCGGTGCGGCGTCCGCCTGCGCCGGTGCGCTTTGCAGCGCCAGCGCGATCGATTCGGTGTCGGCAGTATCGGCCTGCGCCATGGCCGGATCAAAATCGGCGTGCGTATAGCTCACGTCCGAATACTGCGGCTGCATGCTTTCCTCGACCTGCTCGGCCTGCTCGCTGGTCTGGATGCGCACCGTCATCAGCACGCGCGTCACGTCGGTGCGGATGCGCTGCTGCATCAGTCCGAAGAGTTCGAACGCCTCGCGCTTGTATTCCTGCTTCGGGTTCTGCTGGGCATAGCCGCGCAGATGGATGCCCTGGCGCAGGTAGTCGAGCGACGACAGGTGTTCGCGCCAGTGCTGGTCGATCGCCTGCAGCAGGATCGAACGCTCGAAGCCGGCAAACACTTCCGCGCCAACCTGTTCCACCTTCTCCCGGTAGACGCGCTCGGCTTCCTTCAGGACGACCTCGAGCATTTCTTCGTCGGTGAGATGCTCGTTTTCCTGCAGCATCTGGCGCAGCGGCACCGGCAATTGCCACTCGTTGCCGAGCGCATTCTCCAGGCCCTCGAGATTCCATTGCTCCTCGACCGAATCTTCCGGCACGAATTCGCGGAACAGACTGGTGAACACCTGCTGGCGCAGTTCGGCCACCCGCTCCGGCACCGCCTCGGACTCGAGCAGTGCATTGCGGTCGGCATAGATGATCTTGCGCTGATCGTTGGCGACATCGTCGTACTCGAGCAGCTGCTTGCGGATGTCGAAGTTGCGCGCCTCGACCTTGCGCTGCGCCGACTCGATCGAGCGCGAGACCATGCCGGCCTCGATCGGCTCGCCCTCGGGCAGCTTGAGCCGGTCCATGATCGCCTTGAGCCGGTCGCCGGCGAAGATCTTGAGCAGCGGGTCTTCCATCGACAGATAGAAGCGCGACGAACCCGGATCGCCCTGGCGTCCGGAACGCCCGCGCAACTGGTTGTCGATGCGCCGCGATTCATGCCGCTCGGTGCCGACGATGTGCAGCCCGCCGGCGGCAACCACCTGATCGTGCAGTGCCTGCCATTCGCCGCGCAATTGCCCGGCGCGCGCTTCGCGCTCCTCTTCGGTCAGGGATTCATCGGCCTGCAGCAGGTCGATCTGCTTGTCGACGTTGCCGCCCAGCACGATGTCGGTACCGCGCCCGGCCATGTTGGTCGCGATCGTGATCATCCTCGGCCGGCCGGCCTCGGCGACGATGCCGGCCTCGCGCTCGTGCTGCTTGGCGTTGAGCACCTGGTGCGGCATCTTCACGCGTTCGAGTTCGCGCGACAGCAGCTCCGAGTTCTCGATCGACGTCGTGCCCACCAGCACCGGCTGCCCGCGCTGATGGCAGTCACGGATGTCGGCCACGATCGCGGCGAATTTCTCCTTCGTCGTGCGAAAGACCTGATCCTGGCGGTCATCGCGGATCATCGGGCGATGGGTCGGGATCACCACGGTCTCGAGCCCGTAGATTTCCTGGAACTCGTAGGCCTCGGTATCGGCCGTCCCGGTCATGCCGGCAAGCTTGCCGTACATGCGGAAATAGTTCTGGAAGGTGATCGACGCCAGCGTCTGGTTCTCGGACTGGATGGCGACGTTTTCCTTGGCCTCGACCGCCTGGTGCAGACCTTCCGACCAGCGCCGCCCGGGCATCAGGCGCCCGGTGAATTCGTCGACGATGACGACCTCGCCGTTCTGCACGACATATTGCTGGTCCTTCTGGAACAGCGTGTGCGCGCGCAGCGCCGCCATCAGGTGATGCATCAGGCTGATGTTGCCCGCGTCGTACAGGCTCGCTCCGTCGGGCAGCAGCCCCTGTTCGGCGAGAATGCGCTCGGCCTTTTCGTGTCCGGCTTCCGACAGATAGACCTGGTGCGCCTTGCGATCGACCCAGTAGTCGCCCGGCGGCTCTTCCTCGCCCGACTTCGGCTCGGACTCCATCTCCTGCAGCAGCGGCGGCACGACGTTCATCCGCCGGTAATTCTCGGTGTGATCCTCGGCCTGGCCGGAAATGATCAGCGGCGTGCGCGCCTCGTCGATCAGGATCGAATCGACCTCGTCGACGATGGCGTAGAACAGTTCGCGCTGGCGCCGGTCGCCGACCGCATACTCCATGTTGTCGCGCAGGTAATCGAAGCCGAACTCGTTGTTCGTGCCGTAGGTGATGTCGGCCGCATACGCGGCCTTCTTGTCGGCAGTGGCCTGCTGCGACAGGATCGTGCCCACGCTCATGCCGAGAAAACGGTAGACCGCGCTCATCCACTCGGCATCGCGCGCCGCCAGGTAATCGTTGACCGTCACCACGTGTACGCCCTTGCCGGCGAGCGCATTCAGGTAGACGGCCAGCGTGGCCGTGAGCGTCTTGCCCTCGCCGGTGCGCATCTCGGCGATCTTGCCCGAGTGCAGGACCATGCCGCCGACGAGCTGCACGTCGAAGTGACGCATGCCGAGCGTGCGCAGAGCGGCCTCGCGGCAGACCGCAAAGGCTTCAGGCAGCAGGTCATCGAGCGTTTCGCCGGCCTCGATGCGTCCCCGGAACTCGACCGTCTTTGCCGCCAGCTGCGCATCGTCGAGCGCCTGCATCTGCGGCTCGAGGGAATTGATGCGGGCAACGGCCTTGCGAAACGTCTTCAGCAACCGTTCATTGCGGCTGCCGAAAATCCGGGTGAGGTAGTTGAGGATCATTCGACCGGGAGCGGAGCGAACCGACTGCGGAGCGCACGGTACGGTGCGCCATCAGGCTGCACGCAGGCACTGCGGTCCGGTCAGCGTACGCGTGTGTTCCGAAACCGGTAAAGTCTAGCATGCACTTCGCGGATGCACCGGTGCACGTCGGGGCCGGCCCATGTGGCGCACCGACGCACAGCGGGTCCGGCCAATGCCCTGGGAGCACGTGCGGATGAAAGCGTCGCCGGCACGACCGGTCACGGACTGGCTCGAAGCGGAAGACTCGTGGCGCACGCTGGCGGCACGGGCGGATCGCCTGGTCGCGCTGCAGACGGTCGTGGCGCGCCACCTCCCCGGCACACCGTTGACGGTTGCCTCGCTGATCGATGGCACCCTGACCCTGCACGCGCCGAATGCGGCCTGGGTCGCACGGCTGCGCCAGTCGATTCCTTCCATGCTGCGGCGCCTGCAGGCGCAGGCACCGGACATCGTGCAGATCCGCATCGTGGGGCAACGCCTGCAGGAGGATCGGCGCACGGCCATCCTGCGCGTTCCACGGGCGGCCATCCCGGAGACGGCGCTGCGCGAGCTGGCCCGCCTGGAGGCCGAAGACACCGGCACGCCGACGCTCAACTCGGCACTGGCCCGCCTGGTTGCACGTCACCGCCGGAGACCCTGAGCGCGGCAATACCCGTTTCCCGATCCACGCCAGCACGACCCACACCGTCCGACTGCCGGCCGGACAGTGCCGGCGGTGATCCCGTCGGCTCCGTGGCGATCCGCTCGGCGGTCAGCCGTTCGACGAACAGGACCGCAAAAAACACGAGTGCGGCAAACAGCCCTCCGACCAGCAATCGCCAGGCAAGACGCAGGTAACGGCGCTCGCGCGTGAACACCCAGGCCAGCACGCAGACCACAACGCCCGTCAGCAGCACGAGCACCAGAACGCGCAGAAAGATCATGCGGACGAGCCGGACGTACCGGGCGTAAACGGATCGATGGCCGTGACAACGGACCGTGACCGGGCCGACGGCACTGCGGCCTGCGCGCGCGGATGTCTTGCCGGCTCCGGGCCGTCAGGCATGACTCCAGTCCAGCGCGAACGGTCGCGGCCGGTCACGCCGCTCGGCAAAACCGATGCGCTCCCAGGCCTGTTCGTGCGCGAGCAGTTCGCGCAGCAGCAGATTGTTCAGCGCATGACCCGACTTGTGCGCACTGTAGGCGGCCAGCAGTGGATGTCCGATCAGATAGAGATCGCCGATCGCGTCGAGGATCTTGTGCTTGACGAATTCGTCATCGAAACGCAGGCCGTCCTCGTTCAGCACCCGGTACTCGTCCATGACGATTGCGTTGCCGAAACTGCCGCCCTTGGCCAGACCGTGCGCACGCAGCGCCTCGACGTCCTGCATGAACCCGAAGGTGCGCGCGCGCGCGATGTCCCGGATGTAGGAGTCCCTGGCGAAATCGACCTCGACGCACTGCCCGGTGGCATCGATCGCCGGATGGGCGAAATCGATCGAGAAGCGCAGCCGGAAGCCGAAATGCGGGTCGAGCCGCGCCCACTTGTCACCGTCACGGACCTCGATCGGAGCGAGGACGCGAATGAACTTCTTCTGCGCGCGCTGCTCGAGAATGCCCGCCGACTGCAGCAGATAGACAAAGGACCCCGCCGAGCCGTCGAGGATCGGAATTTCGGGTGCCGTGATATCCACGTACACATTGTCGATACCCAGTCCGGCCAGCGCCGACATCAGGTGCTCGACCGTGGCCACGCGCACTTCGGCCAGCGGCCCTTCGTCGGCGGCGGTCAGCGTGGACGCCATGCGCGTGTCGGTCACGCGCAGGGCCGACGTGCGGATCTCCACCGGCGGATCCAGGTCGATGCGCCGGAACACGACGCCGCTGTCCGGCGCCGCCGGGCGCAGTGTCAGCTCGACGCGTTCGCCCGAGTGCAGGCCGACACCGCTCGTACGGACGAGCGTGGCCAGCGTACGTTGACGGATCACGCCCGCAGCTGCCCGAGCATCGTCGCCGCGTCCGACACTTCGAACTTCCCGGCCTCTTCCAGATTCAGCGAGTGCACGGTACCGTCCTCGATCAGCATCGAGTAGCGTCGCGAACGCACGCCCATGCCGGGAATCTCGGCATCAAGCCCGAGCGCGCGCGTCCAATCGGCACCGCCGTCGGCCAGCATGCGGATCTTTCCTTCGGTGCCCTCATCCCGCGCCCACGCGCCCATGACGAAGGCATCATTGACCGAGACACACCAGATCTCGGCGACGCCGGCCGCCATCAGTGCATCGTGCTGCTCCAGGTAGCCAGGCACGTGCTTTGCCGAGCAGGTCGGCGTGAACGCGCCGGGCAGGCCGAACACCACGACCCGCTTGCCACGCAACTCATCGAGCACCTGCAGCTTGCGCGGCCCGATCGAGCAGCCCGGCCCTTCCGTCTGGACGTATTCCTGCAAGGTCGCGTCGGGAACGCGCTGTCCTGGTTCGATCATGAAATCCGGCTCCCTGTCCCGGGATGTCCTGCACGCCTTGCGTCGGATGCCCCGTGGTCTGTGAATGACGCCTACCGTCCCATTTTACGTGAACGCCGGGGCTGGCCTGCCGGACCGTCACGCTCGCGAAGGGCCTTCGCAGGACCGGCGCACGCGTTCATCGTCGGCCCGGTCCGACCCGATGTCGCATCGGGTCCGGCGGACGAACGGGCGCAGATCCGCCGGGAACGCCTGCGGCAGTCTGCCTCAGTCGTTCCCGGTCAGGCGTCGTCAGTCGGCCTGCTTGCGCAGAAAGGCCGGAATGTCGAAGCGCTCGACACCGCTGTCTTCGAGCGCCTGCACCTGGGCCGCCGCCGAGGCCCGCGGATTCTGGCGCCAGACGGTCGGCTGGTCGAGGTTGTCGTAGCTTTGCTGCGGCGCCACCGGTGCATCGTGCGTGCCGGTGCGCAACTGCGCCTGAGGCACGAGCATCGGGCGCGACGGACGCCGGCCGATGCCGGTCGCCACGACCGTCACGCGCAGTTCGTCGCCCATGTCATCGTCGAACACGGTGCCGTGAATGATCGTCGCATCGTCGGCGCAGAAGGCCTTGATCGTGTTGATGACGTCATTGGTTTCGCGCAGCTTCAGGCTGCGCCCGGCCGTGATGTTGACGATGACGCCGCGCGCACCCTGCAGGTCGACACCGTCGAGCAGCGGCGACGAGACGGCCTGCTCGGCGGCCAGTCGCGCGCGATCGAGGCCGGCTGCTTCGCCGATACCCATCATCGCCTTGCCCTGTTCGCCCATAACCGTCTTCACGTCGGCGAAGTCGACGTTGACCAGGCCGGGCACGTTGATGATCTCGGCGATGCCGGCCACCGCGTTGTGCAGCACGTCGTCGGCGCGGCGGAATGCATCCTCCAGGCTGGCATCCTCGTCCATCACGTCGAACAGCTTCTGGTTGAGGACGACGATCAGCGAGTCGACGTGCTCGACGAGCTGCTCGATGCCGGCCTCGGCCACCTGCATCTTGCGTCCGCCCTCGAAATCGAACGGCTTGGTGACGACGCCGACGGTCAGGATGCCCATTTCATGGGCAATCTCGGCCACGATCGGTGAGGCGCCGGTACCGGTCCCCTTGCCCATCCCGGCGGTCAGGAACACCATGTTCGAGCCCTCGAGCGCAGCGCGGATCTCGTCGCGCATTGCCTCGGCGGCGGCCCGGCCGGCTTCCGGACGCGCACCGGCGCCCAGGCCCTGGTCGCCCAGCTGGATCGAACGTTCGGCCAGCGACCGGCGCAAGGCCTGCCGGTCGGTGTTGATCGTGATGAATTCGACGCCCTGCACGTCGCAGTTGATCATGTGATTGACCGCATTGCCACCGGCGCCGCCGACGCCGACGACCTTGATGACGGCGCCCTCGACTTCCTGCTCGATCAGTTCGAAACTCATGCTGCTCCTCTCCCGGATGGCGGGAAGACTTCGATCCTTCCCGGTAAGACAAACGAAACGACTTCCATGAAAACCCCGTGTGCTGCTCGCCCGTCGCGTGCGGCACCACTCCCTCGACCTTTACGCGGCACCCTCAGAAAACTCCGAGGAACCATTCCCTCATCCTCCTGAGCGTCTCCTTGAACGACCCCGACTGTTCGGCTACCTTGCGTCCGCGCAGACGCTGCATGCGCGCCTCTTCGAGCAGGCCGACGCCGGTCGAATAACGCGGTGAGCGCACGACGTCGGCGAGCCCGCCGGTGTAGGCCGGCATGCCGATGCGCACCGGCTTGAGAAAGATGTCCTCGGCCAGTTCGACCATGCCGGGCAAGAGTGACGAGCCGCCGGTGAGCACGATTCCCGAGGACAGCAGTTCCTCGTAGCCCGACTCGCGGATCACCTGATGCACGAGCGAGAACAGTTCCTCGACGCGTGGCTCGATCACCGCGGCCAGCGCCTGGCGCGACAGCGTGCGTGGCTCGCGGTCGCCCAGTCCGGGCACCTCGATCTTTTCCTTCGGGTCGGCCAGCAGCTGCTTGGCGATGCCGTAGCGCAGCTTGATGTCGTCGGCCTCGAGCGTCGGCGTGCGCAGCGCCATCGCAATGTCGTTGGTGATCTGGTCGCCGGCGATCGGGATCACCGCCGTGTGGCGGATGGCGCCGCCGGTGAAGATCGCGATGTCGGTCGTGCCGCCGCCGACGTCGACCAGCACGACGCCGAGTTCCTTCTCGTCCTGGCTCAGGATGGCCAGACTCGAAGCCAGCGGTTGGAGCATCAGATCCTGGACTTCGAGCCCGCAGCGGCGCACGCACTTGACGATGTTCTGCGCCGCCGACACCGCACCGGTGACGATGTGTACGCGCACTTCGAGGCGCACGCCGCTCATGCCGATCGGTTCGCGGATGTCGTCCTGCCCGTCGATGATGAATTCCTGCGCGAGCACGTGCAGGATCTGCTGATCGGTCGGAATGCTCACCGCCTTGGCGGTCTCGATCACCCGCGCGGTGTCGGCCGCCATCACCTCCTTGTCCTTGATGGCCACCATGCCGCTGGAATTGAAGCTGCGGATGTGGCTGCCGGCGATGCCGGTGAGTACCGTGCGGATCTTGCAGTCAGCCATCAGTTCGGCTTCTTCGAGCGCGTGCTGGATCGAGGCCACGGTCGATTCGATGTTGACGACCACGCCCTTCTTCAGGCCGCGCGAATCGTGCTGGCCGAGCCCGACGATTTCGTAATGGCCGTCCGGGCGCATCTCGGCCACGATGGCCACGATCTTCGACGTGCCGATGTCGAGTCCGACAATCAGATCCTTGGCGTCGCGGGTCATCTCTGTCTGCTGCTCATGCCGGAGTTCGTCCCGGTGCGCGCTCGCACCGGATGGGAGGCCGGGCGCACGGGCCCGGTGTCTTCGCCCGGCTCCCCGAGTGCCACCAGGGAGCGGATCGCAAAGCCGTTCGGATAACGCAGGTCGACCGATTCGGCGCGTCGGCCGAGTGCCGCCACGACGGTCGGCCAGGTCTCGACCCAGCGCGCCACCCGGCGCTCGATCGGCACGTCCTGGTCACGCCCGAGCACGAGGGTGGTACCGTCGTCGAGCTGCATCGTCCACGCATAGCGCGCCGACAGCGCGAGGGAGCGCGGGCGCACGCCGAGCGTGGCGAGCGCGCCGACGAGTTCGACGTAACGACGCGCGACCTGCACGGCACTGCCCTCGGGGCCCGAAAAATGCGGCAGCGCACCTTCGTCTTCGGCCTCGGCCAGATTGGCGACGAAGAGTTCGCCGAAGGTGTTGACGATCCGGCCGTCGTCCCAGAACGCGAAGGGACGATGCTCTTCGAGCGAGACTTCCAGCCCGTCCGGCCACACCCGCCGCACCGCCGCGTGCCGTACCCAGGGTACCGACTCGAACACCGCGCGCACGGCATCGAGATCGACCGTAAAGAAATTGCCGTGCACGCGCCGGGTGATCACCGCCCGCAACGGTGCCGCGGCCACCCGGCGCAGATCATGTCCTTCGCCGGGCTGCACGTGCACCTGGGCGAGCGTGAACAGCGGACGCTGCGAAACCCACCAGGCAAGGCTGACGAGCAGCGCCAGGAAAGTGAAGGCGAACAGTGTGTTTGCTGCGGCATTGAGCAGGCGCGAGTCGTTCCAGATGGCGCTCATCCGGATACCTCCTGCTGCAGGCACGCCGACGCGAGAATGCGCAGGCACAGTTCTTCGTAGCCGATGTCGGCCGCTCGCGCCGCCATCGGCACGAGCGAATGACTGGTCATGCCGGGCGACGTATTGACTTCAAGCAGGAATGGCCCGGGTGCGGCGGGCGTGCCCTCGCCGTCCGTGCGCGCACCGCCGAGCATCAGATCGACCCGGCCCCAGCCGACGCAGCCAAGCGCACGCCAGGCCGCCAGCGCCAGTTCGTCGATGCGCGCAGCCAGTGCCGGATCGAGCTGCGCCGGACATTCGTAGCGCGTTTCATCGCTGAAATACTTGTTCTGGTAGTCGTAATTGCCCTCCGGCGCGAAGATTTCGACCACCGGCAGGGTCCGCGCCGCATCCGCGTCGCCCAGCACCGCCACCGTCAACTCGCGCCCGTCGATGAATGCCTCGCACAGCACGTCGGCATCGTGCTGGCTGGCGGCATCGAAGGCCGCCACAGCCTGATCGATCGACGTCAGCCGCGTGAACCCGATGCTCGAACCCTCCCGGGCGGGCTTGACGGCCATCGGCAGGCCGAGCCGATCCCCGGCATCGGCCACCTGGGCGGCCGTGCGCGCAAGCACGAATGCGGGCGTCGGCAAGCCGCAGGACTGCCAGATCCGCTTGCTCAGGGTCTTGTCCATCGCCAGCGCCGAGGCGAGAACGCCGCTGCCGGTGTAGGGAATACCGAGCAGTTCGAGCGCGCCCTGCACGGTGCCGTCTTCCCCGTAACGACCATGCAGCGCGATGAAGGCACGATCAAAACCTTCCCGACGCAGATCGTCGAGCGGACGCTGCGCCGGATCGAAGGCGTGCGCATCGACGCCGCTGGCGCGCAGGGCCTGGAGCACGCCCGCGCCCGACAGCAGTGAAATCTCGCGCTCGGCCGAGCGGCCGCCGCACAGGACGGCGACGCGGCCGAACACGGACGGCAGCATGCCGTGCGCTCGTGCGGCGTCCATCCGGGTCCCGCTCATTGCACGGCCTCCGCCACGGACTGGGCCACGGTCCCGATCGAACCGGCGCCCATCGTCAGTACGAGATCGCCCGGGCGTGCCGCGTCCAGGATCGCCTGCGGCATCGCGGCAATGTCTTCGACGAACACCGGTTCGACGCGTCCGGCGACGCGCACGGCACGCGCGAGCGCACGACTGTCGGCCGCCACCAGCGGCGCTTCGCCGGCCGCGTAGACCTCGGCCAGCAGCAGGGCGTCGACGTCGGAGAGCACACGCACGAAATCCTCGAACAGGTCGCGCGTGCGCGAGTACCGGTGCGGCTGGAAGGCCAGCACGATGCGCCGGCCCGGGAAGGCCGCACGTGCGGCGGCGATCGTCGCTTCCATTTCGGCCGGGTGATGGCCGTAGTCGTCGACCAGCACGAAATGCCCCGGGCCATGCACCGGATCGACGGCGATCTCGCCCCAGAGCTGGAAGCGGCGCCCGACACCGGTGAACTTCGCCAGCGCTTCGACGATCGCCTCGTCGGGCACATCGAGTTCGCCGGCAACGGCAATCGCTGCCAGCGCATTGCGCACGTTGTGCACGCCGGGCGCCTGCAGCGTCACCGGCAACGGTGCCGCGCCGCTGCGCAGCACGGTGAAGCACATCCCGGTTCCCTCGGCCCGGATGTCGACGGCGCGCACCTGTGCGTCGGCGGCTTCGCCGTAGCCGATCACCGGGCGCGACACGAAAGGCACGATCTCGCGCACGTGCGGATCGTCCAGACAGAGCACGACCGCGCCGTAGAACGGCAGTCGTCCGGTGAACTCGACGAAAGCCTGGCGCAGGCGGGCGAAGTCATGGCCGTAGGTCTCCATGTGATCGGCGTCGATGTTGGTGATGACGGCGAGCACCGGTGACAGGTTCAGGAACGAGGCATCGGATTCGTCTGCTTCGACGACGATGTATTCACCGGCGCCGAGACGCGCACTGGCGCCGGCACTGGTCAGCCGCCCGCCGATGACGAAAGTCGGATCGAGTCCGGCCACCGCCAGCACCGACGCCACCAGGCTGGTCGTCGTGGTCTTGCCGTGCGTGCCGGCAATCGCAATGCCGCGCTTCAGACGCATCAGTTCGGCGAGCATCATCGCGCGCGGCACGACCGGAATCTGCCGCCGGCGCGCTGCGACCACCTCGGGGTTGTCGGCCCGTACTGCGGTCGAGACGACGACGCAGTCGGCTTCGCCGACGTGTGCCGCATCATGACCCGTGCACACGCGTGCGCCGAGCGCCTGCAGCCGGCGTGTGACCGCTCCGCTGGCAAGATCGGAGCCGCTCACGCAGTAACCGAGATTGAGCAGGACTTCGGCAATGCCGCTCATGCCGGAGCCGCCGATGCCGACGAAGTGAATGTTGCGCACGCGGTGCTTCATGGCTGCACCACCTGTCGGCGCGCGGTTTCCTCGCAGGCGTCGGCGACCCGCTGCGTGGCGTCGACGCGCGCCAGTGCACGCGCGCGCACCGCCATCCGGCCCAGTTCGGTGCGCTCGAGCGCGGCCAGCCGCCCGGCGAGGCCGGCGGCATCGAGTTCGGACTGCGGCACGAGCAGCGCCGCGCCGTCGTCGGCCAGAAAGCGCGCGTTGCGGGTCTGGTGGTCGTCCACGGCATGCGGGAACGGCACCAGCAGGCTGGCCACGCCGGCAGCGGCGATTTCGGCCACCGTCATGGCGCCCGAACGGCAGATCAGCAGATCCGCCCATTCGTAGGCACCGGCCATGTCGTCGACGAATTCGACGACATGTGCGGCCACGTCCGCCGCTTCGTAGCGCGCGCGCACGGCATCGCGCCGGCCGTGCCCGCACTGGTGCACGACCTGGGGACGCCGATCGGCAGGCATGGCCGCCACCGCATCCGGCACGATCTCGTTGAGCGCCTGTGCGCCCAGGCTGCCGCCGACGACGAGCAGTCGCAACGGCCCCGTGCGGTCCGCATACCGTGCGGCGGGATCGTCGCTCAGCGCCATGCCGGCACGCAGCGGATTGCCACAGAAGCGGGCACCGGGCAGCGTGCCGGGAAAGCCCTCGAGCACCAGGTCGGCAATGCGCGCCAGCACCCGGTTGGTCAGCCCGGCTACCGAATTCGATTCGTGCACGACGAGCGGACGACGCAGCAGCGACGCCATCATGCCGCCGGGGAAGGCAACGTAGCCGCCCATGCCGAGCACGACCGCCGGCCGCGTCACGCGCAGCGCGCGCACGCTCTGCGCAAACGCACGCAGAAGCGTGAACGGCAGCAGCAGGCGGGTCAGCAGACCCTTGCCTCGCACGCCGCCGATGCGCACGCGCTGCATCGGGATGTCGTGCCGTGCGACGAGGCCGGCCTCGATGCCCGACGGATTGCCGAGCCAGACGACACGCCAGTCGCGGGCGCGCATCTCTTCGGCCACGGCCAGCCCGGGCATGACGTGCCCGCCGGTGCCGCCGGCCATGATGAGGATGGTGCGCCCGCTCATGCCTGCCCCCGCATCAGCTTCCGGCTCTCGAAATCGACGCGCAGCAGAATGGCGATGGCGACGCAGTTCACGAGAATGCCGCTGCCGCCATAGCTCATCAGCGGCAAGGTCAGCCCCTTGGTCGGCAGCAGACCGGTATTCACGCCCATGTTGATGAAGGCCTGTACACCGATCCACAGCCCGATGCCCTTGGCGACGAGTCCGGCAAACGTGCGTTCGAGCTTGATCGACTGCCGCCCGATTTCGAAGGCGCGCCGGGTCAGCCAGAAGAAGAGCACGATCACGGTCAGCACGCCGGCCAGGCCGAGCTCCTCGCCGATGACGGCGAGCAGGAAATCGGTATGTGCTTCCGGCAGGTAGTGCAGCTTCTCGACCGATGCGCCCAGCCCGACACCGAACCATTCGCCGCGCCCGAAAGCGATCAGCGAATGCGACAGCTGGTAGCCCTTGTCCAGCGTGTTGCTGGCGTCGAAGGGATCGAGGTAGGCAAAGAGCCGGCCGCGCCGCCACGGCGAGGACCAGATCAGCAGTGCGAAGACGGAACCGGCGGCGATCAGCAGCGTGGCAAACAGGCGCCCGTTGACGCCGCCGAGGAACAGCAGGCCCATGGCAATCGCGGCAATGACGATGAATGCGCCCAGATCCGGTTCGAGCAGCAGCAGCACGCCGATGAGCACGACGACCATCACCATTGGCAGGAACCCCTTGCCGAAGTGGTGCATCGAATCCTGCTTGCGCACGATGAAATCGGCCGCGTACAGGATGACGAAGAGCTTCATCAACTCGGATGGCTGCAGATTGAACACGTACAGCGACAGCCAGCGACGCGCACCGTAGACTTCCTTGCCGACCGCCGGGACCAGGACGATCGTCAACAGCACGAGGCCCAGCAGGAACAGCCACGGCGCTGCTTCCTGCACGCGCGCCAGCGGCACCGAGAACACGACCAGTGCGGCCACGATGCCGACGCCAAGGGCGAAGACATGGCGCATCAGGAACCAGGTCGGCGACAGATTGGCGAAACGGCTGGAATCCGGCAGGGCGACAGTGGCCGAATAGACCATCACCAGGCCGCCCATCAGCAGGGCGCCGACGACCCACAGCAGTGTCTGGTCGACGCTTTGTGCCGCGCGCACGGTGCCCTGACGCGACTGCAGACGCGACTGCCAGGGCGAAGCCGCGGCAGTGCGCCGACCGAACAGGCCCGACAGCAGACGCGCCGGCATGGAGAGAACGCTGCCGATCATGCCGGCGCCTCCCCGATGGCGCCGGAAGCGGCACCGACCAACGCGTGCACGGCGGCGGCGAAACACTGGCCGCGGTGTTCGTAGTCACGAAACATGTCGAAGCTGGCACAGGCCGGCGACAGCAGCACGACCTCGCCCGCCTGTGCGTCGGCGCGCGCACGCGCGACCGCTTCGTCGAGCGAGCGGCAATCGAGCAGCGGCACGCCGCTGGGCGTCAGCGCCGTACGGATCCGGCCGGCGTCGGCGCCGATCAGATAGACCGAAGCGGCATGCGCACGCACCGGTTCGACGAGTGCGGAAAAATCCTGATCCTTGCCGACGCCACCGGCAATCAGCCGGCAGCGGCGGCCCAGTCCACGCAGTGCGGCGGCCGTCGCCGCAACATTGGTGCCCTTGCTGTCGTCGATGTATTCGATACCGTCGACGACGGCAATCGACTGGCAACGATGGGGTTCGCCCGGCCAGGTCTGCAGCGCATGCAGGGTCCTGGCCATCGGAATGTCCAGCGCCGCGCACAGCGCCAGTGCAGCCAGCGCGTTCAGATGATTGTGCACACCACGGATGCGCAGCGCATCGACCGGCATCAGGCGCTGCACGCGCACGGCCTCGGGCTGACGGGCGCGCCGGCCGGTGCGCAGTGGACCGAGGTCGTCGGCACGCTGCGCCTGCGCGAGCCAGTCGATGCCGCCGGACCGGACCAGACCGAAGTCGCCGATGCCGGTCGGCTCATCGGTGCCGAAGGAAACCCGCCGCTGTGCCGGGTCGACGCGCTGCGGCACCGTGTGCGCGTCCGCCCGGTTGAAGACCACCACCGCAGCGTGCGCATGAATCCGCTGCTTGGCTTCGAGGTAAGTCTGCGCCGATGCGTGCCAGTCGAGATGATCCTCGGCGACGTTCAGGATGACGGCGGCGTCGGGCGCGAAGCTGCTGCCGGGGGCGAGCTGGAAGCTGGACAGCTCCAGCACCCAGACCTGCGGCAGGCGATCGGCATCGAGCGCTTCGCACAGGGCTTCGAGCATTGCCGGGCGGATATTGCCGGCGCAGGCCACCGTATATCCGGCCGCGCGCGCGAGATGCGCGACGAGCGCGCTCGTCGTCGTCTTGCCGTTGGTGCCGGTGATCGCCACGATGCGTGGCGTGTATCCGGCAGTCGCGCCACCGTCGCCTCCGGTCGGCGCGGCGTCGTCCTGCACCGTGTCGGCCGTGGCACGCAAACCGGCAAGCGCGAGCGCGAAAAGTTCCAGTTCGCCGACGACCGTGATGCCGCGGGCCAGCGCGCGCGCGTGAAATGCGCCCGAAGCGCCCTTTTCCATCGACAGCCCGGGACTCCAGGCGAGCAGATCGACGCCGTCCAGCCAAGCATCGTCCCAGGCCGTCGCGGCGACCATCCCCAGCCCGGGATCCGCTTCGCGCAGTTCCTGCCAGCCCGGCAATTCGCTGCCGTCGAGCATGCGCGTGTCGGCCACACGCAGCCGCGCTCCCTGGCGCGCCACCCAGTGCGCCATCGCCAGACCGGAATCGCCCAGTCCGAGCA
Source organism: Burkholderiaceae bacterium (assembly GCA_036844405.1). Classification (GTDB taxonomy): domain Bacteria; phylum Pseudomonadota; class Gammaproteobacteria; order Burkholderiales; family Burkholderiaceae_E; genus Zeimonas. The sequence continues at coordinate 14,108 of DAIUFU010000003.1, read as the reverse complement.
CGAGCACCGTCCGCCCCTGCAGGTCGAACAGTTCCGGTTGCGCGACGTCGTGCACGGCCATCACCGCAGCTTCAGGGTCGACAGACCGAAGAGAACGAGAATCATCGTGACGATCCAGAAACGCACGACCACCCGGGTTTCCGGCATTCCGCCCACTTCGAAGTGATGATGTAGCGGCGCCATGCGCAGGATCCGCTGTCCCTGACCGTGCCGCCGCTTCGTGTACTTGAACCAGCCGACCTGCAGCATCACCGACAGCGTCTCGACGACGAACACGCCGCCCATGATGAAGAGCACGATCTCCTGACGGGCAATCACCGCGGTCACGCCCAGCGCGGCACCCAGGGCGAGTGCGCCGACATCGCCCATGAACACTTCGGCGGGGTGGGTGTTGTACCAGAGGAAGGCCAGCCCGGCACCGGCAATCGCCGCGCAGAACACCGTGATCTCGCCGGCGCCCGGCACCCACGGCACAAGCAGGTATTTCGCGAACACGGCATTGCCGGAGACGTAGGCGAACAGACCCAGCGCGGAGCCGACCATGACAGCCGGCATGATCGCCAGTCCGTCCGCACCATCGGTGAGGTTGACCGCATTGCTCGAGCCGACGACCACCAGCCAGCTGAGCACGATGAAGCCGTAGACGCCGAGCGGATAGGCGATCTTCTTGAAGAACGGGACGATCAGATCGGCGTGCACCGGCTGGTTGCCGAAGCCATGCGCCGCCCAGGCGCCGAAGTTCGCCCACGCTTCGGCGCCCGAAGGGGCCGATACGGCGAAAGCCAGCCAGACGGCGGAAACCAGTCCGATCAGCGTCTGCCAGGCGAATTTCTGCCGCGCCGACATGCCGCGCGGATCGCCATGGACGACCTTGCGGTAATCGTCGACCCAGCCGATCCAGCCGAAGCCGAGGGTGGCGAACAGCGCCACCCAGATGAAGCGGTTGCCGAGATCGGCCCAGAGCAGGGTCGCGGCCGTGACCGAAATCAGGATCAGGGCGCCACCCATCGTCGGCGTGCCGGTCTTGCCCAGATGCGTCTGCGGGCCGTCGCGACGCACCGCCTGGCCGATCTTCATGCTGGTGAGCCGCCGGATCAGCGAAGGTCCGAACAACAGGCCGATCGCCATCGCCGTGAGCGCGGCCAGTACGGCACGCAGCGTGATGTATCCGAACACGCCGAATGCGCGCACATCGTGTGCCAGCCATTGCGTCAGTTCGAGCAGCATCGTCAGGCATCCACCGACGCGCCGGACAGTGCCTGCACGACGCGTTCCATGCGCATGAAACGCGACCCTTTCACCAGGATCGTCGTGTCCGGCCCGCTCAGATCGCGACAGGCGGCCGTCAGTCCGCCGACGTCGTCATGATGGGTCGCCGCGGCCCCGAAAGCGGCCACCGCCTCGCGGCTCGCCGGCCCGAGCGCGTGCAGGTGATCGATGCCGCGGGCACGCGCATGCGCGCCGATCTCGTGGTGGAAATCCGGGCCCTGCGCGCCGGTCTCGCCCATGTCGCCGAGCACGAGCACGCGCCGTCCGGCGAAGCCCGCGAGCACTTCGATGGCGGCCAGCGCCGAATCCGGGTTGGCGTTGTAGCTGTCGTCGATCAGTGTGGTTCCGTCGGCCAGCAGGACCGTCGCCAGGCGCCCGGGCGGCGGCGAGAACGATTCCAGCCCGCGTCGGATGGCTTCGGTGTCGATCGCCAGCGCATGCGCGCACGCCGCCGCCGCCAGTGCGTTGCGGACATTGTGTCGGCCGGGCACGGGCAGACGCACCGTGAACACGGAGTTTCCGATCGCCAGCGCGAAGCGTGCCGCCAGCGCATCCTCGGCCGCATGGACTTCGAAGCGGCCCGGCTCGGCGGCGAGCCCGAATTCGATGCAGCGGCGCGCGCCGGCACCGGCGCGCCAGATGTGTGCCTGCGGATCGTCGCCGGGGAAGACCGCGATGCCGTCGGCGCCGAGCGCTGCGATCGACGCGCCGTTTTCGCGTGCCGAGCCTTCGGCGCCGGCGAGGAATTCCTGGTGTTCGCGCTGCGCGTTGGTTACCAGCGCGACGTCGGGACGAGCCAGCGACGCCAGCCAGGCAATCTCGCCCGGGTGATTGGTGCCAAGTTCGATCGCCGCCGCCCGGTGCGCCGCGCGCAACTGCAGCAGCGTCAGCGGAACGCCGATCTCGTTGTTCAAATTGCCACGGGTCGCCAGGCGACGATCCGCCCCGAAGGCCTCGGCCAGGATGGCGGCCAGCATTTCCTTGACCGTGGTCTTGCCGTTGGCACCTGTAATGGTGACGATGGGCGTTTGCACGCGCGAGCGCCAGCCACGAGCGATTTCGCCGAGTGCACGCCGGGTGTCGGGCACCCGGATGACCGGCCGGCGTGCGCCCTCGACCCAGCGTTCGAGAAGTACCGCAGCGGCGCCGGACGCCTGGGCAGTAGTGATGAAATCATGCCCGTCGAAGCGCTCGCCACGCAGGGCGACAAAGAGCGAATGCGGCGGCACGCTGCGGCTGTCGGTCGCAACGCCCGCTACCGGCGTCGACGGATTGCCGTACAGGACGCCGTCCGTGATCCACGCGAAGGCTTCACGCAGATCAAACATCGGCCGCGTCCTGATCGATGCGTGCACGCCGCACCAGCAGCCACTTGCGCGCAATCTCCGGATCGGAAAACGGCAGCCTGCGTCCGCCGATCTCCTGAAAGGTTTCGTGCCCCTTGCCGGCAATCAGGATGACGTCGGCCGGCGCCGCCGTCTCGATGGTGCGGCGGATCGCCTGCTCACGATCGAGTTCGGTCAGCCACGGTTCGCGCAGGAAACCGGAACGGATGTCCGAGACGATTCGGAACGGTGTCTCGCCACGCGGATTGTCGCTGGTGACGACGGCCCGATCTGCGCTGCGCTCGACCGCCACGGCCATCAGCGGGCGCTTGCCGACATCCCGTTCGCCGCCGGCGCCGAAAATGCACCAGAGCTGCCCGTGGCGCGCCTGCGCCAGCGGCCGCAGCGCCTGCAGCACGCTCATCAGCGCATCGGGCGTGTGCGCATAGTCGACGACGACCAGCGGGCACGCCTCGACGTCGACGCGCTGCATCCGCCCCGGCAGCGGCGGCAGCTCCGCAAGACGACGCATCGCTTCATCGAAGGGCATCCCGTGCACGAGCCAGACCGATGCCGCCGCCAGCGCGTTGACCACATTGAACTGCCCGAGGATGCGCAAGGGGATCTCGGTGCGTCCGAAATCGCCACCGATCGATACCGTCGAGCCGTGCGCATCTTCGACGATGCGCCAGGCGGACAGCTTCCTGGCGGCACGCCAGCCATGGGTGCCGGGCAGATGACCGAAGGCCAGCGACGCAACGCCCGGTGCCAGCGAAGCGAGAAATTCGGGCGCGACCGGGTCGTCGCCATTGATCAGTGCATGACGCAGTTCCGGCCAGGAAAACAGGCGCAGCTTGGCGGCCAGATAGGCGGCACTCGTGCCGTGGTAGTCGAGATGATCACGGGCCAGACTCGTCAGGACGGCGGTATCGACCGATACGCCGTTGAGCCGACCCTGGTCGATGCCGATCGATGACGCTTCGAGCGCGACGCAACGGATGCCGCGCGCGACATAATCGGCCAGCAGGCGCTGCAGGCCGAGCGCATCGGGCGTCGTCAGCCCGAACGCCTGCAAATCCGGCGTGCGGCCCGCCTCGACGACACCGCTGCCAAGCGTGCCGATGACCGCACTGCGTATTCCGGCCGCCGCGAAGCCACTGGCCATCCACTGCGTGCTGGTCGTCTTCCCGTTGGTACCGGTAACGGCGATCACATCCAGGTGGCGGGACGGGTGATCGTGGTAATGCGCCGCGATCGGCCCGGCGAGCGTGCGCAGCCCGGCGATTTCGCGCACCCGCGGGTGATTGCGCAGGCCAGCCGGCAGCGCCGGGCGCCCCGGGCGCGGTGTCGCGTCGCCGCGGTCATCCCCTTCGAACAGCACGGCACCAGCGCCGGCGGCGAGCGCGGCATCGATGAAGTCGCGCCCGTCGACGTTCTGTCCCGGCCAGGCAAAGAAGGCATCGCCGGCGCGCACCTGCCGGCTGTCGGCAACGAGTGCCGCGCCGGGCTCGAGGCTGGCGCGCAGCCAGGTGCCGATCTCCGCCGCAAATCCGGATTCGCCGACGGGCTCTGTGCGATCCATCTTCACAGTGACGACTCCTGGCGCGGCGGCGCATCCGGCGCGGGCATCTCGAGCGCGGCCACCGTGGCGTCCGGCGGCATGCGCAGCGTGCGCAGGACGTCGCCGACGATGCGCGAAAAGACCGGTGCCGCGACCACGCCGCCGTAGTAGCCGCCGGTCGTCGGCTCGTCGATCATCACCGCGACCACGATGCGCGGATCGGAAACCGGTGCGAAGCCGACGAACGAGGCAATGTACTTCTGCACGTAGCGGCCATCCTCGCGCTTGTGCGCGGTGCCGGTCTTGCCGGCCACCCGGTAGCCGGGCACCTGCGCGCGCGGCGCCGTGCCGCCGGGCATGGTGCCCAGTTCGAGCATGTGCCGCACCGTTCGGGCGGTCTGCGGCGAGATCACCCGCTCACCGTCGACCGCGTCGGTACGGCGGTAGATCGACAGCGGCAGCAGTTCGCCATCCGAGGCGAACACCGTGTAGGCACGCGCGAGCTGCAGCAGGGACGCGGACAGCCCGTAACCGTAGGACATCGTTGCCTGCTCGATCGGACGCCAGCTGCGGTACGGGCGCAGACGTCCGGCGACCGCGCCCGGAAAGCCGATCTGCGGCGCCTGGCCGAGCCCGATCGACGAATACATTTCCCACATCCGCTCGGCCGGGATGTCCAGTGCGATCTTCGCCGTACCGACGTTCGACGATTTCTGGATGATCTGCTCGACCGTCAGCGGCCCATGCGGATGCGCGTCACCGATCGTTGCCCGCCCGATGCGCATGCGCCCGGGCGCGGTGTCGATGACACTGTCGGGTCGCACCTGGCCCATCTCGAGCGCCAGCGCAATCGTGAACGGCTTGATCGTCGAGCCAGGCTCGAAAATGTCGGTGATCGCACGGTTGCGCAGGCGGGCGCCCGACAGCTGCCGCCGGTCGTTCGGGTTGTAGCTGGGCCAGTTGCTCAGCGCCAGGATCTCGCCGCTGTGCGCATCGAGAACGACGACTGCGCCGGCGCGCGCGCGATGCTCGTGCACGGCATCGCGCAGGGCGTCGAAGGCGAGGTACTGGATGGTGCTGTCGATCGACAGCGACAGGTCATGACCGTGATGCGGCTCCTGCACTGCCTCGACGTTCTCGACCACGCGACCGAACCGGTCACGGATGACCCGCCGGCTCCCCGGCCGACCGGCCAGGTCGACATTCTTCGCCAGTTCGATGCCTTCCTGGCCGGAATCCTCGACGTTGGTGAAACCGACGACGTGCGCGAGCGTTTCTCCCTGCGGGTAATAGCGCTTGTATTCACGCTGCTGATGGATTCCGCGGATCTTCAGGTCGGCCAGGCGCTCGGCGACATCCGCATCGACCTGGCGCTTCAGGTAGAGAAAACTGCGATCACCGGCATCACCGAGCCGGCGGCGCAACTCCGGTTCGCGAACCTGCAGCAGGCCGGCCAGTGTCGAGAACTGTCCCGGAGTCGCATCGATCTGCTCGGGGATGGCCCAGATCGCCCGCGCCGGCAGGCTCGAGGCCAGCACGACGCCGTTGCGATCGAAGATCTTGCCGCGCGAGGCAGGCAACTCGAGCGTGCGGCCATAGCGCAACTCCCCCTGCTGCTGCAGATAGTCGCGCGTGACCGCCTGCAGCCAGATCGTGCGCCCGATCAGTGCCGCGAACGCCAATGCGACGAACAGCATGATCAGCTGCGAGCGCCAGGCCGGCAGACGCACCTTCAGCAGGGGATTCGTCCCCGACGCCAGGTGATGCAGGTGACGGGAGGTCCCGCGCCGGCTCATCGCTGCGCTCCGGCACGGCGCCCGGCATCGCGCGGCGCGACGGCGCCGGCGGGAACGGGTACCCGCTCCGATGCACGCTCCGGAGCCGGCTTCAGTGCGGGGTCGCGCGCCGGCGACCCGATGGCCGACGCCGCTCGCGGTGTCTCCTGCGCCGCGCCGATGCGCGCCAGCGCCGGCCCGGGCGGAACCGTCCAGCCCGAAACATCGGCAACCAGATGCAGCGTGCGCCGGGGAGAGACCGATTCCATCGCCAGTTCGCGCCGGGCACGCTCATCGATGCGCGCGGCCTTGGCCAGAGCGGTCTGCTCGATCTGCAGCTGGTCCTTCTGCACCTCCAGCCTCGCCATCGTCGCGTTGGCACGCTCCAGATCGGTGAACAGCCGGCGCGCCCGATCCTGCGCGGTGACCAGCGCCAGCGCACACAGCACGAGCAGCAGCGACAGGAAGAAATTGAAGCGCGCCATCGTCTTCAGATCCGTTCGGCCACACGCAGCACGGCAGAGCGCGCGCGCGGGTTGTCGGTTCCGGCACGGTCGCCGCCGGCACGCCGGCGTGCCGGTATCCGCTCGTCGGCCAGACGGCGCAGGACCGGACACAGCCGCGCGCCGGCATCCGCCGCCGGGGCACCGGTGATCGGATCACGGCGGGCGTAGCGGCCGGCCTGCGCGGCGATGAACTGCTTGACCATCCGGTCTTCCAGCGAATGAAAGCTGATGACGACGAGGCGCCCGCCCGGGGCCAGACGCCCGGTGGCGGAATCCAGTCCTATCTGGAGTTCCTCGAGTTCCTGATTGACGTGAATCCGTACAGCCTGAAAGGTGCGGGTGGCCGGGTCCTTGCCCAGCGGCGTCCGCCCGCGGCGCCGCACGACAGCGGCGACGAGCGCGGCCAGCTCTCCCGTCGTGCGCAGGGCATCGGCCCCGGACTCGCGGCGGCGCGCAACAATCGCCTTTGCAATCGGAACAGCAAACCGTTCTTCACCATAGTCCTTCACCACTCTCGTGATTTCTTCTTCGCTCGCAGCGAGCAACCAGTCGCGCGCACTGGTGCCATGCGCCGGGTCCATGCGCATGTCGAGCGGTCCGTCGGCGCGAAAACTGAAACCGCGGTCCGGGTCGTCCAGTTGCGGCGACGACACGCCGAGGTCGAAGAGGACACCGTCGACGCGTGCGACGCCGTGCGCATCGAGCACCGCTTCGAGGCCGGAGAAACGGGCGTGATCGATACTGAAGCGCGGATCGCTCCAGGTGCGTGCGCAGGCCACCGCTTCCGGATCGCGGTCGATCGCGAGCAGGCGGCCGGATGCGCCCAGGCGGGCCAGAATGCGCGCACTGTGGCCGCCACGGCCGAAGGTACAGTCGAGATAGCTGCCATCCGCACGGATGGCGAGTGCGTCGACCGCCTCGTCGGGAAAGACCGGTTCGTGACCGAGTACTGCCTGCACGCGATTGCGCCGTTCACGTCGTCGTTCAGAAATTGAAGTTGGCGATCGCTTCGGGCATGCCCGCTTCGATCGCTTCCCGTTCCTTGGCCGCCAGCAATGCGCTGTCCCAGATTTCGAAGTGGCTGCCCATGCCGAGCATCATTACCTCGCGCGTCAGGGAAGCCGCGGCACGCAATTCGGGCGAAATGAGGATGCGACCGGTCCCGTCCATCTCGAGATCCAGCGCATTGCCGAGAAAGATGCGCGTCCAGTTGCGCGCACCGATCGGCAGGGTCGCCAGACGTTCGCGGTGTGTTTCCCACACCGGCCGAGGGAAAAGCAGCAGGCAGCCGTCCGGGTGTCTGGTCAGTGTAAGTTTGCCCTCACACTCATCGGAAAGCGCATCGCGATGCCGCGTCGGTACCGTCATCCGGCCCTTCGCATCGAGCAGCAATGCAGAGCTTCCCTGATACATTCAGCCCCCGGCCCGGCCACGCGCGGGGCGAAAACCCACTTTTCAGGGGGTCTCCTCCCACAAAATTGCACTTATTTACACCGAATGCCACTCTACGGAAAAGGGTTGAACAAGGCAAGCGGCGAACGATGCGCGCGTCGCATCACCGGGGCAGAGGCCCCGCCGGGAGGGTCGAGCGGCCGGAAGCGGGCAGCAAAACGGGAGAAAGACGGACACCCGGAAAGCGTGCGACACGCCGCGTTGCGGACGCAACCGCCGGAGGCGCACGACCGGGAAGACGAGCGGAAAGGGGGAGGGAAAAGAAGGGACGCGGCGGGGGAGAGAGAGCGGGGGAGAACGAGCGGAGGAGAAGAGGCGGAGAAGAACGGGCGGAGGGAGACGAAAGAGAAGCGGGAGCCGGTCTGTAGGCCGGATTCTGTACGCCGGTCAACCCGGCGTGACGGTCATTCGTCTGGGCGACCGGTTACCCGGCCGCTCGAGCCATCCACCCGCATGCCCGGGACGGGCCGCCCCGTGCGGATCGAAACCCGCACGCATGCCTATTTGATGTTGCTCCGGATGGGGTTTGGCGTGCCACGCGTGTCGCCACGCGCGCGGTGAGCTCTTGCCTCACCTTTTCACCCTTGCCGTCGGCTTCCCGCGGGAAGCCGCTTGGGCGGTGTACTTTCTGTTCCACTTTCCGTCGCCTTGAGCCTTGCGGCCTGCTGCGCCTGGCCGTTAGCCAGCATCCTGCCCTGTGGAGTCCGGACCTTCCTCGACCACCGTGGTGGCCGCGACCGCCCGACCTGCTCCCGCCGAAGATTGTACCTGTCTCATTCCATATTGTGCAATGTCCTCGCGTTTGACGGGATCTCCGCACGACAGCATCAAGATCCGCGGCCAGTGTCGACCCGTTTCCAGGCCAGTGTCTCGCCAGCCGCGAGCGGCACGATGGCATGGGCCCCGAACGGCAGATGCTCCGGCACGATCCAGTCCTCGCGCTGCAGCACGATGCGTTCGCCATTGCGCGGCAGGCGGTAGAAATCGGCACCATGAAAACTGGCGAAGGCCTCCAGCCGTTCGAGCGCTCCGGCCCGCTCGAACGCTGCGGCGTAGGACTCGAGCGCATGCGGCGCGCTGTAGCAACCGGCGCAACCCGACGCATGTTCCTTGGCGTGCTGTGCATGCGGTGCGCTGTCGGTACCGAGAAAGAAACGCGGATTGCCGCCGGTGGCCGCCGCCACGAGCGCGCGCCGGTGCACCTCGCGCTTGAGTACCGGCAGGCAGTAGCGGTGCGGACGCAGTCCGCCGGCAAACAGTGCGTTGCGGTCATGCAGCAGGTGTTGCGGCGTGATCGTCGCGCCGATGCCTTCCGCCGCCTGCTCGACGTACTGCACCGCCTCGCGCGTGGTCACGTGCTCGAAGACGATGCGCAGCGCCGGAAAATCACTGCGCAACGGAATCAGCACGCGCTCGATGAAGACGGCTTCCCGATCGAAGACGTCGACCTCGGGATTGGTGACCTCGCCGTGCACGAGCAGCGGCATGCCCGTGGCCTGCATGGCATCGAGCACCGGCCAGACGCGCCGCAGATCGGTGACGCCGGCAGCCGAGTTCGTCGTTGCCCCGGCCGGATACAGTTTCACGGCCACGACGTGCCGACTCTCGCCGGCACGGCGGATCTCGTCAGCCGGTGTGCGATCGGTCAGATACAGGGTCATCAGCGGATCGAAACGCGCACCGGCTGGCAACGCGTCGATGATGCGCTGCCGGTAGGCCAGCGCATCGGCCACGGTGACCACCGGCGGCAGCAGATTGGGCATCACGATGGCGCGCGCGAACTGCGCGGCGGTCGCGCCGACGACGGCACGCAGGGCCTCGCCGTCGCGCAGATGCAGATGCCAGTCGTCCGGCCGGGTCAGTTCCAGACGCCCGGGTGCGCCCGCCGGATTCCCGGGAGTGGACGGGTGCGCCTGCGGCCCCGCCCCGGTTTCTTCAGGACTGTCACTCATTTCCATCACTTGTTCGTATCATTCCTTTGTTCGTGTCATTCCCTGTTCGTGCCGTTCCTTGCCGTCTGCCACGGCCTCGCTGCCATCGCCTGCCCTGTGCGGCCCTTGTTCGTCCGGATCACCGTCCGGATTCCCTGCGCCGGCGTTCGCACGCCCGGTGTCTTCCGTCCGCGACAGCGGTATCCCCGCGGCGACATCGTCTCCTCCAGCAAAATCTCCCTGAACCTCCTGATCAGGCGCGGTCTGACGTCACCAGCACGGCCCTGTAGTCATTGACGTTCGTGCGCGTCGGACCGGTCACGATGAGGTCGTCGAGTGCAGCGAAGAAGCGTCCGGCATCATTGTGGTCCAGACAGGCGCGCGCATCGAGGCCGAGAGCGCTCGCCCGGGCGGCCCAGTCGGGCGTCAGCACGGCACCAGCGTGTCCGCCGATGCCGTCGATCCCGTCGGTGTCGGCCGCGATCGCCCAGGTGCGCGGCACGTCGCGCCACTGCAGGGCAAGACCGAACGCGAGCAGGAATTCGACACACGGCCCGCCCGTGCCACCCCCACGGATCGTCACCGTGCATTCGCCGCCGGAGAGCAGCGCCACCGGCGGCGCAAACGGCACGCCGTGACGGGAGATCTCGCGCGCGAGCGCCGCCATCACCTGGGCAACGTCGCGCGCCTCTCCGGTCACGGTATCGCCGAGCATGACCGGGCGCACGCCGGCACGTTCGAAAACCGCAGCGGCCGCCGCCAGACTCGCACGCGCCGAGGCGACCACGCGCGCATCGACGCGCTCGAAGACCGGGTCACCGGGTTTGGGTGTTTCGGCGACTTCGCCGCGCACGCCGCGCTTCAGATGCGCCTGCACGCTCGCCGGTGCATCGACGCGCCAGCGCCGCAGCACGGCCAGGGCATCGGCATGGTTGCTCGCATCCGGCGAACACGGGCCGCTGGCAATCGACGACGGATCGTCACCGGCCACATCGGAAATCATTCGCAGCAGGATCGGTGCGCGTGCTGTCTGCGCCAGGCGTCCGCCCAGGATGCGCGACAGATGTTTGCGCACGATGTTGATCTCCTCGATCGGCGCACCGCTGGCCAGCAGCGCACGCGTCACGGCAACGAGATCGTCGAGCGGCACCCCGTCGACCGGCAGAGCGAGCAGGCTCGAACCGCCACCCGACAGGAGCACGATCAGCAGCTCGTCCGACGCCGCTTCGGCGGCCAGGGCGAGCATGCGCGCCGCCGCCCGTTGACCGGCCTCGTCCGGCAGCGGATGGCCGGCTTCGACGACCTCGACGCGCCGGCACGGCAGGCCGTGGCCGTGACGGGTCACGACGAGTCCATCGAGCGCAGCATCCGCCGGCCAGTGCGTCTCGACTGCACGCGCCATGGCGGCGGCCGCCTTGCCGGCGCCGAGGACACGCGTACGGCGCACGCGTGCGATTTCGTCAGCCGCAGGCAGTGTCCCGATCAGTACGCGTGCCGGATCGGCGGCCGCCACGGCGGCATCGAAACTGTCGCGCAGCAATCGGCGCGGATCGGCCATCGCTTCACCTTCGCGGACGGAAGACCTCTCTGCCGCCCGCTCCATTTCGCCTGCTCCCCGATTTCCCGCACCGGCGGCAGCCTGCCGAGCGGATCGGCGCTGACCGCCAGGGCACAAATGCGGTATCGTCGACGACGAGCCTGGGCGTTGCGATCGATGATCGCACACGCGGACGAACGAGGAAGCAGACCTTGGGCCACGAGGATTCAGGACGAGCCGGGCATCGGACGTCGAACCCGGTGCAGCGCCGCTCCGGCAGGCCGACGAGAGCCCTGCAGGCCGCCGCCGGTCTTGCCGCCGCCATGCTGCTCACCGGCTGTGCCACAGGCGACGAAGTGCGATACGGCGAGATCACTGCACTGCCCACGGCCTGGGCTGTGCAGGCGCCCGGATACGGGCAGCCGCTGAGTATCGGTGAACTCATCGTCGGCCTGCGCGCCGGCCAGACGCAGGAAGAACTGGTGCAGGCGGTCAGGACGCGCGGTCTGCTCGCGGTCGCGAGTGCCGACGACATCGACCTGCTCCTCGAGGCCGGCGCCGGCCCGGACCTCATCGATGCCGTGCACGCCGTGTCGGCGGACATTGCCGCTGCCTCGTCGGAAACGGTTCCGTACGCCACGGTTCCGGCGCTGCCGTCGACCACGATCGTCACGCCACCCGTGTACGTGGCGCCACCGCTGTACCCGGGCTATTACGGCCACCCGGCCCTGCCCTGGGCGACATTCGGCTTCAGCTACCAGTACCATACGCGCCCGCGGCGCATCGACCGGCCACAACGTCCGCCCCGCCCCGAACCACCGCACCCGCGGCCACCGTACGGACAGGCGCCGCACACACGCCCACCGGGCCCGCATCCGGGGGCCTCGCAGACCCGTCCCCCACGAACGACGCCGCCCGCGCAGACCGATGCTCCACGAACCCGGCCACCGCTGCGCCCGGATGAAGGTACGCCCGGTCGATGGCACTCGGGGCCGTCGTACCGGTCATCTCCCGGTGCCGGATCGTCCCGGCCCTACACCCCACCATCGCAGTACGGCCATGGACAGCGACGCCGATGATGCCGACTTCCGAAAACATCCTGCCCGAACGCAGCCCCGACCTGAAAGTGATGCCGATGCCGGCCGATGCGAATGCGCACGGCGACGTCTTCGGCGGCTGGATCATGTCGCAGGTCGACCTGGCCGGCTCGGTCCCGGCCAGCCGTCGCGCCAACGGGCGCGTGGCAACGATCGCGGTCAATTCCTTCCTGTTCAAGCACCCGGTCTTCGTCGGTGACCTGCTCAGCTTCTATGCCGACATCGTCCGCGTCGGGCGCACGTCGATCACCGTGCGGGTCGAAGTCTGGGCGCAGCGCAATCGCCTGAACGACGAATGCGTCAAGGTGACCGAGGCGACGCTGACCTACGTCGCCACCGACGACGAACGACGACCACGCGAAGTGCCTTCGGCCGGCACCCGGAACGTGTGAAGTAATCAGCGTCCCGGTTCGGCCTGAACGACGCAGCGCTCGATGATTTCGCCGGACGTCCCGTCCTCCAGCAGGCGGGACAGGGTGCCTTCCCGGCCCTTGGTCCACCATTCGAGCGCGTCCCCGACATAGCGCGCGCCGCTGGCCGAAATCGCGATGCGCATCGGGTGGACGACACCGAGGTAGCGAATGCACGCGGTGTCGGCGGTCGGATACGTCGCATCGATGTGCGCGCCGCCTTCGCATTCGTGATGCACGACTTGTGCGCTGCATGACAAGGGCAGCATCCCCTCGTCCGCAGCCACAGCCGGCATGGTGCCCGCGCCGTCAGGAACCGGAGCCGGCAGACTGCAGGCAGACGTGAACGCCAGCGCCGAAAGCGCAGCCAGCAGATGTCTGTTCATCGCATTCCCGTTCATCGGTCTACAGTCGGGTCCGGGAGTCCGCCGTGCGATGGCCCTTGCTGTGGCCTGCCTCGCAGAAGGAAAACAGCCGCAGCCGGCTGCGCGGAGGATGCACTCGACGTGCCGGCCGCACGCCATCCGCGCGCGACCCGTCGTCCGATTGGAGCAGCCCGCCGGCTCCGATCGGTCAGCCGCCCGATCAGCCGCGCTGTTGGCACGGTGGTTGGCCCGGTGGCCAGCTCACTTGCGCCAGTAGTTGTTCGCCGCCGCCACTGTCTGGAAATTGATGGCGATGACCTGCGAGGCTGCCGTCAGCGCATCGGCATCGTTGGCATAGACCGGGCGCAGCTTGTGCAGCACGTCGGCGTCCGGCTGCGTGTACTTGACTCCGCGTCGGCTCAGCGTGATCGCGAGTTCGAAGCCTTCCTGCGGCGTGTCGGTGATGAGGGTGGTCAGCCAGGCGTCAGCCATGATTCGATCTCCTTGTCAGTGGTTCTTGTGCAGAGCCGGCGGGGTTTTCCGTCCGGCACATTGCCCGTCACCGTACACGAATCCCGGCCGGTGCATCCGATTGCCCCCGGGGCGGTCCGGCAGACTGCAAACACCTGGTGGACGATGCATCCAATCGATCGTTTCCAGGAGAATTCCCGTGCGCAAGGGTGCAACACCGACTTTCGCCGATCTGCGCGGCACCATCATGGTGCAGCACACGCTGCGCCCGCTGATCGTGCAGATGGCCGGGCCCGATGTGGTCGATCCGTTCAGGGATCGAGGCCGGTTCGGTCTTCAGCCGATCATCCTGCGGAAATCCGCCGGCCGCTTCTCGAGGAAGGCGCGGAAGGCCTCGCGCGCGGCCGGC
>DAIUFU010000002.1:44795-55564 GCA_036844405.1 Burkholderiaceae bacterium | reverse complement strand
TGGCAAAGGTGTGCACGTCGAAGCCGTTGGCTTCGAGCAGCCAGCGCGTCGAGTCACGCACCGCCTCGTCGTCATCGACAACGTAAACGAAGTCTGTCTGCCGGTTGGCTGCGCCGGACACATGACTGCCGTCGGACTTGGCCTGCACGGGGGCGGAAACAGTGGTCGTATTGCCGGAACTCATGATGGATGCCATTGTGTCAGGTCTGTTCGTCGGCGGGCAGGGCGATTTCGATGGGTCCGGCAGCGCCTTGCTGGGCTTCGACCGGCAGGGTGAAACGGAAACTGCACCCGCCGCCCGGAGCCGTTTCGCTCCACAGGCGCCCGTTGTGCGACTCGATGATCGAGCGGCAGATGTTCAGGCCGATGCCCATGCCTTCGCTCTTGGTCGTGAAGAAGGGCTCGAACAGGCGCCCGCGCGTATCGTCGTCCAGGCCGCTGCCCTGGTCGGTGACGCCGAACTCGAGATGGTCGCCATCGTGACGGACATCCAGCGTCACCGTGCGCGCGCCGGCGGACGCCTCGCGGGTGGCATCGAGCGCGTTTTTCAGCAGATTGAGCAGCACCTGCTCGATCAGGATCGGATCGGCAAAGAGCGCCGGCAACTGCTCGGGCAGCCGGGTTGCGATGTGCAGACCCATGCGGCGGGCATCGATGTCGGCCAGGCCGACGGCATCGGCCACGATCAGGCGCACCTCGCAGCGGCGCCGCTCGGGTTCGCTGCGCTTGACGAAATTGCGGATCCGCCGGATGACCTCGCCGGCGCGTGCCGCCTGCGCGCTCGTGCGCCCCAGCGGCTCGAGCAGGGTCTGTGCGGCGATCGGCTGGCCGGCAGCCGTGCTCGCGCGGATCCGCGCGGACATGCCCATGCAGTAGTTGCTGATCGCGGTCAGCGGCTGGTTCAGTTCGTGCGCGAGCGAGGAAGCCATTTCGCCCATCGTGACCAGGCGCGAGGTGCGCTGCAGCTTGCGATCCTGTTCGCGCTGCTGTTCGTCGACGAGATGGCGTCGCGTCGTGTCGGTGGCGACGAGCAGTTCGACGGTGCGGCCGTCGACCCAGCGGATCTGGCGCACGTGCAGATCGAACCAGCGCTCGAGTACCGTGTCGTGGAATTCGACCGGTACGTCCTCGCCGGCGCCCTGGTCGTAGGCCGCGAGCAATTCCTCGTGGCGCCGGCTGTCGGCGCCGAACAGGGTGCGATGAGCGCGATTGGCAAAAAGCAGCGCCGCCGGTCGCGCGCTGCTGCCGTCGCCGGGCCTGCCGGCGGCACCGATCGCGCCGGAATCGCTGTCCGGTCGCGCGCGCGCCACGACCGAGACCGCGACGTCGAGTTCGTCGAGCACGGTGATGAAGCGTTCGTGCGCCGCCGCCAGCTGTTCGCGGATGCGTTTCGGTTCGGTAACGTCGGTGATCGAAGTCATCCAGCCCGTCTGGTGGCCATCGCCGTCGATCAGCGGCGAGACATACATGCGCGCGTCGAAACGCGAGCCGTCCTTGCGCTCGATCTCGACCTCGTGGCCGCCCGGCCGCGTGTCACCGGAGAGCACCCGTGTCAGGTTTTCGCTGTTTGCACTGTCCGCGTCCGTCGGCCAGTATGGATACGGCGGCGTCAGGCCGACCAGTTCCGCTTCGCTGAACCCGACCATCCTGCAGAAAGCCGGATTGACGTAATTGATGCGCCCCTGCATGTCGAAGGCGCGCATGCCGGTGAGCATCGAATTTTCCATCGCCCGTCGATAGGCGGTCTCGGCCGCCAGCGCCAGTTCTGCATTGCGCCGCTCCGTCACGTCACGGGCGACCGCGTAGAGCAGCGGCCGCTGGGCGTCCGGATCGCGGCGCAGTACCCAGTGCAGCCAGCGCCATTCGGCCTGCACCTGCGCAGTGGCGTCGACCGGGTCTCCGGCGGCTGGTCCCGGATCGGACAGGGAGTCACCGGGCTCCCCGGTCGCCGCCGGAACCGATGCCCCGTTCGCGCCAGCCGCATCGAGGTCGTTCTCGACTCCGGTGTCGTCGTCGCGATCGCCGGCGGGGGCTCCGCCGTGCACGCTGTAGCGTGCCTCGAAGCTCGCCGACGAGGCTCCCGGCCGCCGGATCTGCTCGAGTGCCGCGAGCACGTATGGACGATCGTCGGGATGGGCCCGGTGGTCGATCTGGCGATGCGGTGCGTCGGTGCCGAGGATGCGGTCGAACGCCGGATTGCCACGCACCAGCGATCCGTTCATTTCGAAGATGCACAGCGGATCGGGCGACAGCGTGAACAGGCGGTCGCGTTCGAATTCGGCGAACAGGCGCCGCTGCGCGTGCCGCCAGAGGGCCAGCAGGCTGACCAGAATGGCCAGCGATAGCGCGACGATGGCGGCCAGCAGCGTGCGATCGATGAGGTGCGGCTGCTGTTCGTACGCAAAGGCCCGCAGGTGCACGCCGTGACCCGGCGGGTCGAGTGGAACTTCGTAATCGAGATGGGCGACGTCGATCTCGAACAGGGACGAGCTCACCAGCGTGGTGCCCGAGGCATCGACGATGGCGATCTGGTAGCGATCACGGATCGTCTGCAGCAGCGAATCGTTCAGGACCTGATCGAGGGAATAATCGACGATGACCATCCCGCGCAGACTCTCGCTGCCAGCGACCGGGACCAGCAGTTCGAACAGCGCCTGGCCCGACGACGTGGTGAAGGGCGCGCTGTGCACCGGCCGCAGGGTCTCGCGCGCCTGCGCGAAGGCATTCTGAAGGGTGTCGATGCCGATCTGTGCACCCGCTTCGCGCAGGGACACCGGTGTGACGCCGCGGGCGCTTTCCACGCGCATCACCCGGCCCGTCGGGTCGGTGAACAGGACGCGCAGCGCTGCCGGCTGGCGCGCCAGGAAATCCGTCACGGCCTCGCGTGTCGACGCGCCGCGCTCGACCCGGGCGATCCATTCGGGCGCCGCCTGCTCGATCTCGTCGAGATCATCGCGAAACGTGCGCCGCAGCGCGGTCTGCGCGCCGGCGATGTCGCGATACAGCATCCGGCGCTGCTGATCGGCCTCGATGTGACCGACATACCAGAAAAATCCGCTCATCAACAGCACGAATACCCCGATACCCAATGCGTGCGACAGCGACAGCCAGCGGATCGCCCGCATCTCGGTATGGCGCATCGAGGAATCGGTTCGTGCATGCATGCTCTGCAGTGTAGACAGTCCTGATCCGGCCCCATTCCTTTTTGCGGAATGGCGTCGTCTTCCGGCCCGTCCCTTCGCTTGTCTTTTACCGATGTACTTTCTAGAATCGATTGAAATCCTTGATTGCAGGAGGCGTCATGTCCGCTGTTCCCGTTACCCCATCGACACCGGATCTTCCTGCCGATACCGATCCGCTCGAGACGCGCGAGTGGCTCGATGCACTCGAGGCTGTCATGGATCGCGAGGGGCCGGAGCGCGCCCACTTCCTGCTCGAACAGATGATCGAACAGGCGCGCCGTTCCGGTGCCTATCTGCCGTTTTCGGCCAACACCGCCTACATCAACACGATTCCGCCGCACATGGAAGTGCCGTCGCCGGGCAATGCAGCCTATGAGGAGCGCATCCGATCGTATGTGCGCTGGAACGCGATGGCGATGGTCGTGCGCGCCAACCGCATTCATCCGCCGGATGGCGGCACACTCGGCGGCCATCTGGCCTCGTTTGCGTCGCTGGCGACGATGATCGGCACCGGCATGAACCATTTCTGGCATGCGCCGACCGAGACGCACGGCGGTGACCTGGTCTATTTCCAGGGGCATTCCGCGCCGGGTTTCTATGGTCGTGCCTTTCTCGAAGGGCGCCTGACCGAGGAACAACTCGAGAATTTCCGCCAGGAAACCGGCGGCAAGGGGCTGCCCTCGTACCCGCACCCGAACCTGCTGCCGTGGTTCTGGCAGTTCCCGACGGTGTCGATGGGGCTCGGGCCGCTGATGGCGATCTACCAGGCGCGTTTCCTGAAGTACCTGCATGCGCGTGGCATCGCCGACACGTCGAAGCGCAAGGTCTGGGTGTTCTGCGGCGACGGCGAGATGGACGAGCCCGAATCGCTCGGTGCCATCAGCCTGGCCACCCGCGAGAAGCTCGACAACCTGATTTTCGTCATCAACTGCAATCTGCAGCGGCTCGACGGCCCGGTGCGCGGCAACGGCAAGATCATCCAGGAGCTGGAGCGCGATTTCCGCGGCTCGGGCTGGAACGTCATCAAGCTGATCTGGGGCTCGTACTGGGATCCGCTGCTGGCGCGCGACAAGGACGGCATCCTGCAGCGCGTGATGGAGGACTCGGTCGACGGCGAGTACCAGGCGTACAAGGCCAACGATGGCGCCTTCGTGCGCGAGCATTTCTTCGGCAAGCATCCGAAGCTGCTCGAGATGGTCTCGCGCATGACCGACGAGGACATCTGGCGGCTCAATCGCGGCGGGCACGATCCGCACAAGGTCTATGCCGCCTTTCATGCCGCCATGCATCACGAGGGCCAGCCGAGCGTCATCATCGCCAAGACGGTCAAGGGCTATGGCATGGGTCATGCCGGCCAGGCGAAGAATCCGACGCACCAGCTCAAGAAGCTCGACGACGATTCGGTGCGTCAGTTCCGCGACCGCTTCAATATTCCGGTGCCCGACGAGCAGCTGGACGACCTGCCGTTCTTCAAGCCGCCCGAGGACAGCCCCGAGCTGCAGTACATGCTCGAGCGCCGCCGTGCGCTCGGCGGCTTCCTGCCGCAGCGGCGCGACCGTTCGAGCGAGTCGTTCACGATCCCCGGGCTGGAGATGTTCAAGGCGGTGCTCGAGCCGACGGCCGAGGGGCGCGAGGTGTCGACGACGCAGGCGTTCGTCCGTATTCTGACCGCGCTCACGCGCGACCGCACGCTCGGCCCGCGCGTCGTGCCGATCGTGCCGGACGAGGCGCGCACCTTCGGCATCGAGGGGATGTTCCGTCAGCTCGGCATCTATGCACCGGAGGGGCAGAAATACGTTCCGGTCGACAAGGATCAGGTGATGTACTACCGCGAGGACGCGGCCGGGCAGATCCTGCAGGAAGGCATCAACGAGGCGGGGGCGTTCTGTTCGTGGATGGCGGCGGCGACGTCGTATTCATCGAATGACCGCATCATGATCCCGTTTTACATCTATTACTCGATGTTCGGCTACCAGCGCACGGGCGACCTCTGGTGGGCGGCCGGCGACATGCACGCGCGCGGCTTCCTGCTGGGCGGCACGTCGGGGCGCACGACGCTCAACGGCGAGGGCCTGCAGCACCAGGACGGCCACAGCCCGCTGCTCGTTTCGGTGATTCCGAACTGCGTGTCCTACGATCCGGCTTTTGGCCACGAACTGGCGGTCATCATTCATGACGGCCTGCGCCGCATGATCCAGGAGCAGGAAGACATCTATTACTACATCACCGTCATGAACGAGAACTACCCGCAGCCGGGCCTGGTCGCCGGCGACGAGGAGGGGATCGTGCGTGGCGGCTACCGGTTCCGGGCCGCACCGGAGGGCAATGCGCCGCGCGTGCAGTTGCTCGGTTCCGGCACGATTCTGCGCGAAGTGATTGCTGCGGCCGACCTCCTGCAGGAAGACTGGGGTGTGGTGGCGGACGTCTGGAGCATGACGAGCTTCACCGAACTGCGTCGTGACGGGCTCGACTGCGAGCGCTGGAACCTGCTCCATCCGGA
Source organism: Burkholderiaceae bacterium (assembly GCA_036844405.1). Taxonomy (GTDB): domain Bacteria; phylum Pseudomonadota; class Gammaproteobacteria; order Burkholderiales; family Burkholderiaceae_E; genus Zeimonas. Next base: position 49,882 of record DAIUFU010000002.1, on the reverse strand, counting down.
GGCGCCGCCGAAGGTGCCGTACGTGACGACGATGTTCGCCAATACCTCCGGTCCGCTGATTGCTTCGACCGACTACGTCAAGGCGTATCCGGAGCAGATCCGTCCGTTCCTGCCGGCCGGGCGCCGCTACCACGTGCTCGGCACCGACGGGTTCGGGCGGTCGGATTTCCGCGCGAAGCTGCGCCAGCATTTCGAGATCGACCGTCATTTCGTCGTGCTCGCCGCACTGAGCGCCCTGGCGGAGGACGGCACGATCGAGCGGGCACGGTTGTCCGAGGTGATGGACCGGTACGGCATCGATCCGGAGAAGCGCAATCCGCATCATGCGTGAACGGGAAAACAACAGGACGAGCCATGAGCGAGACGATGCAGGTCAAGGTGCCGGACATCGGCGATTTCGACGAAGTCGAGGTCATCGAGATCCTGGTCGCTGAAGGCGACACGATCCGCGCCGAACAGTCGCTGATTACCGTCGAGTCGGACAAGGCCTCGATGGAGATCCCGTCACCGGCGGCAGGGGTGGTCGAGCGCTTGCTGGTCAAGCTGGGCGACCGGATTTCCGAGGGGACGGCCATCATCGATCTGAGGCCGTCGGCCGCTGCGGATGCGCCGGCAGCCGAGCCGGCACAGCCAACGGCACCAGCACCGCCGGCGGCACCAGCGGACGTGTCGGCGGCGGTTGCGGCGCCCGGGCCTTCAGCTGCGCCGACAGCGGCCGACGCCGAGGCAGTAGCCGCGCCGCCCGCCGGTACGGACGAGCGCGCCCGCGAGCAGGCGGCCTTTGCCGAGCCGCCGCCACGTGCGCCGGTCGCAGTCTCGCACGGCATGCCGTCGCCGACCGCCAGTTTCGAATACGATCGCACGCACATCGTCAAGCCGCATGCGTCGCCCTCGGTACGGAAGTTCGCGCGCGAGCTCGGCGTTGATCTGGCCGAGGTGCGCGGTAGCGGGCCGAAGCAGCGCATCCTGCGCGAGGACGTCCAGAACTGGGTCAAGAGCCTGGTGTCCGGACAGCGCGCGCCGACGCAGGCGGCGCCGGTCGGGGATGCCGGCGCGGCGCTCGGTCTGCTGCCCTGGCCGCAGGTCGATTTCAGCAAGTTCGGGCCGATCGAGCGCAAGCCGCGCGGACGGCTGCGCCGGATCGCGGCCGCCAATCTGCACCGCAACTGGGTGATGATCCCGCACGTCACCAACCACGACGAGGCGGACATCACCGAGCTCGAAGCCTTCCGCCAGCAACTGAATCGCGAGCAGGGGCGCGACGGCACGAAAGTGACCCTGCTGGCCTTTCTGATCAAGGCGTGCGTGACGGTGCTGAAGGAGTTCCCCGAGTTCAATGCATCGCTCGACGGCGACGATCTCGTCATCAAGCAGTACTGGCACATCGGCTTTGCCGCCGACACGCCCAACGGGCTGGTTGTCCCGGTCATCCGGGATGCCGACACCAAGGGCATCCTGCAACTGGCGCGCGAGATGAGCGAGCTGGCGGCACGCGCGCGCGAAGGAAAGCTCTCGCCCGCCGAAATGCAGGGCAGCACGTTCACGATCTCCAGCCTGGGCGGCATCGGCGGGACGTATTTCACACCGATCATCAATGCGCCGGAAGTCGCCATCCTCGGGGTGTGCCGCAGCGCGATGCGGCCAACCTGGAACGGTGACGGCTTCGAGCCACGCCTGATCCTGCCGCTGTCGCTGTCGTGGGATCACCGGGTCGTCGACGGTGCCGCCGCCGCGCGCTTCAACACCCGTCTGGTGCAGTTGCTTGGCGACTTCCGCCGCGTCCTGCTCTGAAAACGTGGCCAGCAATCTTGCGAAGGGACGAGTGATGACCGACACGAACCGCACGATCCAGGTGAAGGTGCCCGACATCGGCGACTTCGACGAAGTCGAAGTCATAGAAGTCCTGGTGGCGCCGGGCGATTCGATTGCCGTCGACCAGTCGCTGATCACGGTCGAGTCGGACAAGGCGTCGATGGAGATTCCGTCGCCGGCGGCCGGCGTGGTGACGAAAATGCTTGTCCAGCTCGGAGACAGGCTTTCGGAAGGGGGCGCGATTCTCGAACTGCAGGCGACGGGCGCCGCCGATGGTTCTGTCGCGGCCGACAGCGCTGCAAGTGCACCGGCCGGTGGTGCGGCGCCCGAAGGGGCGCAGGAATCGACCGCGGCATCCATCCAGGCTGCACCGGCCGAAGCTGCTGGGCAGGCACAGGCAACAGATGGAAATGTTGCGCCGATTGCGGTCACCGGCGCAGCCGATCTGTCGTGTGCGCTGCTCGTACTCGGTGGCGGGCCGGGCGGTTATGCGGCGGCATTCCGGGCCGCCGATCTCGGGCTCGACACGATCCTGGTCGAACGCTATCCGACGCTGGGCGGCGTTTGCCTGAATGTCGGCTGCATTCCCTCCAAGGCGCTGCTGCACGTGGCGGCGGTGATCGACCAGGCACAGACGCTCGCCGACGTTGGCGTCGAGTTCGGACCGCCGCGGGTCGATCTGGACGCGCTGCGCCGCCACAAGGATGCGGTGGTCGGCAAGTTGACGGCCGGTGTGGCCGGCATGGCGAAAGCGCGCAAGGTGCAGGTGGTGCAGGGCGTCGGACGTTTCCTCGACGCGCATCATCTGGAAGTCGCGCCGGCCGGCGATGCGGCCGCCGGGCGCCAGGTCATCCGCTTCGAGCAGGCGATTGTGGCCGCCGGGTCGCGCGCGATCCGCCTGCCGTTTCTGCCCGACGATCCGCGCATCGTCGATTCGACCGGTGCGCTCGCACTGCCGTTCGTGCCGAAACGCATGCTCGTGATTGGCGGCGGCATCATCGGCCTGGAGATGGCCACCGTTTATTCGACGCTCGGCGCGCGCGTGGACGTCGTCGAGATGCTCGACACGCTGATGCCGGGTGCCGATCGCAAGGCGGTCCAGGTCTGGCAGCGCTTCAATGCGAAGCGCTTCGAACGCGTCATGCTGCAGACGAAAACCGTCGGTGCGCAGGCGACGGAAAGCGGCATCGTGATGTCCTTCGAAGGGGCCCAGGCACCCGAGGGTCCGCAGACCTACGATCTCGTCCTGTGCGCCGTCGGGCGCGCACCGAACGGGTCTGCGATCGGTGCCGAAGCGGCCGGTATCGAACTCGCCGAGCGCGGTTTCGTGCGCATCGTCGATCGCCAGATGCGCACGAGCGTGCCGCACATCTTCGCGATCGGCGACATTGCCGGCGCGCCGATGCTGGCGCACAAGGCGACGCACGAAGGTCACGTCGCCGCCGAAGCGGCAGCCGGCCAGAAGAGCTTCTTCGATGCGCGCGTGATTCCATCGGTTGCCTACACCGATCCCGAAATCGCGTGGGCGGGCCTGACCGAGGAAGAGGCCGCCGCACGCGGCGTGTCGGTGACCGTGGCGAATTTCCCGTGGGCGGCCAGCGGACGGGCACTGGCCAATACGCGCGCCGAAGGCTTCACGAAGCTGCTCTTCGATGAGGAAACCGGGCGTCTCGCCGGCGGCACGATCGTCGGCACGCATGCCGGTGAGTTGATCGGCGAGATTGCGCTGGCCATCGAGATGGGTTGCGATGCGACCGACATCGGGCGCACGATCCATCCGCATCCGACCCTGTGCGAGACGGTCGGGCTGGCGGCGGAAGTGAACGAAGGCAGCTGCACCGATCTGCCGCCGCCGCGGCGGCGCTGACAGGGTCCCCTGGCGCTGGCGCCCGGCAGTACACTGCCGGATGTTCCGATGATCGGGCCACAACCATTGGGGAGACAGGAATGAAGCGTCGTTCGTTCGTCCAGGGCGCCGGCATGGCCGGCATTCTCGGTGCCGGCGTGGCACCTGCCGTGCACGCGCAGCCGGCCATCCGCTGGCGTCTGACCTCGAGCTTCGTGAAGTCGCTCGACACGCTCTACGGCGGCGCCGAACTGTTCGCACACAATGTCAATGTAGCGTCGGGTGGACGGATGAACGTGACCGTGCACCAGCCGGGCGAACTCGTGCCGGCCTTCGGCGTCGTCGATGCCGTGCAGCAGGGCACGGTCGAGGCGGCGACGACGGCTGCCTATTATTTCTTTGGCAAGGACGACACCTTCGCGCTCGATTGCGCCGTGCCGTTCGGGCTGAACTCGCGCCAGATGACGGCCTGGTACACCTGGGGCAACGGACGCAAGCTTTTTCGCGAGTTCTATCGACAGTACGACATCGTCAATTTCGCCTTCGGCAACACCGGTGCGCAGATGGGCGGCTGGTTCCGCAAGGAGATCAAGACGGCAGCCGACCTCAAGGGGCTGAAGTTCCGCATGGGCGGCTTCGTCGGCAAGGTGCTCGAGCCGCTGGGTGTGATTCCGCAGAACATTCCCGGTGGTGAAGTCTATGCAGCGCTTGAAAAAGGGACGATCGATGCGGTCGAGTTCGTCAATCCGTACGACGACATGAAGCTCGGCTTCTACAAGATCGCGAAAAATTACTACTATCCGGGGTTCTGGGAAGGTGGTCCGCAGATCACGCTGTATGTCAACGCCAAGGCCTGGGAGGCGCTGCCGCCGGATCTGCAGGCGATCGTCGAGACGGCGGCATTCACCTCGCACGTCAGCGTCCAGGCGCATTACGACACGGCCAACTCGCAGGCGCTGCGCGAACTCGTTGCCAATGGCGTGAAGCTGCATCGTTTCGACAAATCGATCATCGATGCGGCCTACAAGACGTCGATTCAGCTCTATGCCGATCTGTCGAAGACGAATCCGTGGTGGAAGAAGATCTGGACCGACTACGAGGCGTTCCGCAAGCAGAGCGTCACCTGGTTCCGCTTCAATGAAGCCGGTTTCGACAGCTATATGGCGACGCTGAAACTGTAACGGGAAGAGGCGGATAAAGCGGGCGGACAAGGCGGGCGGACAAGGCGGCAGCCCGCTGCGGCGGCTGCCGGGCCATCGGCACCTGCGGCGCCGGCGCGGTCTGCGTCCCGCGTTCCGCAGTGTGCTCCCCTATTCCTGGTGGCCGCCGGACTCCCGGGCGTTTTCGGCGCCTTCATCGCCGCTGTCGTCGCCGTCGTCGAAATGTCCGCCCGGATCGCCGTAGCCGCCCCAGCCTCCGGTCGGCGCCT
>DAIUFU010000002.1:0-44785 GCA_036844405.1 Burkholderiaceae bacterium | reverse complement strand
GAAACTGTAACGGGAAGAGGCCGACAAGGCGGGCGGACAAGGCGGGCGGACAAGGCGGCAGCCCGCTGCGGCTGCTGCTGGCTCGTCGGCACCTGCGGCGCCGGCGCGGTCTGCGTCCCGCGTTCCGCGTTCCGCAGTGCGCCTCCCTATTCCTGGTGGCCGCCAGGCTCCCAGGCGTGTTCGGCGCCTTCATCGCCGCTGTCGTCGCCGCCGTCGTCGAAATGTCCGCCCGGGTCACCGTAGCCGCCCCAGCCTCCGGTCGGCGCCTCGATCTCGATCGAGTCGAGGTCGACGGCGGGCGCGTGCGAGAGCTGGCCGGTGACCAGCCCGGGGAAGATGATGATCAGCGCCACCATGAACAGCTGGATGAAGAGGAACGGAATCGCACCGCGATAGATGTCGCCGATCGTCACCGGCGCGATGCGCTTTCCGGTGATCCGGTCGGTGTATTCGCTGGTGGGCGCGACGCTGCGCAGATAAAACAGTGCAAAGCCGAACGGCGGATGCATGAACGACGTCTGCATGTTGACCGCCAGCAGCACGCCGAACCAGACGAGATCGATGCCGAGCTTGTCGGCGACCGGGCCGAGCAGCGGAATCATGATGAAGGCCAGCTCGAAGAAGTCGAGGAAGAAGGCCAGGACGAAAATCAGCAGGTTGACGACTATCAGAAAGCCGACCTGGCCGCCAGGCAGGCCGGTGAGCAGATGCTCGATCCAGCGCCCGCCGTCCATGCCCTGAAAGGCCAGATTGAAGGTGGTCGAGCCGATCAGGATGAACATCACGAAGCTCGACAGCTTGGCCGTCTTGTCGAGTGCCTGACGGGTCAGCGACCAGTTCAGCCGGCGCCGCGAGATCGCCATGATCAGCGCACCGGTAGCCCCCATCGCACCGCCTTCGGTCGGTGTGGCAACGCCCAGGAAGATCGTGCCGAGCACGAGGAAGATCAGCGCCAGCGGCGGAATCAGCACGAAGGTCACGCGCTCGGCGATGCGCGACAGCGCGCCCAGCCCCAGCAGGCGGTTGAGCACGGCGACGCCGAAGGCAAACAGTACGCCGGCGAACAGCGAGACGACGATGGTCTCGTCCGTCGGCGCCGGCCGGGACGGATCACCGCCGAACCAGCCGCGCAGTTCATCGAACCAGTGCGCGCAGGCCAGCCCGAGCGCCAGCGAGATGACGAAGAGCACCGACAGCGAGCGCATGCCGCTCGAGCCGTCGTCCTCGTGCAGGGTGCGTGCGCTGGCCGGCAGCGCCGGTGCCGCCGAAGGCCGCAGGGTTGCGACCAGGGCGATGTAGCCGATGTACAGCGCCGTCAGGGTGAAGCCGGGCACGAACGCACCCTTGTACATGTCGCCGACGCTGCGCCCGAGCTGGTCGGCGAGCACGATCAGCACGAGCGAGGGCGGGATGATCTGCGCCAGGGTCCCGGAGGCGGTGATCGCACCGCTGGCCAGTCGCCGGTCATAGCCGTAGCGCAGCATGATCGGCAACGAGATCAGGCCCATCGAGATGACCGAGGCGGCAACGACACCGGTCGTGGCGGCGAGCATGGCGCCGACGAGCACGACCGCGTAGGCCAGGCCGCCGCGGATCGGCCCGAACAACTGCCCGATCGTGTCGAGCAGATCCTCGGCCATGCCGCTGCGCTCGAGGATCAGCCCCATGAAAGTGAAGAACGGAACCGCGAGCAGCGTCTCGTTCGACATGATCGCGAAGATGCGCAGCGGCAGCGCCTGGAAGAGTGCCGCCGGCAGCAGTCCGAGCTCGATGCCGAGGGCACCGAAGGCCAACCCGCAGGCGGCCAGCGCGAACGCCACCGGATAGCCCGAGAGCAGGAAGAACACGAGCGCACCGAACATGATCGGCGCGATGTTGGCGGCAACGAAGGCGCTCATCGGTGCCGGTCACCGGGCCCGGCTGGGGGCGCCTGGTTGTCTGTCGTGCCGGTTGGCGGGCCGTCGCGCTGATCCTCGTCCGGCCCGGCGGCGTCCTGCCCTTCGGCGGGCTGCCTGTCCTCGTGCGCCGACGCACCGGGGTCCGGCCCGTATCCGGCGACGAATGCAATCCGCTTGATTGCCTCCGAGACACCCTGCAGTCCGAGCAGCGTGAAGCCGACCGGAATGACGAGATAGATCGGCCAGCGGATCAGGCCATCGAAATTGGACGACATCTCGCCGCTGACGAAGGCACGCCAGAAAAAGTGCCAGCCCAGCACGGTGATCAGGGCCACGAACGGCAGCAGGAAGAAGAGGGTGCCGAGAATGTCGACGATGGCGCGCACGCGTGGCGGCAGACGCGCACCGAGCACGTCGATGCGCACATGTTCGTCGCGCAGCAGCGTGTAGCCGGCCGCGAGCACGAACACGGCCGCATAGAGATACCACTGGATCTCCAGCAGCGCGTTCGAACTCATGTTGAACGCCTTGCGCACGGTGGCGTTGCCAGCACTGATGAGCGTGGACGCCAGGATCAGCCAGAGCACCCATCGGCCGATCTGCCCGTTGAGCCGATCGATCGCGCCGGATACGGCCAGGAGCGCTTTCATCGCGGGCTCACGGCCGACGGTTCACCGGCGCCGACCGGCCGCTTCATGATTCGGGCGCCGGCGTCACGTCCTCTTCGACCGGCGCCGGCAGCGGCACCGCCGTGGCCAGCACCTTGTCCACCCGCATGCCGTCCATGTCGACGACCTCGAAACGCCAGTTCTCCCAGACGACGGTGTCGCCGGTCTGCGGCATGCGCCCGAGCATGAGCATCAGCATCCCGCTCAGGGCCTGGTAGCGTTCGCGCTCTTCCTCGGGCAGTGTGCGTAGTTCGAGCCGGTCCTTCAGCTCCGGCGTGGGGATCAGCCCGTCGAGCAGCCACGACCCGTCCTCGCGCTGGTAGGCCCAGCTGTCCTCGATATCGCCGGTGAAGAACTCGCCGGTGATCGCTTCGAGCAGATCATGCAATGTGATCAGACCCTGGACTTCGCCGTATTCGTCGATGACCAGCGCGATCTGCGTGTTCGAACTGCGGAAGTTCTCGAGCAGCTCCATCCCCGTGAGCGTCTCCGGGACGTAGAGCATTTCCTGCAGGTTCTGTTCGAGATCGATCCGCTGCTCGCGCAGCGACTGCGTGAGCAGTTGCTTGGCGTGCACGAAACCGAGAACTTCGTCGAGCCCGTGGCGGCAGACCGGAAAGCGCGAATGCTCGGATTCGGTGATGCGGGTGAGGCTGGTCTCCAGTTCGTCGGTGACGTCCAGATAGATGATGTCGGGACGCGGCACCATCAGCGACGAGATCTGCCGGTCGTCCAGGCGAAAGACGTTGCGCACCATCGCGTGTTCGCTCTGCTCGATCACGCCCGATTGCGAACCCTCGGCGAGCATCGCGTGGATCTCCTCCTCGGTGACCGACGGCGTCGTGTAGCGCGCGGCGCCGAAGGCGCGCAGCATCAGGTCGGTCGACCAGGCCAGCAGGCGCACGAACGGCTGCGTCAGGCGCGACAGGATCGTCATGCTGCGCGCGACCCGGCGTGCAACGTTTTCCGGATTGATCTGGCCGAGCCGCTTCGGCACGAGTTCGCCGATGACGATCGACACGTAGGTGACGACGATGACGACCAGGGCGGTTGCGGCCCAGTATGACCACGGTTGCTGCGCCCCCAGCGTTTCGAGCCAGGCGGCAAACGGTGTGGCCAGCGCCGCCTGACCGACGATCCCGTTCAGGATGCCGATCGAGGTGATGCCGATCTGGATCGTCGACAGGAAGCGGTTCGGGTCACCGCCCAGGGCGAGCGCCAGCTCGGCCGAGCGATCGCCTTCCTCGACGAGTTTCTGCAGACGTGCCTTGCGTGCGGTGACCAGCGCAATTTCGGACATCGCGAACAGGCCGTTCAGCACGATCAGTGCGAACAGGAAGGCGATTTCCATCAGCGGACGCGCACCTTCAGCTCAGGTGCGGAAAAACAATCGTTGCGCCAGCGGCGCCATCGAGGCCCGGATGCGGTCATGCAGTCAGGCCCGGCACACGATCGACGCTGCCGGCCTGCCGAACAGGAAGACGCAGGGATTATATCTTCAGCCCGGCGCCTTGCGAACTGTTCCGCATGCCGGCTTTCGTGCCGATCAGTTCGTGCCGGTCAGTCTGTACCGAGGCGCTGCCGGTGGGCAGCAATGTTCGCCCGTACCTGCGCCGGGGCCGTTCCACCCGGATGGCTGCGTGCGGCCACCGACCCTTCCGGCTCGAGCACCTGCAGTACGTCCTCGTCGATGAGCGGGCTGTAGCCGCGCAGCGTCTCGATGCCCAGCGCGGCCAGATCGCTGCCCCGCTGCGCCGCATCGCGTACCGCGAGCGCCACCACTTCATGCGCATCACGGAAGGCCAGCCCCTTGCGCACGAGATAGTCGGCCAGATCGGTGGCGGTGGAAAAGCCTTCCTCGGCGGCAGCACGCATGCGCGCGGCGCGTACCTCGATGCCGCCGATCAGATCGGCGAAGATGCGCAGCGTGTCGTTCAGGGTGTCGGCGGTGTCGAACACCGGCTCCTTGTCTTCCTGGTTATCCTTGTTGTAGGCCAGCGGCTGGCCCTTCATCAGGGTCAGCAGGGCCATCAGGTGGCCATAGACGCGGCCGGTCTTGCCGCGCGCGAGTTCCGGCACGTCCGGGTTTTTCTTCTGCGGCATGATCGACGAGCCGGTGCAGAAGCGGTCCGCCAGATCGATGAAGCCGACCCGCGGCGACATCCACAGCACGAGTTCCTCGGACAGGCGGGAGACGTGCATCATCGCCAGACTGGCCGCAGCGCAATACTCGATGGCGAAATCACGGTCGGACACCGCATCGAGCGAGTTGGCGCACAGGCCGTCGAAGCCGAGCGTGCGCGCCACCTGCATGCGATCGATCGGGTACGAGGTGCCGGCCAGTGCGGCAGCACCCAGCGGCAGCCGGTTGGTCCGCGCACGCACTTCGCGCAGGCGTTCGGCGTCGCGCGCGAACATCTCGACGTAGGCGAGCAGGTGATGCCCGAACGTCACCGGCTGCGCCACCTGCAGATGAGTGAAGCCGGGCAGGATCGTCGCCGCGTGCGTTTCGGCCAGGTCGAGCAGGGCGTGCTGCAGGCCGGCGAGCAGCGTCAGACCGTCGTCGATGGCTGAGCGCAGCCACAGGCGCAGGTCGGTCGCGACCTGGTCGTTGCGCGAGCGCGCCGTGTGCAGTTTCTTGCCCGGCTCGCCGATCAGTTCGATGAGCCTCTTCTCGATGTTCAGGTGGACGTCTTCGAGATCGATCGACCAGTCGAACGAGCCGCCTGCGATTTCGTCGCGAATCGTCGCCATGCCGCTGCGGATGGCGTCGAGTTCGCCGGCATCGAGGATGCCGACCGTGGCCAGCATCGCCGCATGCGCGAGCGAACCCTCGATATCGAACGGCGCCAGACGCCGGTCGAAGCCGACCGAAGCGGTGTAGCGCTTGACCAGTTCGTCGACCGGCTCGGAAAAGCGCGCGGACCACGCTTCGGATTTTCGGGAAAATTGATCTGTCATAATCGGTCGACACGAAGCGATCGGGCCGGGGGATTATACGAGCGGCCGCAAATGATTCGCGGCACGGGGCCATGAGGGGAATCGATGGATAAAAGGCTGCCGGACCAGAGCAGGCCATCGGCACCGCAATACGCCGTGTACTCGTCGACGCAGCTGTCGCCGGGCCGCGAGGCCGACACCCGGCCGCGGCGCCGGCTGAGTGATGGCGCCGATTTTCCGGTACTGCCCGATTGTTGCAATGCGGGCACGGTCGTGCGCGTGCTGGTGCCGCTCAATGTCAGCGTGTTGCTGGTGCTCTGGCTGGCCGAAGCGCGCGACGCCCAGGTGTGGCGCGTGTCCGGATCCGTGCTCGACGTCAACGTGACCGCCGCCGCATCGCTCTTTCTGCTGTGTTCGCTGCGCCAGCTCGTCAACGGCGCGCGCCGTGCCGTGCAGTGGCTGTGCGCCCTTGGCGTGCCGGTGCTGGTGTCGGTCGCCGTTGCATCGATCGGCGTCGAGCAGTGGAATTCGTCCGCCTTCCTTGTGCCGATCGTGCCGCGCGTGCTGCTCGTGATGGCGGTGACCTTCGTCCTGATCGAGTTCCTGCGCCTGCGCCAATTGTCGCTGCAGCCGTCACAGGCCGAAGGCCGGCTGCAGGCCCTGCAGGCGCGCATCCGGCCGCATTTCCTGTTCAACAGCCTGAATACGGTACTGGGTCTGATGCGCGTCGATCCGCGCAAGGCGGAGAGCACGCTGGAAAATCTGGCCGACCTGTTTCGCGTGTTCATGAAGGACAGCCGCGAACTCGTCCCGCTCGATGACGAAGTCCTGCTGTGCAGGGAATACCTGACCATCGAGAAACTGCGCCTGACCGATCGGCTGTCGGTGCGCTGGGAAATCGACAACATGCCCGGGGACGCCCTGCTGCCGTCGCTGCTGCTGCAGCCGCTGCTGGAAAACGCCGTGCATCATGGCATCGAGCCGGCCGTGCATCCGGGCGAGATCGTGGTGTCGATCTCGCGCTCGGGTGATCGCGTGCGCGTGGAGATCGTCAATCCGCTGCCGTCGTCTGGTCCCGGGCGTACCGGCAATCACATGGCACTGTCCAATATCCGTGAGCGCCTGGATCTCACCTTCGATGTCGAGGGTCAGCTCGAGACGTCCAGCGACGGCGGATATTTTCGGGTCATCGTGCAATTCCCCTACCGCAAAGAGAGAAGACGCCGAGATGTCAGACGTACCCTCGATCCTGATCGTTGACGACGAGCCTGTCGCGCGCCTGCGCCTGCGTGAACTGCTCGCCGACGTGGCTTCCGGGTTTCCGCACCGCATCGTCGGTGAGGCGGCCAATGCACCGGAGGCGCTGTCGCAGATCGAAGCCGCACAGCCGCAGATCGTGCTGCTCGACATCCAGATGCCCGGCATGACCGGCATCGAGCTGGCGCGGCACATTTCGGCCCGTACGCCTCCCGATGGCGGGCGCACGATGCCGCTGATCATCTTCGTGACGGCCTATGATGAATTTGCCGTCGACGCATTCGAAGTGCGTGCCATCGATTATCTGCTCAAGCCGGTACGGGCCGAACGCCTGCGCCAGGCGCTCGAGCGCGCGCTCGTGCGCCTGCCGCTCGAACAGGCGCAGGCGATCGATCAGCTGGCGCGGGCGACCAACACGCGGCGTCGGCACCTGTCGGTGCACGAGCGCGGGCGCGTCATTCTCGTGCCGCTCGAGCAGGTGATCTACCTGAAGGCCGAACTGAAGTACATCACCGTGCGCTCGAGCGAGCGCGAATACCTGATCGAGGAATCGCTGACGGCACTCGAAGAGGAATTCAGCGACCGCTTCGTGCGCATCCACCGCAACGCGCTGGTCGCGCGGCCGGCCATCGCCGCCTTCGAGCGCGTGATGCCCGGCGGCGAGAACGAGGGCGGCGACCCGTACTGGCAGGTCGTGCTGCGCGATGTGCCCGAGCGTCTGGCGGTGAGTCGGCGACAATGGTCGACCGTGAAGAATCTGGTGACCTGAGAATTGACTGCTACCGAACCGAACGCCGATACGCTGTCCGCCGCCGATGACCGCACGCCCCCCCGGCGGCTGGTCATCGCCTCGCGCGAGAGCCGCCTGGCCATGTGGCAGGCCGGGCATGTGCAGCAGCGCCTGCAGGCGCTGTATCCGCAGTGCACGGTCGACATCCTGGGGATGACGACCGAAGGAGACCGCCGGCTCGAGCCAACGCTGGCCGAAATCGGCGGCAAGGGCCTGTTCACCAAGGAACTCGAACTGGCGCTGCTCGACGGCCGCGCCGATCTGGCCGTGCACTCGCTCAAGGACGTGCCGATGGATCTGGGCGCTGCGTTCCGGTTGGCGGCCGTGCTCCCGCGCGAGGACCCGCGCGATGCGTTCGTGTCGGCGCATCATGCGTCGCTCGAAGCGATGCCGGCCGGTGCGCGCGTCGGAACGTCCAGCCTGCGTCGCAGCGCACAGATCCGCCATCGGTTCCCGGCGCTCGAAGTGCTGCCGTTGCGCGGCAACGTGAATACGCGCCTGGCGCGTCTGGACGAAGGGCGCTACGACGCGATCGTGCTGGCCGCCGCCGGCCTCGTGCGCCTCGGGCTGGCGGAGCGGATCCGCGCCCATATCGATCCGCAGCTGTGTGTACCGGCGGCCGGGCAGGGGGCGCTGGCCATCGAGACGCTCGCCGGGCGCACCGATCTGTCGGTCTGGCTCGCGCCGCTGGCCGACATGGATACCACGTTGCAGGTCCGGGCCGAGCGTACGGTGTCGCGCCTGCTCGGCGGCAGTTGCCGCGTGCCGTTGGCGGCCTGGTGCGTGCGCACGCCGGACGGCGGGCTCCGGTTGATTGCCCGTGTGGCTGCGGTAGACGGTCACGGAATGGCCGAAGCGATCGTCGAATCGTCGCAGGCCGACGAGGAAAATGCGGTGCGCCTGGGCGAGCGCGCGGCCGAATCACTGCTGGCCCAGGGCGCCGCACAGTGGCTGGGCGGGGCGGTGCAGACGCCCGCCGGTGCAACGCCGTGGCCCGAGTCATCCTGACCCAGCCCGAGCCGCGGGTTCACGCGCTCGCGGATCGACTGCGCGCGCGCGGTCACGAGGTTCTGGTGCCCGGATTCAGCCGCATCGTCGAGTGCGCCGAAGATCCCGACGTCCAGCGCATGCTGGCGCGGCTGGCCGAATTCGATTGTGCCGTTCTCGTCAGTCCGTCGGCAGTGCACGCCGTCGCCGGGCTGGTGCGCCGGTGGCCGCCGACGGTTCTTTGCGCACTGATCGGCCCGGGCAGTCGTGCCGCACTCGATGATGCCGGCTTCGATCAGGGCCCCGAGCGCGTGCTGGTGCCGTCGCAGGCGCCCTATGACGGTGCCTCGCTGACGACGCTGCCGCCTTTCGACGCACCGGCCGGCCTGCGGGTGCTCGTCCTGCGCGGGATGACCGGCTCGGACGACTGGATCGATGCACTGCGCGCGCGCGGCGCGCACGTGCAGGTCTGCGCGGCCTATCGGCACGAGCCGATCGAACCGGCCGCCGGAGCGCTGGCGATGCTGGGCGAGCGACCGGCGCAGGAACTGCGCGAGATGCAGATCGTCGTCACCCAGACGGCGACCGTCGCACGTCTCGACGAGATCCTGCGCCAGGCCGGCATACGCGAGCAGGTCCTGCAGATGCAGGCGCTGGCCATCCACCCGCGCATCGTCGCCAGTCTGCAGCAGGCCGGCTGGACACGTGTGCGCCAGATCGAACCCGGAGAATGCGCGCTGATGCACGCGCTAGAATCTCCGTCCGGAACAACGAGTCGCGATGGTTACTGAATCCGATCCCGCAGCAAGGCCCGACGGCGAGTCCACCGGACGCGAAGACGCGTCGATGGAACGGGCAGCCGTCCCGCAAGGAAACGATCCGCAGACAGCAGATTCGGGCGGAACGCGCCCGGCCGGTGCGTCTGGCGGAGCAGCCGAAAGCGTGTCTGAGGCGTCCCGGGAGCGCAGCTCCGGAGCGGCCTCAGGCGCTGCGACAGCACCCCCCGTGCGCCAGCGCACGGGTTCGGGTCCGCTCGCCCACGTGGCATTCTGGCTGTCACTGGTGGCCGTGGCGGCAGCCGTGGCCACCTGGTTTCTCACCGTGCCGTCGGTCGGGTCCCTGCAATCCGAAGCCACCCGGCGCCTGCAGGCGGTCGAGCAGCGTCTCGATCAGCTGGAGTCCGGCAGCGAGCCGGTGCAGGCCGGGTTGCGCGATCTGCGCGATCGCGTTGCGGTGCTCGAGCGACGCGGTGCCGACGTGGCCGGCCTGCAGGCGCAGATCGAGAAGCTCTACCGGAATCTGGCCGAGGATTCCACCGACGTATTGCTCGCCGACGTCGAATCGGCGCTCGTGCTGGCAAGCCAGCAATTGTCGCTGGGGATCGGCGCGCCCGCGGTGCTGGCCGCGCTGCAGGCGCTCGACGAGCGTCTTGCGCGCCAGGACGATCCCGGGCTGCAGCCCGTGCGCGCGGCACTGATGACCGATATCGAGCGCCTGCAGAGCTATCCGGCGGCCGACGTCGTTTCGCTGGCGCTGCGCATCGACGCGCTGATGGACGCGATTGGCAGCTATCCGCTGCTGTCGTCGGTCACGGCGCCGGACAGCACGGCGCAGGAAGCCCGGAGCGGCCGCCTGGGCGCACTGCGCAGCGAATTCGAGCGGCTGATCCGGGTGCGGCGGGTCGATCACCCGGAAGCCATGCTGCTGGCGCCCGAGCAGGCCTACTTCGTCCGCGAGAATCTCTCGCTGCTGCTGCTCAATGCCCGCTTGTCCCTGCTGTCGCGCAACGAGTCCCTTTTCCGCAGCGACATCGAACGGGCGCTCGAATGGCTGCGCACCTGGTACGACGTCGACGACCGGTCGGTGGCCTCGGCGATCGCCCGACTGGGGCAGCTGCCCGGTGCGCACATCGCGCTGGCGCCGCCGACGCTGGCCGACAGCATCGCCGCGGTACGGGCGGCGCGGGCCGCACGCACCATGCGTGAAGCAATCCGCTGACGGCGTGGCGTGATGCGACGGATCATCTGGGTCTTGCTGGTCGTCTCGGCTGCGGTCGGCCTTGCGATGTCGATGCGCTTCAATGACGGCAACGTGTCGATCCTGTGGCCACCCTACCGGATCGATGTCTCGGTCAATCTGGCGATTCTCATCCTGCTGCTGGCGTTCGTCCTGCTGCACTGGCTGGTGGTCGCACTGTCGGGTGTCTGGCGCCTGCCGACGCGGGTGCGTGAATACCGCGAACGACGCCGGCGCAAAGGCGCACTGCTGTCGCTGCGTAACAGTCTGTTCGCCCTGTTCGAAGGGCGCTTCGGCCGTGCGGAACGGCTGGCACGCACGGCACTCAAGGATCCGCTGCTGGCCGGTGCGGCATCGGTGGTCGCAGCCCGGGCAGCGCATCGCATGGGCGAGGACGATCGGCGCAACCACTGGCTGCAATCGGCACGCGACGAGAGCGGTGCCTGGCATGCGCAACTGGTGACCAGTGCCGAACTGGCGCTTGAGAACGGTCGCGCACAGGACGCGCTGACCGCGCTGCATGCATTGCAGTCGGCCGGCTCGCGCCATCTGCACGTGCTGCGTCTGCGGCTGCAGGCCGAAGAAATGGCCGGTGACTGGCCGGCGGTGCTGCAGACACTGCGCGAACTCGACAAGCGCGACGCGCTCGAGCCGCAGGATGCCCGCGACGTCCGGCTGCGCGCCTGGACGGCAACCTTTGCCAACGCCGATCCGGCCGACGTGCAGAAGCTGGTTGCCTCGTTGCGCGCGGACGAACTGGCGATCGACGGGATCGTGCTGGCGGGTGCACAGGCCCTCGCACGCGCCGGTCAGGCAACGCAGGCAGCCCGTGCCATCGAGCGCACGCTCGATACCCGCCGCTCAGGCTGTCTGCTGCACCTGTATGCGACGCTCGATGCCGTGCCGGCGCGAGACCGGCTTGCGATGGTCGAGCGCTGGCGCAGCCGCTATGGCGACGATGCCGACATGCTCATGGCGCTCGGAAGCCTGTGCACGGCCGAAGGGTTGTGGGGCAAGGCCGAGGACTTCCTGCTGCGCGCCGAAGCGGCCGGCTCGGGCGCGCGCGGGCAGTTGCTGCTGGCGCAGTTGTATGAAGCGATGGGCGAACGGACCGACGATGCGCACCGGCACTTCCGGCGCGCGGCCATCGAGGCACTGGATGCGGGCGCCGGCATCGAATGTGATCCGGCGGATGCCGCGCCGCGCCCGGATCAGCCCGCCTTGCCTGCGCCGCCCGCGCCCTGAGCCCATCCGGAAGCGCCATGCGGATCGTCGCGGCACAGTTCAACCCGATGGCCGGCGACCCGGTCGGCAACGGGGCGCGCATCGTCGCACTGGCGCGGGACGCCGCGCTGGCCGGCGCACAATTGCTGGTCACACCGCAGGGCGCGCTGGCCGGCTACCCGTGCGGCGATCTGCTGTGGCGCGAGGCGTTTGTCGACGCCGTCGACGAGGCATTGCAGACGCTGCAGGCAGCGACGAAGGATCTGGACCTGCATCTGCTGGTCGGTCATCCGGTGCGGGCCGACGCCGCGCACCGGTCTGACGCCGGCGATCGACGCGATGCGCGTGGCCCGGCGGCCTTGCATGACGCCGCGAGTCTGCTTCATCGCGGCCGGATCGTCGGTCGATATCATCGACAGGTTTTTTCCCGTCACGATCCGTTTGCCGGCCTGCGGTACTTCCAGGCCGGAGCGCAGGCGGCAACGTTCACGATCGAAGGGGTGG
Source organism: Burkholderiaceae bacterium (assembly GCA_036844405.1). Classification (GTDB taxonomy): domain Bacteria; phylum Pseudomonadota; class Gammaproteobacteria; order Burkholderiales; family Burkholderiaceae_E; genus Zeimonas. Next base: position 32,501 of record DAIUFU010000002.1, on the reverse strand, counting down.
CCTTCGGCGTGCTCATCGGGGAGGACGGCCACGAACCGGCGCTTGTGCGGCAGTGGTGCGATCGCGGCGCGCAGGTGCTGCTTGCACTGGACGCCGAACCCATCGGGATCGACTGGCCTTGCCTCCTGAACGATGCCGGGATCCGGCAGCGATCACCTGCCGTGGCCGGTGCCGGCGCGTTCGCCTCGGGCCTGTACCGGGACGAGGCCGTCTCCGGCCTGCCCGCTGCACGGCTCGTCGTCAATCCGGTCGGTGCACAGGACGAATTCGTCTTCGAGGGGTGTTCGCATGCCCGCAATGCCGATGGGGCAGTGGTAGCGCAGGCTCCGGCATTCGAGGACGCGCTGCTGGCGATCGACGTGCGCCCGTCGGCCGGCCGGGCGGTGGGCACCATCATCGTTGAAGCGGTGCCCGAATCGGCACCGGCGACAGGGCTGAAGGTTGATGCGGCGGATGCCGGAGTCGAGGCACGGGTCTACGCAGCGCTGGTCACCGGCGTGCGCGATTTCGTCCGCAAGAACGGCTTTCCCGGTGCGCTGCTCGGGTTGTCCGGCGGCATCGACTCGGCGCTGGTCCTGGCGATCGCCGTCGATGCGCTCGGTCCGCAGCAGGTGCACGCGGTCATGATGCCGTCGCCGTATACGTCCGACATGTCCCGCGAGGACGCGGGCGCGATGGCCGCGCTGCTTGGTGTGCCTTACGAGGAAATCCCGATCAGCGGCTGTTTCGATGCCTTCCGGCAGACGCTGGCCGCCCAGGTTCCGGAAGCCGCCGGCATCACGGTGGAAAATCTCCAGGCCCGCATTCGCGGAACCCTGCTGATGGCGCTGTCGAACCGCAGCGGGAAACTGGTACTGACGGCCGGCAACAAGAGCGAATCGGCCGTCGGCTACAGCACGCTCTACGGCGACATGGCCGGCGGGCTGGCCGTGATCAAGGATGTCTGCAAGACCATGGTCTGGCGCCTGGCCCGGTGGCGCAACCGCAACGGTGTCGTCATTCCGCCACGCATCATCGAGCGCCCGCCATCGGCCGAACTGGCCCCCGGGCAGCTCGATCAGGATTCCCTGCCGCCGTACGAGACGCTCGATGCGATTCTCGCGCGTCATCTCGAAGGCGGCCAGGGCGTCGACGAGATCGTCGCTGCCGGCTTTGTGCCGGACACGGTACGCCGCGTCGTCGACCTGGTCCGGCGCGCCGAGTTCAAGCGTCATCAGGCCGCGCCAGGAATTCGCGTGACGCGGCGCCCGTTCGATTCCGAGTGGCGCCGCTTCGTCACCTGCGGTTTTTCGGGCTGACAGGGACGAAACACCGTGGGGTCGGGTTCCGTCTCGGGTAGGATTCACTCTTTGCCAACGCACGCGCCCGCTTGCCGGGCGACGGGCCATCTACCGGCTGTTCTGGAGCCAGCATGAAGAAAGTCACGGCGATCATCAAACCGTTCAAGCTCGATGAAGTGCGCGAGGCGCTTGCCGAGGTCGGTGTCACGGGCCTGACCGTCATCGAAGTGAAGGGTTTCGGTCGCCAGAAGGGCCATACCGAGTTGTATCGCGGGGCCGAATACGTCGTTGATTTCCTGCCCAAGGTGATGGTCGAGGTGATCGTTGCCGACGGCGTCGTCGAGACAGTGATCGATGCGGTCGTACGTGCCGCGCGTACCGGTCGCATCGGCGACGGCAAGATCTTCGTGTCGGAGATCGAGCAGGTCGTGCGCATCCGCACCGGCGAGACCGGCGAAGCAGCCGTCTGAGCCTTCATGGCCACGATCCCGGACGCTGCGCGCCTGGGTGCGGTACTGCTGGCCGCCGGCAGCGCGGTGCGCATGGGCGGCCCGAACAAGATGCTGATCGGGATCGACGGCGAGCCGCTCGTGCGGCGTACGCTGCGCACGCTGCAGCAGGTGCCGATCGGCCATCTGGTGGTTGTCCTCGGTCGTGATGCGCAGCAGGTTCGCGTGCAACTGGACACGTTTCCGGTGCGCGCCTTCTGCCGCGTGGAGCCGGGTTGCGACCAGCAGGTGTCCGTCGATGCCGGCCTGCGGGCGCTGCCGGCCGGTCTCGATGCCATCGTCCTGATGCTGGCCGATCTGCCGCTGATCGACGCACCGGATCTGCGCTGGCTGCTCGGTCAGTGGGCGGCCGGGCCGGCAGATGGTGCCGTCATTCCGTTTCACGAAGGCACGCGCGGCAACCCGGTCATCATTGCCGGCGCCATCCGCGAGCCGGTGCTGGCCTCCGGTCCGGTGCCGGGCTGTCGCGGCTGGCTGGCGGCGCATCCGCAACGGGTGCGCCGCGTCGAGGCACCGAATGATCATTGCATCGTCGATCTCGATACACCGGCAGACATCGAGCGGCTGCGGCAAAGGGGACTGACGGTCGCAGTACCGGACCTGTCCGACAAAACGGGGTGAGCGCGCGGCGGAGCGAGGAATGACCGCGAATCGGGCCGGCGCGTCTGCTGCGCGCCTCGAGGAGTCATCAGCGCCGCTCGCAAGTCTTTCCCGCATGGGTCCGAATGGCTTCCACAGCTGGAACTTTCAGGCTCAGCGCAGCAGCACGATTGTCGCGCCCGAGCCGCCGTCGTCGGGCCGCGCCTGACAGAAGGCCAGCACTTCGCGCCGCTGTGCGAGCCAGCGCGGCACTTTCCTTTTCAGGACCGGTTCGCGGCCGATCGAGCCGAGTCCCTTGCCGTGAATGATGCGCACGCAGCGCCAGTGGCGCTGCAGTGCGTCCTCGAGAAAGAGGATCAGGGCTTCCCGCGCCTCGTCGCTGCGCAGGCCATGCAGATCGATCTGCGCGCGGATCGCCCAATGGCCCCGGCGCAGCTTGCGCGGCACGTCCGGGCCGACCGACTCGCGCCGGAATGACAGCGCGTCGTCGGTCTCCAGCATCCGCTCCAGATCGATGTCGTCGTTCAGCGAGGCCGCCAGCGCCGCCCGCTCGTCGCGCAGGCGCTGAAGGGGCAGGGCGGATCCGGGCGGTCTTTCCGGTGCGATTCGCCCGTTCGGGCGCAGTGGCACGACCTCGCCGACCGTCCGGCGGAACAGCTCGGCGTCCGACAGGCCGGTCGGCTGCCGTCCGGATCGCGACGGTCTCTTGCCGGGACGATTCACGCCCGCGCGCGGGAATGCCCCGGTCGCATGCGACGATCGCCCGCACCCGGCAGGCGGGCGATGCGGCGGTGGACGACGGCTTCAGACACGCTCAGACGTCGAGTGCGTCCAGGTAACGCTCGGCGTCGAGGGCCGCCATGCAGCCGGTGCCGGCGCTGGTCACCGCCTGGCGGTATACGTAGTCCTGCACGTCACCGGCGGCAAAGACGCCGGGCACGCTGGTTGCGGTGGCGTCGCCGCCCAGACCGCCGCGGGTGACGATGTAGCCATCCTTCATCTCCAGCTGACCCTCGAAAATGCCGGTGTTGGGCGAATGGCCGATGGAGATGAATACCCCTTGCACGGCGATTTCGCTTTTCTCGCCGGTGCGGTTGTCGACGACGCGAACGCCGGTGACACCCGAATCGTCGCCAAGCACTTCGTCGAGTTCATGAAACCAGCGGATCTCGACGTTGCCCGGCTTGCCGCCGTGCTCGTGCGTGTGGGCGATGAGCCGGTCGGCCAGGATCTTCTCGCTGCGGAAACGGTCGCGCCGGTGCAGCACGGTCACCTTCCGTGCGATGTTCTGCAGGTACAGCGCTTCCTCCACCGCCGTGTTCCCGCCGCCCACGACGACGACGTCCTGATCGCGGTAGAAGAATCCGTCACAGGTGGCGCAGGCCGAGACGCCGCGCCCCTTGAAGGCTTCTTCCGACGGCAGGCCGAGGTATTTCGCCGACGCGCCGGTCGCGATGATCAGGGCGTCACACGTGTATTCCCCCGAGTCGCCAACCAGCCGCATCGGTTTTTCGTCCAGATGCGTCGTGTGGATGTGGTCGAAGATGAATTCCGTGCCGAAACGCTCGGCATGGCGCTGGAAACGCTCCATCAGATCCGGACCGAGAACGCCATCGGCGTCGGCCGGCCAGTTGTCCACGTCGGTCGTCGTCATCAACTGCCCGCCCTGTTCCAGACCGGTGATCAGCACCGGTTGCAGGTTCGCGCGCGCCGCATAGACGGCGGCGGTGTAGCCGGCGGGCCCGGAGCCCAGGATCAGCAAGCGGTTATGGCGGGTCGTGGTCATCAGGAGATCCAGAAAGAAGGTTTGTCAAAGAGGGGAACGGGGGCGCAATACGTTGTAGAAAACTCAAAGAATCAGTAGCTTACTGCAAGATTCTGCAGAGGTTTCGTAAAATCGGGCGCAGCTGGTGCAGAATTGCGGCTACGCCGCATCCTGCGACTGCAGTTGAAACACCCCTTGCGAGGTGGGTATGGCTCTGGAAGAAAACAAGGCGTTCCTGCGCCGGGTACCGCTGCTCTACAGTCTGAACGAGCAGCAGATCGAATCGCTTGCCGCCGGCAGTGTGCGGCGCAATTATCCGAAAGGACGCACCATCGTCTCCGAAGGGGAGCCCTCGCAGTCACTGTACATTCTGCTGTCGGGGCGCGCCAAGGTGCAGCGCTCCGATCTCGAAGGCAAGGAAGTCATTCTGGCGGTGCTCGGTTCGGGGGATTTTTTCGGCGAAATGAGCATGATCGACGATGCGCCGCGATCGGCCAGCGTGATCACGCTCGAATCGTGCGATTTCATGTCGATCGCCAAGGACAGCTTCAAGGCGATGCTCGCGCAGAGCAACGAAATGTGCATGGCGGTGATGCGTGGTCTGGTGCGCCGTCTGCGCGACGCCGACCAGAAGATCGAGTCGCTGGCGCTGCTGGACGTCTATGGCCGCGTCGCTCGCGTGCTGATGGATTTTTCCGAAGAGATCGACGGCGAGCGCATCGTGCGCAACCGTCTGCCCCGCCAGGAAATCGCCAAGATGATCGGCGCCTCGCGCGAGATGGTGTCGCGCGTGATGAAGGGGCTCGAACTGGATGGCTATGTCGTGCCGATGTCTGAAGGCCGGATGATGCTGCGCGGCAAGATCGCTTCCTGGGTCGACTGAGGGTCCGATGACCAGAACCGATCTTTCGGCGTGGAGTGCTTCGGCGTGGAGTGGCGATGGCGCGGGTAGCTGAAGCGGGCGCGGCGGCGGGCGGCGCAGGCGGACGCGCGTCGACACGCGCAGCGGCCCGTGGCGAGCGCAGCCGCGGCGCCGGACGCGCATCCGGCACGGAACTGCGGATCCCGGAGCGGGTCCTGCGCCTGCTGCACGAGACCGGCTGGTTTTCGCTGGCCGCGCTCGGCGTGTACCTGCTGCTGATCCTGCTGACCTACGACCGGGCCGATCCGGGCTGGTCGAACGCCGTGCCGACGCCGGCCATCGTCAATGCCGGCGGGCGCGTCGGTGCCTGGCTGGCCGATCTGTTCCTGTACCTGTTCGGCCTGAGCGCCTGGCTGTTCGTGCTGCTGCTGTTCACGCTGGTCGCGCGCGGCCTGCACGGCCTGCGCCGCCCGGGTGGCGAAGCACCGGCGGACCAGCGCTTTGCCTGGGAGCGCTGGCTCGGTTTCCTGCTGCTGCTGGCCGGCGCGGTCGGAATCGAATCGGCACGGCTGCATTCCCTGCAGATGGAGCTGCCGATGGGGCCGGGCGGCGTCTTCGGCGCCTTGCTGGCCGACCCGGTGTTCGCCGCGCTCGGCGCCGTGGGCGGCACGCTGCTTCTGCTGCTGATGATGGCTGTCGGCTTCAGCCTGTGGTCCGGCGTGTCCTGGCTGTCCGTATTCGAGAAGACCGGCTTTGCCACCGAATGGATCTTCCAGCGACTGGTCGGCGTGGCGGCCGCATGGAAGGATCGGCGCATCGGCGAAGTGGCGGCAAGCGAGCGCGAAGAGCAGGTACAGGTCAAGCGGAGAATCTTCGAGGACGATCCGGAGCCGCTGCGCATCGAGCCGTTGCCGCGGATCGAGCGCTCCGGCCGGGCCGAGGCCGAACGGCAGACGCCGCTGTTCGTCGATCTGCCGGCCGACACCCAGTTGCCGCCGATTTCATTGCTCGATGAAGCGCCGGTCGCGCCCGAATCGGTATCGGCCGAGACGCTGGAGTACACCTCGCGCCTGATCGAGAAGAAGCTGTCCGACTTCAACGTCTCCGCCAATGTCGTGGCGGCCTGCCCGGGCCCGGTGATCACGCGCTACGAGATCGAGCCGGCCACGGGCGTGAAGGGCGCCCAGATCGTCAATCTGTCGAAGGATCTGGCGCGCGCGCTGTCGCTCGTTTCGTTGCGCGTGGTGGAGACGATTCCGGGCAAGAACCTGATGGGTCTTGAGCTGCCCAATGCGCGCCGCCAGACCGTGCGCCTGTCGGAAATCCTCGCGTCACAGGTCTATGCCGCCAGCGCTTCGCCGATCACGCTCGCGCTGGGCAAGGACATCGCCGGCATGCCGGTCGTGGTCGATCTGGCGAAGATGCCGCACCTGCTGGTGGCCGGGACGACGGGCTCGGGCAAGTCGGTCGGCATCAATGCCATGCTGCTGTCGCTGCTGTACAAGAGCGACCCGGCACAGGTGCGCCTGTTGCTGATCGATCCGAAGATGCTCGAGATGAGCACCTACGAAGGCATTCCGCACCTGCTGGCGCCGGTCGTCACCGACATGCGCCAGGCCGGGCACGCACTGAACTGGTGCGTCGCCGAGATGGAACGGCGCTACCGGCTGATGAGCAAGCTCGGCGTGCGCAACCTGGCCGGCTACAACCAGCGGATCGCCGAGGCGGCGCGTCGCGACGAGACGATCCCGAACCCGTTCTCGCTCACGCCGGACGAACCGGAGCCGCTGACCGCGCTGCCGCAGATCGTCGTCGTGATCGACGAACTGGCCGATCTGATGATGGTCGTCGGCAAGAAGATCGAGGAACTGATCGCACGTCTGGCACAGAAGGCGCGGGCGGCCGGCATCCATCTGATCCTTGCCACCCAGCGCCCGTCGGTCGACGTCATCACCGGCCTGATCAAGGCCAATATTCCGACGCGCATCGCCTTCCAGGTGTCCTCGAAGATCGACTCGCGCACGATTCTCGACCAGATGGGCGCCGAGTCGCTGCTCGGGCAGGGCGACATGCTCTATCTGCCGCCCGGTGGCGGGCTGCCGCTGCGCGTGCATGGCGCCTTCGTCGCCGACGACGAGGTGCATCAGGTCGTGCGTCACTGGAAGGAGCTGGCCGAGCCGCAATATATCGACGGTGTGCTCGAGGGCGGCGTGTCCGACGAGGTCGACACCGGCAGTGCGGTCGGCTTCGGCGGCCTGTCGCAGACACTCGCCGAGGCCGGTGTCGACGGCGAGGCCGATCCGCTCTACGACCAGGCGGTGGCGGTCGTGCTCAAGCACCGGCGCGCGTCGATTTCCCTGGTGCAGCGGCATCTGCGCATCGGCTACAACCGTTCGGCGCGGCTGCTCGAGCAGATGGAACGCTCCGGACTGGTATCGGCGATGGCCGGCAACGGCAATCGCGAACTGCTGGTGCCCGCGACGCAAGACGACTGAATGCGCGTTCGCCTCGTCCCGCACGCGGCGATGACCGCCATCCTGCTTGCCGGCGTCTGGCTGTCCGGCGCAGTTCCGGACTGGCTGGCCGGATCGGCAATCGCCGCATCGGCGAAAGCGGATGTGGCGGGTACGGCGGAGACGGCGAAGGGGGCGACCACAGCTGACCCGCTGCAGGAATTCATCGACCGGACGCGCTCGGCCAGCGGCAGCTTCACGCAGCAGGTGCTGCGCGACGGGCACGTCATCGAGACGAGTTCGGGTCGCTTCGCCTTCGAGCGCCCGGATCGTTTCGACTGGGAGGTGCAGGAGCCCTTCGAGCAACGCCTGGTCGCCGATGGCCAGCGCCTGTATTTCTATGACCGGGATCTGGCGCAGGTGACGATCCGCCCGCTGCACGATGCGCTCGCCTCGACACCGGCGGCAGTGCTGTTCGGTCACGGCGAACTGCGCGATGACGTCAGCGTGCATCGACTGCCGGCACAGGACGGCGTGCAGCGCATCGAGATCGTGCCGCGCAACCCGGAAACCGGCTTTCAGCGCGTCGAAGCGGGGTTTCGCGATGGCCTGCCGGTCTGGATGCGGGTCGACGACGCGTTCGGCCGCGTCGTGCGTTTCGAATTCCGCAACATCGTCAGCAATCCGCCGCTGCCGCCCGACCGGTTCCGTTTCGAGGTGCCGCCGGGCACGGACGTCATCGAGGCACAGGGGCGATAGCGGGCCGTATCGGCCGGAATGCAGGTGGAGCCTGCCCGGCCGACTGCGTAAAATGCGCCGATGACCGCCAGACCCTCTTCTTCGTCCGGCGCCGGCATGCCCGGTTCGCGTGCTTCCGATGCGCGCGTGATCGGTGTGGTCGGCATTGCCCACGCACTGTCCCATTTTTCCCAGCTGCTGCTGGCGCCACTGTTTCCGTGGCTCAAGGACGTCTTTGCGGTGTCCTACGCCGAGCTTGGACTGCTGATGACGATCTTCTTCGTCGTCTCCGGCGTCGGGCAGACACTGGCCGGCTTCCTGGTCGACCGCGTCGGTGCGCTGCCGGTCATGCTCGGCTCGATCGTGCTGTTCATGCTGGCGGCACTGGTGTTCGCAGCCAGCACCAGCTACGTCATGCTCGCCATCGGCTCCGTGCTCGCCGGTATCGGCAATGCCGCCTTTCATCCGGTCGATTATTCGATCATCAATGCGAAGGTGGCACCGGCACGCATCGGACACGCATACGCCGTGCACGGCGTGACCGGCAATCTCGGCTGGGCGGCGGCTCCGGTATTCCTGATCACCATTACCCAGTTGGCCGGCTGGCGCTGGGCGTTCGTCGGTGCTGCGCTGGTCTCGCTCATTGTGCTGATCGTCGTCTGGCTGAACCGTGACGTGCTCGAAGCGCCGCAGACTGCGCATGACGATGCAGCGGCTGCTGCGGCCGGCGGCACCTTCGATTTTCTCCGTCTGCCGGCGGTCTGGCTCGGTTTCGCCTTTTTCTGGGCACTCGCCTTTGCGCTCGGCGGGGTGCAGAGCTTCGCGCCGGAGGCGGCGCGTCAGTTGCATGCCGTGCCGCTTGCGGCCGTTGCCTGGTGTCTGACGGCGTTCATGCTCGGCAGTGCCGGCGGCACGCTGGCCGGCGGATTCCTGGTCGAGGATCTGGACCGCGCCGAACGCGTGATCGGCGTGTGTTTCGCCGTGGCCGCGCTCATCGCTCTCTCACTGGCCTGGGTGCCGTGGCCGGGTGCCGTCGTCCCGTTCGTCTTTGCCGTGATGGGCATTGCGGCCGGTCTGGCCAATCCGGCCCGCGACATGCTGATCCGCAAGGCGGCGCCACCCGGAGCGACCGGCCGGGTCTATGGCGTCGTCTACTCCGGACTCGACGTCGGCAACGGCACGGCGCCGCTGTTCTTCGGTCTGCTGATGGATGGCGGCTCTCCGGGAGCAGTCTTCATCGGCATCGCCGTGGCGCAGGCCCTGCTCATTCTCGGTGCCTTTCGCACCGGACGCGCCTCGCGTGCGCACGATGTCGTCGCTGCCGCCTGAGCGGGTCGCAGACGCACGGCCGGCAGCGGCCGTGCATCGCTGATCGTGGCCGACCGGAAGGGCGCCGGGCAGCCGGCCGGCGCGATCATTCCGCTGGCCGAGCGCCTGCGACCGCGCTCGCTCGACGAGGTGATCGGCCAGGAACACCTGCTGGGCCCCGGCAAGCCGCTGCGCGTGGCCTTCGACGCCGGCCGGCCGCATTCGATGATCTTCTGGGGCCCGCCGGGCACCGGCAAGACGACGCTGGCGCGGCTGATGGCCGACGCCTTCGAGGCGCGCTTCATCGCGATCTCGGCCGTGCTGGGCGGCGTCAAGGACATCCGCGAAGCGGTCACCGTTGCGCAGCAGGAGCGCGAGCAGGGCCGGCGCACGATCGTCTTCGTTGACGAGGTCCACCGCTTCAACCGGGCGCAGCAGGACGCGTTCCTGCCGCACGTCGAAAGCGGGCTGTTCGTCTTCATCGGTGCAACCACCGAGAACCCGTCGTTCGAGGTCGTCGGCGCGCTGCTGTCGCGGGCCCGGGTGTACGTGCTGCAGCCGCTGAGCGCGGCCGGACTTGGCCGGCTGTTCGAGCGCGCGCTCGCGCTGCTGGCGGCGGACGGCACGGACACGAGCTTCGATCCGGTCGCGCGCGAGCGCCTGATCGGCTGGGCCGACGGCGATGCGCGGCGCCTGCTCAATGCGATCGAGGTCGTCGCTGACGCCGCGCAGGCGATGCAGCACCCGCTCGTCGACGCCGCCTTTCTCGACAATGCGCTGTCGCAGAATCTGCGCCGCTTCGACAAGGGTGGCGAGGCGTTCTACGACCAGATCAGCGCCCTGCACAAATCCGTGCGCGGCTCGGATCCCGATGCCGCGCTCTACTGGCTCGCCCGCATGCTCGACGGGGGCGCCGACCCGCGCTATCTCGCCCGCCGCATCCTCCGCATGGCCAACGAGGACATCGGCCTGGCCGATCCGCGTGCGCAGGAACTCGCGCTCGGTGCGGCTGCCGTTTACGATCGTCTGGGCTCACCGGAAGGGGAGCTGGCGCTGGCCGAAGCCGTTGTTTATCTGGCCTGCGCCGCCAAGTCGAATGCAGTCTACCGGGCCTGGGGGCGCGCGCGTGCCTTCGTCTCCGCCCATGGCTCCGAGCCGGTGCCGATGCGCCTGCGCAATGCGCCGACACGGATGATGAAGGACATGGGGTACGGCCGTGACTATCGCTACGCGCATGACGAGCCGGACGCGCATGCGGCGGGCGAGCATTACTTCCCGGACGGGGTCGCGGCACAGCGTTTCTACCAGCCGGTCGAGCGCGGGCTCGAATTACGGATCGGAGAGAAGCTGGCGAGCCTGCGCGCGGCCAGCGCCGCACACCGACGCGCCGTCGCGCCGGCCGGTGGAGAATCCGCTGCCGGGGTCGGTTCGCGCGGGCGGCGAGGCGATTCGCCCGACGCGGGAGACGGCCCGGAGCGGGAAGAGTAGCCGGCGGCATCAGCCCGCCCCATCCGGCGGAGCGCGGTTTCGCGTGGCCTTGTTACACTTCGGCGCTCCCGCCAGTCAATCATTCAGCCCGTGCTTGATCTCGTCCAGTTACGCAAGGATCCGGAAACCGTTGTTGCGCGTCTGCGCAGCCGCGGTGTGGAATTCGATCTCGCCGCCTTTCGCGCGCTCGAGGAGCGGCGCCGGACGGTGCAGACGCGCACCGAACAGTTGCAGGCGCGACGCAACGCGCTGTCGAAAGCGATCGGCCGTACCCGGGCAGCGGGCGAAGACGCCAGCGCTGCCATGGCCGAGTCGGTGGCCCTGAACGAAGAACTGCAGGGGGTCGCGCACGAGAACGAGGACGTGCGCGCACAACTGACGCAGTGGCTGCTGCAGTGGCCGAACCTGCCGGAGGAATCGGTTCCGGTTGGCATGGATGAAAGCGCCAACGTCGAACTGCGTCGCTGGAGCCCGGACGGCTCGGAGCCGCCGGTGCTGCCGTTCGAGCCACGTGATCACGTCGATCTCGGCGCTGCACTCGGGCTCGATTTCGAGACCGCGGCGAAACTCAGCGGCGCACGCTTCGTCGTCATGAAGGGGCCGATGGCGCGCCTGCACCGGGCGCTGACGCAGCTGATGCTCGATACCCAGACGAACGAACACGGTTACACCGAATGCGCCGTGCCGTACATCGTCAACGAGGCAACGATGCGCGGCACCGGCCAGTTGCCGAAGTTTGAAGCTGATCTCTTTGCGGCGCGCAAGGGCGGGCAGCAGGGCGAGGGTGATCCGCTCTACCTGATCCCGACCTCCGAAGTGCCGCTGACCAATTTCGTGCGCGACGAAATCGTGCCGGCCGCCTCGCTGCCGATCCGCCTGACCGCACACACCCCGTGCTTCCGCTCGGAAGCCGGCGCCTACGGACGCGATACGCGCGGCATGATCCGCCAGCACCAGTTCGACAAGGTCGAGATGGTGCAGATCGTCGAACCGCAGCATTCGTACGCCGCGCTCGAACAGATGGTCGGGCACGCCGAAAACCTCCTGCGCAAGCTCGAACTGCCGTACCGCGTCGTGCTGCTGTGCACCGGCGACATGGGTTTTTCGGCGGCGCGCACCTGTGATCTGGAAGTCTGGTTGCCGTCGCAGCGCACCTACCGCGAGATCTCGTCGGTGTCCAACTGCGAAGCCTTCCAGGCGCGGCGCATGCAAGCGCGCTATCGCGGCGCCGACGGCAAGCCGGCGCACGTGCATACCCTGAACGGATCGGGGCTGGCCGTGGGCCGCGCGCTCGTCGCCGTACTCGAGAACGGTCAGCAGGCCGACGGCTCGATCCGTCTGCCGGCGGCGCTTGTGCCCTACATGGGCGGAGTCGACCGGATCGGCTGAACCAGGCTGGCGGGGCGCACAGAACCCGCCGGCTTTGATATACTCGCCGGCTTCGCGCACGTGCAATGCGTGCGTCCGGAAAGGTGGCAGAGTGGTCGAATGCGCCGGACTCGAAATCCGGTTTGCGGGCAACCGCAACGTGGGTTCGAATCCCACCCTTTCCGCCAGGATGATCGGTATGCATCCTGGTGACACCAAGCGTTCCCCGTTCCCCGTCGATCCTGTCACGACCAGGCCGAAGCATTGGTCGGACGTCTGACGTCATCGCATTTCACGACCGGAATTCGCAATTTCGGAACCTGGCACAAACACAAACGAGAATCATTCGCATATAAGATGAGGGCCTGTCCACGTGTTCGGGGGGATGAACCATGCAGGCCCAGCTGACCTATGACGGGAAGGCGCAAGACAGCGACTGCGCACGACTGCTCGTGCATTCCTGGCGGCTGACCATGGCGCACGGCGCCGAGTGTCCGCTGATCGCATCGAAGTTCCGTTGCTCGTGCGGCGTCGGAGCGGATCGGGTGTTTTGCGCTTTCCGTGTTTTCCTGCGCGTGCTCGCCTTGTCGCAGCGCCAGCGCCTGCGGGCCAATCCACCCGGGCAGGCCACGCTGACGGCCGACGAGGTGCGGCTGCTGACGCTGATTGCCGCCGCCCAGAACGACTATCCGGCCACGCTCGATGCGCACCTCGGCTGGCTGGCCGGGCCATCGTTGCGCAAGGCGCTGGAAAACAGCGTGCGTGAACTGGCCGGCCTGCTCAGGGATGCCGGGCAGCGTTTGCCGGTGCCGACCTGAGGAATCACGCGGGCCTGGACGCAGCGGCCATCGCGTCGATGAAGCGATCGAACAGATAGTGGACATCCTGCGGCCCCGGACTGGCTTCAGGGTGCCCCTGGAAGCAGAAGGCGGGGCGATCGACGCGTTCCAGTCCCTGGATCGAATCGTCGAACAGCGATCGGTGCGTCACGCGCAGGCTGGCCGGCAGTGATGCCGGATCGATCGCAAAGCCGTGGTTCTGGCTGGTGATGTACACCTCTCCGGTCTGAACGTTGCGCACCGGATGGTTCGCGCCGTGGTGGCCGAACTTCATTTTCATCGTGCGTGCGCCGGAGGCCAGGCCGATGATCTGGTGCCCGAGGCAGATGCCGAAGACGGGCAGGCCGGTATCGATCAGCTCGCGGACCGCGCGTACCGCATAGTCGCAGGGCTCCGGATCCCCGGGGCCATTGGACAGGAAAATCCCGTCGGGTTGCTCTGCCAGGGCCTGCGCGGCGGGCGCGCGCGCCGGCAGCACGGTCAGTTCGCAGCCGCGCTCGACCAGCAGGCGCAGGATGTTGCGCTTCACGCCGAAATCGTAGACGACGACGCGAAAGCGCCGTGCTGCCGGTGAGTGAAAGCCGGTGTCGGGTCGCCAGCTTCCTTCGGTCCAGCGATAGGGTTCACGGGTCGAAACCACCTGCGCGAGATCCATGCCCGCCAGCCCGGGGAAGGCCTGCGCCGCCTCGATCGCGGCACGTTCGTCGATCGTCTCGCCGGGCTCGGACGCCGTCACCAGGCAGGCGCTCTGCGCACCGCGCGCACTCAGGATCCGTGTCAGGCGACGCGTGTCGATGCCGGCAATGGCCGGGACGCCTTCACGCGTGAGCCAGTCGCGCAGCGATTCCACGCCGCGCCAACTGGAGAACGTCCGCGGCAGGTCCTTGACGACCAGGCCGGCGGCCTGGATTCGCCCGGATTCGACGTCGTCGGCATTGACGCCGCAATTGCCGATATGCGGGTGGGTGAGCACGACGATCTGGCGGCAGTAACTCGGGTCGGTGAGGATTTCCTGATAGCCGCTCATCGCGGTGTTGAAGACCGCTTCCCCCACGCTTTGTGCTGCCGCGCCCGCCGAAAACCCGCGAAAAATCGTTCCGTCCGCCAGTGCGAGGACGGCTGGCGGGAGTGCGGGAATCAGGCCTGATCCGGGGTTTCCGGACTTTCGTCCCGTATCCGGAAGACAGGCTTCGGATGCGGGGGCGGCTGGTCGTACGGGTGTGGCGGACAACGGAGACTCCTGGACGGTCACCGGCCAACCACGGGCTGAAGAAGACCGGAGGATCCGCGGATCCCCGGCGGCAAGCCGGTGCACGGATTGCAGAACGGCGAAAGAATAGCACTGGTCGGGACGACTGCTTCGGCGCTTTCCGTGCGGCAAACCGCGTGCCGGTTTGCCTGTTTCGTGACGGGACGAGTGCGCCGCTTCGTCGCGGTGCATCCGACCGGAAACCTGCACCAGATCGGATCACCGATCGACCTGTTCAGCGCGTCAAGGCCACCGGGAATATGTGAAGCAATCGGCCGGAAGTGTCGTCTCCTCGCCGGTTCCGGAACCTGGCATCCGTCTTGCTTGAAGACTGTCGGGGCTTGCGTCGTCCCGGAGTCTGCCGACGCACCCGCATCGTCGCCTGACCCATTGCCGACTCGCCTTCTTCTTTCTTTTTTCCTTCTCTATCGTTCCGTCATGGAGAGCACGTCCATGTCCGCCAGGACCCTGTCACTGATCGCCGAAACCCGCGCACGCTGGGTCGACCTGCGCTTCACCGATACGCTGGGCAAGGAGCAGCACGTCAGTTTTCCCAGTCACGCCATCGATGCCGGCACCTTCGAGGACGGAAAGATGTTCGATGGCTCTTCCATTCATGGGTGGAAGAGCATCGAAGCCTCCGACATGGTGCTGATGCCCGACGACGAGACCGCCGTCGCCGATCCATTCACGGAAGAGCCGATGGTCGTCGTGCGCTGCGATGTGCTCGAACCGGCCACGATGCAGGGCTACAGCCGCGATCCCCGTTCGATCGCACGCCGCGCCGAGGACTATCTGTGTTCGACCGGGATTGCGGACACTGCCTGCTTCGGCCCGGAGCCGGAGTTCTTCGTCTTCGACGCCGTGCACTGGAAGACCGACATGCAGGCAGCCGGGTTCTCGATCCATTCCAGCGAGGGCGCCTGGGTCACGGAGGACGCCACCGGCGGCAACGACACCGGCCACCGCCCGCGGGTGAAGGGGGGCTATTTCCCCGTTCCGCCGGTCGATTCGCTGCACGACCTGCGCGTGGCGATGTGCACGGCCATGGAGGCGATGGGGCTGCGCACCGAGGTGCACCACCATGAGGTGGCCACCGCCGGGCAGTGCGAGATCGGCGTGACCTTCAATACGCTGGTCCGCAAGGCCGATGAGGTGCAGATCCTCAAGTACTGCGTGCACAACGTCGCGCATGCCCGGGGCAAGACCGCCACCTTCATGCCCAAGCCGCTCGTCGGCGACAACGGTTCGGGCATGCACGTTCACCAGTCCCTGCTCAAGGACGGCCGCAACCTGTTCGCCGGCGACGGCTATTCGGGTCTTTCGGAACTCGCATTGCACTACATCGGCGGCATCATCCGGCACGCGCCGGCGCTCAATGCGATCACCAACCCCGGCACCAATTCCTACAAGCGTCTCGTCCCGGGCTTCGAGGCGCCGGTGATGCTTGCGTATTCGGCCCGCAACCGCTCGGCGTCGATCCGGATTCCCTGGGTCACCAATCCTGCCGCACGGCGCATCGAGTGCCGGTTCCCCGATCCGACGGCCAATCCCTATCTCGCCTTCACTGCGCTGTTGATGGCCGGTCTCGACGGCATCCAGCAGCGGATTCATCCGGGCGATGCCATGGACAAGAACCTGTACGACCTGCCGCCGGAGGAGTCCGCCCGGATTCCGCGCGTGGCGCACAGTCTCGATCAGGCGCTGGACGCACTGCTCGCCGACCGGCAGTTCCTGCTCGCCGGCGGCGTCTTCACCGAGGACATGCTCGAGGCCTACGTCGAGAGCAAGATGACCGAAGTGACGCGGCTGCGGCAGGCCGTTCATCCGATAGAATTCGACATGTACTACAGCCTGTAGGGTACGGATGCACGGGTGACGGATCGCATGTCTTCTCTTCGTCACCCGACACGCAGCCGCCTCCGCGGGGACCAGCCGGCGGCGGATCTGCCGGAGCACCTGCTGGAGCATCTGTTCACGGCGGTAGTCCTGCTGGACGAGGCGTTGTGCGTGCAATACGCGAACCAGGCCGCCGAGCAGTTGTTTGCGACCAGCGTGGCGCACCTGACCGGCCAGCCGATTGCCTCGTTCTTCGAGTCGAATGATCCGACTGCGAGCGACCTGCATGGCGCCCTGCGCGATCAGCAGACCCGCATCCGGCGCGCGGCGCGCCTCCGGTTTCACGGCAACGGCGATGCTTCGATGGTGGACTACACCATCACCCCGCTCGTTGCGGGTGGCGGCGACGTGCGGCAGTTGCTGATGGAACTGCAGCCGCTCGATCGCCAGATGCGCATTCACCGCGAAGACAGCCTGTTCACCGCAAGTCTGGCCACGCGTGCGCTGGTACGCGGTCTGGCGCACGAGATCAAGAATCCGCTCGCGGGCATTCGCGGGGCTGCGCAACTGCTCGGGCAGTCGCTCGACCAGTCTCCCCTGAACGAATTCACTTCGGTGATCATCAACGAAACGGATCGCCTGTCCAGCCTCGTGGATCAGATGCTGGAGCCGCACGAACTGCCCGATCCGGGCAGCGTCAACATCCATCGCGTCCTCGAACGGGTACGCGTGATCGTGCAGGCGGAAGCCGGCAGCGCACTGGCGCTGGAGCGTGATTACGATCCGAGTCTGCCGGACGTATGGGCCGACACCGACCAGTTGGTCCAGGTGGTGCTGAACATCGTGCGTAACGCGGCGCAGGCGCTGCTCGAAGCGCCTGCCGGCAACGGCGGCCCGGACGAGCGGCCGCGCATCATCCTGCGTTCGCGCGTGTTGCGCCAGTTCACGATCGGCGCGCAGCGCCATCGACTCGTCTGCCTGATCGAGGTGGAAGACAATGGCCCCGGAATCCGGGAGGATCTGAGCGCCACGCTCTTTTATCCGATGGTGACCGGGCGTGCCCTGGGTACCGGGCTGGGCCTGCCGATCGCGCAGGCGATCATCCAGCGCCATGGCGGTCTCATCGAATGCGACAGCCAGCCCGGGCGCACCGTGTTCCGGATCATGATTCCCTTCCGGTCGGCAGGAGCCGGCGATCCGGCCGAGCTTCATCGTGACGTCGCCTGATCCGGTCTGGGTCATCGATGACGACCCGTCCCTGCGCTGGGTCCTGGAAAGGGCGCTGTCGCGGGCCGGGTTCGGCGTGACCGCTTTCGACAGCGGTGACGCCGCGCTGCGCGCGCTCGCGCAGCACGTGCCCTCGGTGATCGTCAGCGACGTCCGCATGCAGGGCACGAGCGGTTTTGATCTGCTCGAACACATCCGGCGCAGTCATCCGCAGATTCCGATGATCCTCATGACGGCACATTCGGATCTCGACAGCGCGGTCCGCTCGTACCAGGGGGGTGCGTTCGAATACCTGCCCAAGCCGTTCGATCTGGACGACGCGGTGACGCTGGTCCGCCGGGCACTCGACCTGAGGCGTGAGCCTCGCACCGGACCGCCGTCCCGGGCAGCCTTCGAGCAGGCCGGCCTGATCGGTGAGGCACCGGCCATGCAGGAGGTCTTCCGGGCGATCGGCCGCCTGTGGAAATCAAGCTTCACCGCGTTGATCGACGGCGAATCCGGCACCGGCAAGGAGCTGGTGGCCCGGGCGCTGCACCGGTACAGCCCCCGTGCGGCGCAGCCGTTCGTGGCCCTGAACATTGCCGCCATCCCGCGTGAACTGATCGAGTCCGAACTGTTCGGGCACGAAAAAGGTGCGTTCACCGGTGCCACCCAGCAGCGCAAGGGACGCTTCGAACAGGCCAGCGGCGGCACGCTGTTCCTGGACGAAATCGGCGACATGCCGATGGAGGCCCAGACCCGCCTGTTGCGGGTGCTGGCCGAAGGCTGCTTCTATCGCGTCGGTGGACACACGTTGATCCGTACCGATGTCCGCATCATTGCCGCGACGCACCGCGACCTGGAGGCGGCGATCCGCCAGGGGAGTTTTCGTGAAGATCTGTTTCACCGCCTGAACGTCATCCGCATCCATCTGCCGCGCCTGAGCGAGCGGCGCGAAGACATCGTGCCATTGGCGGAATTCTTCCTTCAGCGGATCGCCCGGGAACTGAACGTGGAGCCGCGCATCCTGTTGCCGGATGCCGCACAGTACCTGAGCCGGCTACCCTGGCCGGGGAACGTGCGCCAGCTGGAGAATCTGTGCCGCTGGTTGACGATCATGATTCCCGGCCGCGAGATTCTGGTCAGTGATCTGCCCGCCGATCAGTCGGCGCCAGTGGCCGGGGACGAGCGCGCTGACGACGACTGGGTGCGGGCGCTGGCACAGTGGGTCGATGCGGCGCTGGCCCGTGGCGAAACCGGCCTGCTGCGGCAGGCCCAGCCGGCCTTCGAACGCACGATGATCGTGCAGACCCTGCGTCATACCGGCGGCCGGCGGCAAAGCGCGGCACGTCTGCTCGGCTACGGCCGCAATACGCTGACCCGCAAGATCCAGGAACTGCGCCTGACCGACGATATCGGCGCCGACGGGCTACCGGACGACGACTGACGTCCCGGCCCCGACGCCGCAGGCCGGCTGGCGCCCGGCACTGTCGCAAGCCGCACACCGCAGCCGATTCCCTGAATGTCCGGGCAGACGCCTGGCGATCCTGACTCACGGGATGCCGGTCGGGCGCAAGCCGGCTGCCCGGATGCGTTGCGATCGCCGAAACGCGTGTCGGGTGATCGAACTGGAATGATTCTTGCGTGCAGTCATTGATCGGGAGTGCGGCACATCGGTCGTCTCCGTCGGATCAATGTCGCCTTCATCGGCAGGAGGATCATTCGCATGGCTGTCACGCCCGCATGCAATACGCCGTCCGAGTCATCCGTACCATCCGCCGTTGCGAGTGCGGCGGAGATCCGTGCAGCCGCGGAGCGCGGCCTGTACGCGAACACCGAGCACGATGCCTGCGGCGTGGGCTTCGTCGCGCACGTCAAGGGGCGCAGGTCGCACGAACTCGTCCGGCAGGGCCTGAAGATCCTGGAGAACCTCGATCACCGCGGCGCCGTCGGTGCCGATCCGCTGATGGGCGACGGCGCGGGCATCCTGATCCAGATTCCCGATGCGCTCTACCGCACCGAAATGGGGCATCAGGGCATCGTCCTGCCCCCTCCTGGTGAATACGGCGTCGGCATGATCTTCCTGCCGCGCGAGGCGGCCTCGCGCGAGGCCTGCATCCACGAACTGGAGCGCGCGATCCGGGCCGAGCGCCAGGTGCTGCTCGGCTGGCGCGACGTGCCGGTCGATCGCGATCTGCCGATGTCGCCGGCGGTGCGCGCCCGGGAACCCGTCATCCGCCAGGTCTTCATCGGCCGCGGGCACGACGTGCTGGTGCCCGATGCGCTGGAGCGCAAGCTGTACGTGATCCGCAAGACGGCTTCGGCGCGGATCACCCGGCTCGGACTTACGTACGGCTTCGAATACTACGTGCCGAGCATGTCCTGCCGCACGGTGATCTACAAGGGACAACTGCTGGCCGGACAGGTCGGTCGGTATTACCTCGATCTGCAGGACGAGCGCGTCGTCTCGGCGCTGGCACTCGTGCATCAGCGTTTTTCGACCAATACCTTCCCGTCGTGGCCGCTGGCGCATCCGTACCGGATGGTGGCGCACAACGGCGAGATCAACACGGTCCAGGGCAATTTCCACTGGATGCGGGCGCGCGAGGGCGTGATGGACTCGCCGGTGCTCGGTGCCGACCTCCGCAAGCTCTATCCGATCACGATGGAGGGCCAGTCCGATACCGCGACGTTCGACAACACGCTGGAGCTGCTCGTGATGGCCGGCTATCCGCTGGCGCAAGCCGTGATGATGATGATTCCCGAAGCCTGGGAACAGGACGCACGGATGGACGAGCGCCGGCGCGCATTCTACGAATACCACGCCGCGATGCTCGAGCCGTGGGACGGCCCGGCGGCAATGGTGTTCACCGACGGACGACAGATCGGTGCCACGCTCGATCGCAACGGCCTGCGTCCGGCACGTTTCATCATCACCGACGACGACCTGGTGGTGCTGGCCTCCGAAGCCGGTGTGCTGCCGGTCGAGCCGAAGCACGTCGTGCGCAAATGGCGCCTGCAGCCCGGACGGATGTTCCTGATCGATCTCGATCAGGGGCGTATCATCGAGGACGAGGAGATCAAGGCGCACTTCGCCGCCGCCCGGCCCTGGCGGCAGTGGATCGACAATGTGCGCATCTGCCTGGACGACGTCGATTCCGGCGCTGAAACCGTCCGTGCGCCCGGGTCCGGAACGGCCCCCGGATCCACCTCGCTGCGCGTGTCTCTGCCCGACACGTCGCGCGTGCCTCTGCTCGACACGCCGCGCGTGCCTCTGCTCGACACGCCGCGCGTGTCCCTGCTCAACAGCCAGCAGGCCTTCGGCTACACGCAGGAAGATCTGAAGTTCGTGCTCGATCCGATGGCGCTCAACGGCGAGGAGGCGATCGGCTCGATGGGCGACGACACGCCGCTGGCGGTGCTGTCGCAGCGCAGCAAGCCGCTGTATCACTATTTCCGCCAGTTGTTCGCGCAGGTGACGAATCCGCCGATCGATCCGATCCGCGAAGCGGTCGTGATGTCGCTGGTCTCGTTCATCGGGCCGCGACCGAATCTGCTGGACATCAATGCCGTCAATCCGCCGATGCGGCTCGAGGTCACGCAGCCGGTGCTGGACTTCGACGACATGGCGCGGCTGCGCGACATCGGCCGGCGCAGCGGCGACAAGTTCCGCCCGTGCACCATCGACATCACCTGGCCGGCGCAGTGGGGCCGGGAAGGCATCGAGGCGCGCATCGCCAGCCTGCGCTCGGAGGCCGAGGAAAGCATCCGCTCAGGCTGCAACATCCTGATCCTCAGCGATCGCAACATGGATGCCGGGCACGTCGCGATTCCAGCGCTGCTCGCGCTGTCGGCAATCCACCAGCACCTGGTGCGCATTGGTCTGCGCACCGCCGCCGGACTGGTGGTGGAAACCGGCA
The DNA here is from genome assembly GCA_036844405.1 of Burkholderiaceae bacterium. Classification (GTDB taxonomy): domain Bacteria; phylum Pseudomonadota; class Gammaproteobacteria; order Burkholderiales; family Burkholderiaceae_E; genus Zeimonas. The sequence continues at coordinate 11,077 of DAIUFU010000002.1, read as the reverse complement.
GCGCACGCGAAGTGCACCACTTTGCCGTCCTGGCCGGCTACGGTGCCGAAGCGGTGCATCCGTGGCTGGCGCTGCACACGCTCACCGAGCGCGCGCCGCAACTCGGCATCGACGCACCGGAGGCGATCGCCCGGTTTCGCGAGGCGGTCGGCAAGGGTCTGTCGAAAATCATGTCCAAGATGGGGATCAGCACCTACATGTCGTATTGCGGTGCGCAGATCTTCGAGGCGATCGGTCTCGATGCGTCACTGATCGAACGGTATTTCGCCGGCACGCCGAGCCGCGTCGGCGGCATCGACATCTTCGACATCGCCGAAGAAGCGCTGCGCGACCACCGGGCAGCCTTCGGCACCGATCCGCTGCTGGCCGACGCACTGGCCGACGGCGGCGAGTACGCCTGGCGAGTGCGCGGCGAGGAGCACATGTGGACGCCCGAAGCGATTGCCACGCTGCAGCACGGCACGCGCGCGAACCGCTACGAGACCTATGAGGAATATGCGCGCATCATCAACGACCAGTCCGGGCGCCTGATGACGCTGCGCGGCCTGTTCGAACTGCGCTTCGATCCGGACCAGGCCATTGCGCTCGACGAAGTCGAGCCGGCGGCGGAGATCGTCAAGCGCTTTGCCACCGGCGCGATGTCACTCGGCTCGATCTCGACCGAGGCGCACACCAGTCTTGCCATCGCCATGAACCGCATCGGCGGCAAGAGCAATACCGGCGAGGGCGGCGAGGATCCGGCACGCTACCGTGGCGAGTTGCGCGGCGAGACCATCCGTGCCGGTACCCGCCTGACCGAGGTCATCGGTGATGTCGTCGAAGTCGACTACGCGCTGCGCGAAGGCGACAGCCTGCGCTCGAGGATCAAGCAGGTCGCGTCGGCGCGCTTCGGCGTCACTACCGCCTACCTCGTTTCCGCCGACCAGATCCAGATCAAGATGGCGCAGGGCGCCAAGCCCGGCGAAGGCGGCCAGTTGCCCGGCAGCAAGGTCTCGGCCTACATCGGCCGGCTGCGCCACGCCGTGCCCGGCGTCGGGCTGATCTCGCCGCCGCCGCACCACGACATTTATTCAATCGAGGATCTGGCGCAGCTCATCCACGATCTGAAGAACGTCAACCCGCGCGCGGGCATCTCGGTCAAGCTGGTCTCGGAAGTCGGTGTCGGCACCGTTGCCGCCGGTGTCGCCAAGGCCCGTGCCGATCACATCGTCATCGCCGGCCACGACGGCGGCACCGGCGCCGCGCCCTGGTCATCGATCAAGCATGCCGGTGCGCCGTGGGAGCTGGGCCTGGCCGAGACGCAGCAAACCCTTGTGCTCAACCGCCTGCGCGGGCGCGTGCGCGTGCAGGCCGACGGACAGATGAAGACCGGGCGCGACGTCGTGATCGCCGCGCTGCTGGGTGCCGACGAATTCGGCTTCGCCACCGCGCCGCTGGTCGTCTCGGGTTGCATCATGATGCACAAGTGCCACCTGAATACGTGCCCGACCGGGATCGCCACGCAGGACCCGGTATTGCGCCGCAATTTCTCCGGCAAGCCCGAGCACGTGGTGAATTTCTTCTTCTTTGTCGCCGAGGAGGCGCGCCGCCTCATGGCGCAACTCGGCATCCGGCGCTTCGATGATCTGATCGGTCGCGCCGACCTGCTCGATACCCGCAAGGGCGTCGCGCACTGGAAGGCGAGGGGGCTGGATTTCAGCCGGGTGTTCGCCCTGTCGCCGGCGCCGGCGGAGGTGGCGCGCCGACAGGTTGAAGTGCAGGACCACGGTCTCGAACACGCACTCGACGTTGCGCTGATCGAACAGGCACGTCCGGCGCTCGAGCGCGGCGAGCCGGTCCGGCTCGCGCAACCGGTGCGCAACGTCGACCGCGCCGTCGGTGCGATGCTCTCGGGCGAACTCGTCCGGCACCATCCCGACGGCCTGCCCGAGGACTGCATCCAGGTGCGTTTCCAGGGCACGGCCGGACAGAGTTTCGGCGCCTTTCTCGCGCCGGGCATCACGTTCACGCTGACCGGCGAGGCCAACGATTACACCGGCAAGGGGCTGTCGGGCGGTCGCATCATCGTGCGGCCGCATCCGGACTTCGCCGGCGATGCGACGCGCAACATCATCGTCGGCAATACCGTGCTCTACGGTGCGACTGCGGGCGAGGCGTATTTCTGCGGGGTGGCCGGCGAGCGCTTCGGCGTGCGCCTGTCCGGTGCCACCGCCGTGGTCGAAGGCACCGGTGATCACGGCTGCGAGTACATGACGGGTGGCACCGTGGTCGTGCTCGGTCCGACGGGGCGCAATTTCGCTGCCGGGATGACGGGCGGCGTGGCCTGGGTGTTTGATGGCGGCGAAGGTGACGATGGCGGCGATGACAGCGGCGAGAGCAACGGGAGCCACCGTGCAGAGGGCAGATTCGCAGCGCGCTGCAATACGGCCCAGGTGGCGCTCGAGGCGCTGCTTTCACCGTCGGCGCAGATGGCCGCCGGCATTCCGCTGCATGCGGGCGAAGCCGACGAAGTCCTGTTGCGGCGTCTGCTGGAGCGCCATCACCAGTTCACCGGCTCACGGCGGGCACGGTGGATTCTCGATCACTGGCCGAGTGCGCGCGCCCGATTCGTCAAGGTGTTTCCGCACGAATACCGGCGCGCGCTGTGCACCCGCCAGGACGACGGCGGGCGCGAAGAGACGGCCTGCGCCGACGCAGTCCAGGGCTGAACGGGCAGGGCAGCAGATCATGGGCAAGATCACCGGTTTTCTGGAATTCGAACGTATCGAAGAGGCGCACGATGCGGTCGCCGCACGTGTGCAGCACCATCGGGAATTCGTGCACGGCCTCGAACCCGAGCAGGCAAGACGACAGGGGGCACGCTGCATGGACTGCGGCACGCCGTTCTGTCATCACGCCTGCCCGGTCAACAATGTCATTCCCGACTTCAATGACCTCGTCTATCGCGACGACTGGAAAAAGGCGATCGAGGTACTGCACTCGACCAACAATTTCCCGGAATTCACCGGACGGATCTGTCCGGCTCCGTGCGAAGCCGCCTGCACGCTGAATCTGCACAACCAGCCGGTCGGCATCAAGTCGATCGAGCACGCGATCATCGATCGCGCCTGGCAGGAAGGCTGGGTGGTGCCGCAGCCACCGGCAACGCAGACCGGTCGCCGGGTAGCCATCGTCGGTTCGGGTCCGGCCGGACTCGCGGCCGCCCAGCAGCTGGCGCGCGCCGGGCACACCGTCACCGTATACGAGAAAAACGACCGCCCCGGTGGCCTGCTGCGCTACGGCATTCCGGACTTCAAGCTCGACAAGACGCACATCGATCGCCGCGTCGAGCAGCTTCTGGCCGAAGGCGTGACGATGGTGACCGGCACGCTCGTCGGCGCGCTGCCGGCCGGCAGCAGGATCAACAACCAGGCCGTCCGCACCGTGACGCCGCAGCAATTGTGCGGCGACCACCATGCCGTACTGCTGTGCGGCGGCGCCGAGCAGTCACGCGATCTGCCACTGCCCGGGCGCGAACTGGGTGGCGTTCATTTCGCCATGGAGTATCTGCCGCAACAGAACCGTGTCAACGCCGGCCTGGAGATGGCGCAGCAGATCCGGGCGGATGGACGCCACGTCATCGTGATCGGTGGCGGCGATACCGGTTCCGACTGTGTCGGCACGGCCATTCGCCAGGGTGCCGCCAGCGTCGTGCAGTTCGAGCTGATGCCGATGCCGCCGCTGCGCGAAGACAAGCTGGCGACCTGGCCGTACTGGCCGTATCGCCTGCGCACTTCCTCCAGCCACGAGGAGGGCTGCGAGCGCGAGTTCGCAATCGCCACCCGCGCGTTTCTTGGCGAAGGTGGACGAATCACCGGCCTGCAGACGGCGCAAGTCGAGATCCGGGACGGGAGGCCGGTCGAGATCGCCGGTACGCAGCGCACCTGGCCGGCCGGGCTGGTGCTGCTGGCGCTGGGCTTCACCGGGCCGGTCGCGAATGTTCTCGACGGTTTCGGCATCGAGCGGGACGAGCGTGGCAATGCGCGCGCGACCACCGGCGCGCAGGGTGGCTACGCGACCAGCGTGCCGGGTGTCTTCGCCGCTGGAGACATGCGTCGTGGCCAGTCGCTGGTCGTCTGGGCGATCCGTGAAGGCCGGCAGGCGGCGCGTGCCGTCGACGAATACCTGATGGGTACGACGCAACTGCCGCGCTGACGGGCGCCGTGGACCGGGACCAGGTACGGGCACGGGCACGGGCACGACAAGAGACGACACGAAATGATCCGGATCAACGCGCATTACCAGAAGCTCGAAGCCGATTATCTGTTCGCCGACATTGCCCGACGCGTCGATGCCTTCCGTTCCCGGCATCCTGAGCGGGACATCATCCGCATGGGCATCGGCGACGTCGTCCATGCGCTGCCCGCGGCCTGCATCACGGCATTTCATCGGGCAGTCGACGAGATGGCCAGCGACGAGCATTTTCGCGGCTATGGTCCGGTGCAGGGCTACGACTTCCTGCGCGAGGCCATCGCCCGGCATGATTTCCAGGCACGCGGCGCCGAGGTCGGCGCCGACGAAATCTTCGTCAGCGATGGCGCCAAATGCGACATCGGCAGCATTCAGGAACTTTTTGCCGGCGACATCCGGATCGCGCTGCCCGATCCGGTGTATCCGGTCTACGCGGACACCAACGTGATGGCCGGACGTACCGGCGCGGCGACGGACGGCCGCTATCAGGGGCTGGTCTACCTCGATTGCGATGCGGCCAACGGCTATCTGCCCCGGTTGCCGGACGAGCCGGTCGATCTCGTCTATCTGTGCTTTCCGAACAATCCGACCGGCGCGACGATCACGCATGAACAACTGCGGCAGTGGGTTGATTACGCGCGTGACACCGGCGCGCTGATTCTCTTCGATGCCGCCTACGAGGCGTTCATTCGCGACGAGCGTCTGCCGCGATCGATCTACGAGGTTCCCGGCGCGCGCGAAGTCGCCATCGAATTTCGCAGTTTCTCGAAGACGGCCGGTTTCACCGGGGTGCGCTGCGCGTATACCGTCGTGCCGCGGAAATGCATGGCCCGCGATCCCGAAGGTGTCCCGGTGCCATTGCACGAGTTGTGGCATCGCCGCCAGGCCACCCGCTCCAATGGTGTCGCCTACCCGGTGCAGCGGGCCGCCGAAGCCGTGTACAGCGCCGACGGACGTCGGCAGCTCCAGGCCCTGATCGACGGCTATCACGCCAATGCCGATCGCATCCGTCGATCCCTGCGCGAGATGGGTCTGGCCTTCAGCGGCGGCGAGCATTCGCCGTATGTCTGGCTCGACAGCGGACGCGATTCATGGGAATTCTTCGATCTGCTGCTGCACGAGGCCGGGGTCGTGTGCACGCCAGGCGCCGGCTTCGGGCGCTGCGGACGCCGCCACGTCCGCCTGAGCGCGTTCAACAGCGCCGCGAACGTCGACACGGCGATGACGCGGATGGCCGCCGTGCTTGCCGGTCGCGGCGCCTGATGCGATCGGGGCGGCCGGCACCGGGCCTGGCACACCAGCTGCCCGGTATGAATCCGGCACCGCGCCGATACATCCCCATCGCACTGTCCGATGCACCATTTCGGGGAGGACCGCTTCATCATGGAACAGGATCACACGGTTTCGCAGCGGCAGCGCGACATCGCCACCGCGCTCGATGTCGTGGCACCCTTTGTTGATGAAGCCGCACTGCAGGCGGAGGTCGCCCGGCGCATTGCATTCCTCGGCGACACGCTGCGCGGGAGCGGTTGCCACGCGTTCGTGCTCGGCGTGAGCGGCGGCGTCGATTCGCTTGTCGCCGGCCGTCTGGCCCAACTGGCCGTGCAGGCGTTGCGCGCGCGCACTGGCGATGATGGCTGGCGCCTGATCACCGTGCGCCTGCCCAGTGGCCGCCAGCATGATGCGCGCGACGCACGCGACGCGCTGCGCTTCATCGATGCCGACGAGTCCTGCACGGTGCCGATCGGCACCGTGGTCACGGCCCTGGCGACGCGCTTGCCGCAACTCGTCGGACTGTCGCCGCAGCAGCGTGATGCCGTGCGCGGCAACATCAAGGCGCGTCTGCGCATGGTCGCCCAGTACGCGATGGCCAATGCCGTCGGCGGGCTGGTCATCGGTACCGATCACGCCGCCGAGGCGGTCATGGGTTTCTTTACCAAGTTCGGTGACGGAGCCTGCGATCTGGCACCGCTGCACGGGCTCGTGAAGGGCCAGATCCGTGCCATTGCCGCGTGGCTGGGCGCACCCCGACATCTGGTCGACAAGACACCCGTCGCGGGTCTCGAAGATCTCGCTCCCGACCGGCCCGATGAAGCCGTCCACGGGGTGCGTTATGTCGATATCGACGCCTTTCTGCACGGACAGGCCATCGATGCCGCAGCAGCGGCGCGGATCGTGCGCGCCTGGGAAACGAGCGCGCACAAGCGCGCATTGCCGCTGGTTCCCTGAATCCGGCTGGCGCGAGCCGGTTCCTGTCCGCCCTTGTCAGGGTGGCGGCAGGGGCCACGGAGATTTCGTGTCGAAGATCCCGGTGCGTCGCGGCTGCGATCACCCGCATGGCGGGTGGCACGACTCGTGCATGAAGCCGTGGACCATCCAGTCTGCGGGGAAAGCGTATGGACGACTTCCAGGGGGTCGGAACGAGACCCATGCTTTCGTTCACGAAGATGCACGGCACCGGCAACGATTTCATGGTGGTCGACTGCACGCACGAGCCTCTTTGCCTGAGTCCCGCGCAGATCCGCCGGATGGCTGATCGTCATTTTGGTATCGGCTTCGATCAGTTGTTGCTGGTCGAACCGGCTGATCGTCCCGACGTTGATTTCCGCTACCGGATCTTCAATGCGGACGGCACCGAAGTGGGGCAGTGCGGCAATGGCGCCCGCTGTTTCGCCCGCTTCGTGCGCGACCGGGGTTTGTGTCACAAGGACTGCATGCGCGTCCGTACGACTGCCGGGATCATCGAACTGCGCCTCACTTCGTGTGGCGCGGTGGTCGTGGACATGGGAGTTCCGAAGCTCGAACCCGCGGACGTCCCGTTTCTGGCGACGCATGGTGGATACTGTCATGAAGTCGAAGTCGATGGCCGTCGCGTCGAGCTGACGGTGGTCGGCATGGGCAATCCGCATGCCGTGCTGTTCGTCGATGCCGTCGACACGGCTCCGGTGTCATCGCTCGGGCCGTCACTGACCGTGCACCCGCGCTTTCCCGAGCGCGTGAACGTCGGTTTCGCGCAGGTCGTCTCGCGTGATGTCCTGCGGTTGCGCGTGTTCGAGCGCGGCGCCGGCGAGACCCTGGCCTGCGGCTCCGGAGCCTGCGCGGCCGTTGTGGCGGGTTGTCTCAGGGGTCTGCTCGACGCCCGGGTGACCGTACGGCTGCCGGGCGGTGACGTTCGGATCGAGTGGGCCGACCGCGGCGGCCCGGTCCTGCTCGAGGGATCGGCCACTCCGGTGTACGAAGGCCGATGGCTGTGGCCGCCGCCGTGATTCGTTCCCGGCGGCATTCGTTCCGTTCACTCGATTTTTTCACGCCGTTCGTGCACTCGATCCGCTAGCATCCTGTCAGTTTGCCGGGCTGCAGCCGTTTCCGGCCCTGTTTTTCCGCCTGCGGAAATACGCACGACGAGATTCGATGTCCGCAACGCTGTCCTCTTTCACGGTGTCTCCGCATTCTTCGGCGCATCTGCGACGGCTATGTGAACGCATCGCCGACTGGTTGCAGGCGGCCGCCAGCGGTGCATTGCCCCTGCTGGCCAGGGAACTGGAAGAGACTGCGCAGCGTACGGCCGATGTCGGCGAGCGGACGAACCTGTCGGCCCTGGCCGCACGCCTGCGGACGGATAGCACGCAGCGCGGGCAGACGATGCGCCGGTTTTTCGAGGAGCGGGTGCAGCGCAGCCTGGATGCCCGGGAAGGCGGGGCGCAAGAGGACGTCAGCGCTCCGGTCGCCGGCATGTCCCCGTCCCGGATGGACGCCGCTGAACTCGCCCGCATCGTTCGGGAGCACGGCGGCGCCGGTCCAGCCCGGTACCTGGCACGACTGGATCACCTGCTGACCGAGTGCGGCGCCGTCTGGCCGGATCGGCTCAATCCGCTCACGCTCGAAGCGATGGCGCTCGCGGTGCATGCCGGGCTCGCTGACCCCGGCCTGGACTGGTCCGCGCGGCTTGTACTGTGCCGGGCGGCAAACCGTCATTTTGTGCCGGTCCTGGTCGAAGTCGTCGAGGCCGCCGAGCGTCTGCTGGCGCAGATGGGATATTCCGACGACCCGCCGGCCGACGTTCGATCCCCCGCGGCCCGTGCGGCGCTGGCAACGCCGGATCCGTCGATCGAGCATCCGCAGGCACTGGTGGCGCGCGCCGAGCGCGATGCCGCAGTGCTGGGCACCTCGGTGCTGGGTGGTGAGGCACCCGGAGCACGCCTGCATGCCTTGCCGGTGCTGCATCCGGTGCTCGACGCCGAGCGCGATGCCGTTGCCTTTGCCCATTCGGTCGGCGCGCTGCCGTACAGCCGCGAAGCACGCACCGGGTTTTTTGCCAACGTGCGTACACGTCTGCGCGAAGCGAACGCACCGGCCACGCAGGTGGCGGTCGTCGATCTCGTGGCGGCGATGTTCGATTATCTGGTGCATGAGGACGAGGTGCCCCTGGCGGCGCGCCCGCTGCTCTGGCGGCTGCAGTTGCCCGTCCTCTCGCTGTCGTTGCTCGATGCCGGCTATCTGGGCGAGGATCCGCGTTCCCTGCGCCGCCTGCTCGAGCATTTCGGCGCCATCTCGGTCGATCATGCGGACGAAATCACACGCGGCAGCGAGCTGCACCGGCGCCTGGAGACGGTGGTCCGCGCGATCGAGATCGTGGCCAGCGCCTTGCAGGTGCGCTCCAGCGTCATGGCGCAGCAGGTGCAGAAGGAGTTTGCCCGGGCGGCGCGCAGCGTCGGTCAGGTCATCGAGCACATCGCGCGCGAACACCGTACGCTGGAGGCCACACCAGGACGGCGCAACCGGCGCAATTACATGCGTCGCCCGGGGCCGGAACTCGAACAGGAAGTCACGGCCCGGGTGCGCGGGATGCTCGAAGAGCGCCTGCGCCGGCACCAGCCGCCCGAATCGGTGCTTCGTTTCCTGATGGACCTGTGGTTGCGCCATCTGCGTACCGCTGTCCTGCGCGATGGCGAGCACAGCGCCGCATTCCAGGTGTCGCTGCAGGTCGTCGATGATCTGCTCTGGAGCCTGGACGAGCAGGGCCGGCCGTTCAGTCGGGGGGAACTGGCCCAGCGCATCCCGCCGCTCATCCGCCTGATGACGCGTGGCGTGCAGGAAATCGGCGCGAAGGAAGAGGACTACAAGGCGTTTTTCGATGAACTGTTCCTGATTCATCTGCGCCGGATGCAAAAGCGTGATCGTGAGCACCGCGTGGCCGGTGCGGGCGAGCGCGCCGGGGGTGCCACCGGGCGCCCCACGGCAGCGGATGCTTCCGCGCCGCACTGGACACAGTCACCGCCCCAGCCACAGCCACCGCCGCCGCAGTTACAGCCAGAATCCGGGTTTGCCGAGCCGCCACCGACCGCTTCGCCGGCCGATCCTGGTGCGCCGCATGCCGCCACCGGGCCGTCCGACGCTTCATCCGCCATGCCGGCTGCGGCCGATGCTGCCGTGGCGGACACGCTCGATGCGAGTTCGGGGGAACATCTGTCCGGGATCCTCGAATCGCTCGATCTTGGCGATTTGCCGGCTTCGCCGGTACGCCTGCAGATCGACGCCGAAGCGGCCGTGCAGCGGCTCGCGCGCGGCGACTGGATCGAACTGCTGACGCGCGACGGGGGCAGCTCCTGGCTGAAGGTCGCGTGGATCAACCGCCGGCGCACTGTCGTGCTGTTGCTGCGTCACGCCGATCGGCGGGCATCCTCGCTGCGCATGGACGAGTTGCGTGATCGTCTGGCGCGCGGCCGGGCGCACCTCATTGCCCCGGATACGGCGTCGACAGTACGGTAACTGTCGACCGGGTTCAAAAATGCACTATAGTGCTGGACTGCGCCACGCTCCGGAAGAGATTTGCATGTGGCGCGGATCTCCCTTTGGCTGCCCGGACTCGCAGATGCAGCGGTGGCCATCGGGGAAAGTCGGGAGTCGCAATTTTTTTCGTTCTGGCCTGATAATGAACGCTTGAAGCAATCGCCGGGGCCTGTCCTGCCGGTGTGTGCAGATGCGCCCCTTCGCGTCCTGGCCGATGGGCTTCGTGTCGGACGGCGTGGCCGCGCTGGCTGCGGAGGCGGGTACCGGATCCGGGTGCTTGCGTGCAGGGCGCATTGCTTCACCCGTTCGCACATACGTCCATAATGTCGGGCCGATCAAAAACTGGAGGAGTTTCGATGAAAGGTGCAAAGCTTGTGCAACTGGCAGTAGCTGCCGGCCTGACGTCACTGACGTTCAGCGCCAGCGCGGCGGATTCGGTCAAGGTCGGATTCATGCTGCCGTACTCGGGAACGTATGCCGCGCTGGCAACGGCCATCGAAAACGGCTTCAAGCAGTACGTCGAGGAACAGGGAGGCAAGCTGGGCGGCCTGAATGTCGAATATGCGCGCGTCGATGACGAGAGTGCTCCGGCGAAAGCCACCGACAACATCAACAAGCTGATCAACCGCGACAAGGTCGACGTCGTCATCGGCACCGTGCACTCGGGCGTGGCCATGGCCATGGCCAAGGTCGCCAAGGACACCAATACGCTGATGATCGACCCGAACGCCGGCGCCGACGCCGTCACCGGGCCGATGTGCGCACCGAACATTTTCCGCAGTTCGTTCTCGAACTGGCAGCCGGCCTACGGCATGGGTGTGGTCGCAGCGGAGAAGGGCTACAAGACCGCCGTCACGATCACCTGGGATTACGCGGCCGGCAAGGAAAGCGTCAACGGCTTCAAGGAGGCCTTCACGAAGGCCGGTGGCAAGATCGAGAAGGATCTGACGCTGCCGTTTCCGCGCGTTGAATTCCAGGCGCTGCTCACCGAGATCGCGTCGATCAAGCCGGATGTCGTGTACACGTTCTTCGCCGGTGGCGGTGCGGTCAAGTTCGT
>DAIUFU010000001.1:0-74350 GCA_036844405.1 Burkholderiaceae bacterium | reverse complement strand
TCGCCTCGATGCGCGGGCCGTCCTTGCGGGTGCGCTTGCCGTCGCCGAGACCGGTCGATCCGTCGTCTCCGGTGCGGGTCGTGATTTTCGACAGGCGATATCCCATTGCTCCGTACTCCCGGTCAGGTGTTGAGGTAACAGGCAGCGGCGCCTGCGGATGCTCCCGGCGAATCGGCCGACGGGCGTCGTGGCACCCCGCGGTCGCCTTCGGGTGCGAGGCCCGGCCAGATCAGTGCCGGCAGGCCACCGTACGACGGCGGATCACGCTCGCCTGCACTCCGGAGCAGTGTAGCGTCATGACCGCGCAAGGGTCCGGCGAGACCGTTCCCGCAGATCGGTCATGGTCGAGCGATCGGGCTCGTGCCGCCGTGCGCGTGGCCGGCCTGATCACGTCCATGGGCATGCCGTTGCGGCGACTCGGGCTACCATTTCCACTGACGCCGGAGCTGCCCGCATGCCCCATACGGTGCCGGCGGGTCCTGGTCAACGTCCGGTCAGGTCGATGGTTCCATGCATTCCGGGTGACGGCTGGCAGCACCCCGTGTTGCCCGTGAGGCAGTCGGACGAGACCGTCCCGGACGTACCGTAGCGAAGAGAGATCATGAACAGTCCTGCCATTTTCGGTGAATTCCTGCGGCGGCCGTTTCCGGATGCGCTGGCCGCGGCCCTGCGAGCGCGCTTCGGTGATCGCTTCACGACGACTGCAGCGGTGCGCGAGCATCACGGACGGGATGAATCGGTCTACCCGGCCACACCGCCCGATGCCGTGGTCTACGCGCACAGCACCGAAGAGGTCGCGGAGATCGTGCGCCTGTGCCGCGAACACCGTTTCCCGGTGATCCCCTACGGGGTTGGCTCGTCGCTCGAAGGTCATCTGCTGGCCATCCACGGCGGCGTGTCGATCGATCTGTCGCAGATGGACCGCGTGCTCGCCATCCAGGCCGAGGACCTGACGGCAACGGTGCAGGCGGGTGTGACGCGCACGCGCCTGAATGACGAACTGAAGTCGACCGGCCTGTTCTTCCCGATCGATCCGGGTGCGGATGCGAGCCTGGGCGGCATGGCGGCGACACGCGCCTCGGGGACGAATGCCGTGCGCTACGGGACGATGCGCGAAAACGTGCTCGGCCTGACCGTCGTCACCGCCGAGGGCAAGATCGTGCACACGGCGCGGCGGGCGAAGAAATCGTCGGCCGGCTACGACCTGACGCGGCTGTACGTCGGTTCCGAAGGTACGCTCGGCATCATCACCGAGGTAACGGTGCGGCTCTATCCGCTGCCCGAAGCGGTGTCGGCGGCCGTGGTCAGCTTTCCGAGCCCGGCGCAGGCGATCGCGGCCGTCATCCAGATCATCCAGCTCGGCGTGCCGGTGGCGCGCTGCGAATATGTCTGCGAGCGTGCGGTGCGTGCGATCAATGCCTACAGTCATACGACGCTGCGCGAGACGCCGACGCTCTTCTTCGAGTTCCACGGCAGTGAATCGTCCGTGCAGGAACAGGCGGAACTGACGCAGCAGATCGCGCACGATCATGGTGGCGAGGACTTCGAATGGGCAACCCGTCCGGAAGATCGCACCCGCCTGTGGACGGCGCGGCACAACGTCTACTTCGCCGGCATGCAGATGCGCCCGGGCGGGCGCGCGATCACCACGGATACCTGCGTGCCGATCTCGCGCCTGAGCGATTCGATCATCGGCGCCCGGCGCATCCTCGATCAGGCCGATTTCCCGACGCTCATCGTCGGCCACGTCGGCGACGGCAATTTCCATTCGATGCTGCTCATCGATCCCGATGACCCGGCCGAACTGGCCGAGGCCGAGCGGCTGAACGCGGAGATCGTGCATCTGGCCCTGTCGATGGACGGGACCTGTACCGGCGAACACGGCGTCGGCCTGCACAAGATGCCCTTCCTCGAAGAAGAGCATGGCGAGGATGCGCTCGATCTGATGCGCCGGATCAAGCGCGCGCTGGACCCGGACGACATCCTCAACCCGGGCAAGATCGTGCGCGTGTGACAGCGTGGCGCCGGGAGTCAGCCAGGCCTTGCGGCAGTGCGCCGTGTCAGCGTCTGTAACGCTTCGGCACGAAGGGCAGCACCGTGATCTCGACCGGCAGCCGGCGGTTGCGCACGATGGCGTGCAGGGCAGGGGCCGGTACGCGTCCGACCACCCCGGCCTGCAGGCGCGCCAGCATGACCGGATGGCCGAGCGTCGGTGAAATGGTTCCGCTGGTGACTTCGCCGATCGTCGTGCCGTCGTCATCGACGATGGACGTGTGCGGGCGGATCGGTGTCGGCTGGTGTGAAACAAGGCCCACAAGCCGGTTCGGAGCGCCTTCGGCGAACTGGCGCAGCACGATGTCCGCCCCCGGGAAACCGGCTGCCTTGTGCCCGCCGGTGCGTCGTGACTTCGGGATGGCGAAGCCCAGACCCGAAGCCGCCGGGGTCGTCGTCGCGTCGATGTCGCTGCCGTGCAGTGCCAGTCCGGCCTCCAGGCGCAGGCTGTCGCGTGCGCCCAGTCCGGCCAGTTGCACGCGTTCGTCGGCCAGGAGTGCTTCAACGATGCGGCGCGCGGCCGCGGTCGGCAGCGAGATCTCGAAGCCGTCTTCGCCGGTGTAGCCGGATCGGGTGGCGAAACACGGCTGGCGGTCCAGCGTGAGCGTCGTGGCCTGCAGGAAGCGCAGCGGCACGCAGGCGGCGTCGAGTCCGGCGAGCACGGCTTCGGCCTGCGGCCCCTGCAGCGCGATCAGCGCGGCATCGATTTCGTCGATGACCAGATTCGGGCACAGCGCGCGCAGCCGGACGAGATCGGCCGCGCGGTTGCCGGCGTTGACGACGATGCGCACTTCGGCGGCGTCGCCATCGACCCGGTGCACGAGCATCAGGTCGTCGTCGATGCCACCCTGGTCGTTGAGCAGCAGCGAATAGCGCTGCTCGTCATGCCCCCAGCCGTCGAAATCGACCGGCAGTGCCGCTTCGAGCTGCGCGTACAGCGTCTCGCGCCGGCCGTCGCGCGCGCGCACGAGCAGCTGCCCCATGTGCGAAACATCGAACAGGCTGGCGGCCGCGCGCGTGTGCAGGTGCTCGGCACGCACCCCGGCGCCGTACTGGATCGGCATCCGGAAACCGGCGAAGGCGCCGAAGCGCGCGCCGCGCCGTTCGTGCAGGGCCTGCAGGACGATCTCGCGCAGAGGTGCCGATGGCGTCGGTTCGCTGTTCATGTCCTTCCCGTCCGTACCGGTTGGTCGGCCGCCGCCTCCGGCAGCGGCAGCGTGCACACGAGCTGCCGGTCACCGGCGGCATTGTCGATGCGCGCCACGGCCGGCCAGAATTTGGCCTCGCGCACCCAGGGCAGCGGCCAGGCGGCTTCCTCGCGCGAATAGCCGTGCGCCCACTCGCTGCCGAGCATGTCAGCCGTGTGCGGTGCGCTGCGCAGCGGATTGTCGTCGCGCCCGAGTTCGCCGCGTTCGATGCGTTCGAGTTCGCCGTGGATGGCGATCATCGCGTCGCAGAAACGGTCGAGCTCGTCCTTTGGTTCCGATTCGGTCGGCTCGATCATCAGCGTGTCGGCCACCGGAAACGACAGCGTCGGCGCGTGAAAGCCATAGTCCATCAGCCGCTTGGCGATGTCCTCGGCGCTCACGCCGCAGCGCGCCTTGACGGTGCGCAGATCGATGATGCATTCATGCGCGACCAGGCCGTTGCGGCCGCGATAGAGCACCGGGAAATACGGGTCGAGGCGGCGGGCGATGTAGTTGGCGGAGAGGATCGCCGTCTCGGTGGCCCGGCGCAGTCCGTCGGCACCCATCATCCGGATGTACATCCAGGAGATCGTCGTGATCAGCGCGCTGCCGTTGGCCGCGGCCGAAACGGCACCGGCGCGGTCGGCGCTGCGCAGCGGATCGGTCGGCAGGAAGGGCGCCAGATGCGCCGCCACGGCGATTGGCCCCATACCCGGGCCACCGCCGCCGTGCGGCACGCAGAAGGTCTTGTGCAGGTTCATGTGACAGACGTCGGCACCGACGCGCGCCGGCGCCGTCAGCCCGACCTGCGCGTTCAGGTTGGCGCCGTCCATGTACACCTGGCCGCCGGCCTCGTGCACGAGCCGGCAGGCATCGACGATGCCCGGCTCGAACACGCCGTGCGTGGAAGGCCAGGTGATCATCAGCGCGGCCAGGCGGTCGCGATGCCGCTCGACCTGGCGCGCGAGGTCCTGCAGATCGACATTGCCCTGTGCGTCGCAGCCGACGACGACGATGTGCATGCTCATCATCTGTGCCGATGCCGGATTGGTGCCGTGTGCCGACGCCGGGATCAGACAGACGTTGCGGTGCTGCTGGCCGATCGAATCGAGGTAGCGGCGGATGGCCAGCAGGCCGGCATATTCGCCCTGCGCGCCCGAGTTCGGCTGGAACGACACTGCCGGAAAGCCGGTGATCGCGCCCAGCCATTGCCCCAGTTGCGCCAGCATGTCGTGGTATCCCTGCGCCTGTGTGGGCGGCACGAACGGGTGCAGAGCGGCAAATTCCGGCCAGCTGACCGGTGCCATTTCGGCCGCCGCGTTCAGCTTCATCGTGCACGAGCCGAGCGGGATCATCGAGTGCACCAGAGACAGGTCGCGGTTTTCCAGCCGCTTCACATGGCGCACGAACGCGGCTTCGCTGTGGTGGCGCCGGAAGACCGGGTGCGTCAGTACGGCATCGTGCCGGTGCAGGCCGGCGGGGATCTCTTCGCCGGCCAGCGGAAAGCCGGCCGCCAGCGCCGCCAGCGTTTCCTCGTCGACGCGGTGGCCGGTGAGCACCCAGGCGAGATCGCCGACGTCGGCCAGCGTCGTCGTTTCGTCCAGCGTGATGCCGATCAGCCGTTGCGCCCGCCGGGTGCCTGCATGCGCATCGGCACCCGTGCCGGCGCCGCCCGGGCGTCCATCTTCCTCTCCGTCTCCATCGCCGCTCTCGTCGTCGTGGTAGCGCAGGTTGATGCGTTGTGCATGGGCGCGCGCACGTACCGATGCGACGTCGAGGCCGTCGTAGACGAGCGTGTCGAACCAGTGCGTGGCTGCCGGCGCGGGCGCCGCGTTCGCCGCGACGGACGACGTGTGCCCCGTCGCGTCGGCGTTGCCGGCCACCAGATGTGCGAGCAGGCGCGTCAGGCCGTGCACGCGTTCGGCAATGGCCCGCAGCCCGTCGGGGCCGTGCCAGACGGCATAGAACGCCGCCAGGTTGGCCAGCAGCGCCTGCGATGTGCAGATGTTGCTGGTCGCCTTTTCGCGCCGGATGTGCTGCTCGCGCGTCTGCAGCGCCATGCGCAGCGCCGGTTTTCCGGCGGCATCGCGCGAGACGCCGATGATGCGCCCCGGAATCGTGCGCAGCAGATCGGCGCGGGCTGCCAGGAAGGCTGCGTGCGGGCCGCCGTAGCCGGGCGGGATGCCGAAGCGCTGCGCCGATCCGATCGCGATGTCGGCACCCATCTCGCCTGGCGACTTCGTCAGCAGCAGGGCGAGCGGATCGCAGCCGACGGTAACGCGCGCGCCCGCCTCGTGCAGTGCCGCGATGTCGGCGCTGAAGTCGCGCAGCCGTCCGCGGGTGTCGGGCGTCTGCAGATGCGCGCCGAAACAGCTCTCCGCATTGGCAGACAGGGTATCGGCATCGGCGACGTGTATCTCGATGCCCAGATGCAGCGCACGCGTGCGCAGGACGGCAATGACCTGCGGGTGCGTGTCGCGCTCGACGAAATAGCGTGTTGTCTTCGATTTCGCGGCACGGCGTGCGATCGCCATCGCCTCGGCCGCCGCCGTGGCCTCGTCCAGCAGCGACGCGTTGGCGATCGGCAGTCCGGTCAGATCGATCACCATCTGCTGGAAGGTCAGCAGCGCTTCGAGCCGGCCCTGCGCGATCTCGGCCTGATAGGGCGTGTAGGCGGTGTACCAGCCCGGGTTCTCGAACACGTTGCGCCGGATCGCTTCCGGCATGATCGTGCCGTGATAGCCGGTGCCGATGAAGCTGCGCCAGCACTCGTTGCGCGCAGCCAGGGTGCGCAGTTCGGCCAGCGCCGCCGCTTCGTCGACGGCCGCCGGCAGCGCCGGCGGTGTGTCGAGCAGGATGTGCTCCGGCAGCATCGCGCGCACGAGTTCGGTGCGCGAGCGATAACCGAGTTCGGCCAGCATCGCGTCTTCTTCGGCGCGATCCGGTCCGATGTGGCGGTCGACGAAGTCGCTTCGTCCAGGCGCATCCTGGGCGGCGACGGACGATCCGGACAGCGCGCGCAGGCGCGCGCCGAGCAGTGCGGGAGCGTTCATCGAAGGAAATCCCCGGGGGGCGGGTGATGCAAAGGGGAAAAGCGGGGACGCCAGTGGCGTCCGACGCACATCATTCGCTGGCTGGGCCGGCCTCGTATTGTGCGGCGTCGAGCAGTGCATCGACCTGTGCCGGGTCGGACGGGCGCAGCCGGAACAGCCAGCCGGCACCGAACGGATCGTTGTTGACGGTCTCGGGCGCGTCCGCCAGCGCCGGATTGACGGCCACCACCTCGCCGTCGACCGGGGCGTACACGGCGGATGCCGCTTTCGTCGATTCGACGACCACGCAGGCCTCGGCCAGCTTCAGGACGCGTCCGACGTCGGGCAGTTCGGCATAAACGAGTTCACCGAGCGCATCCTGTGCGTGGAACGTGATGCCGACGGTGAGCGTTCCGTCGGGTTCGCGGCGTACCCATTCGTGGGTCGATGTGTAGCGGAGATCGGCAGGGTTGTCCAAGGTCTGGCTCCGGAAGCGAAGAATCGGCGTTCACAGGCGCCGATGGTATCAGTCGTCGGGTGTTCGTCGTTGCCGGCCGGTTGGCCGGAATCGACGCGGAAAAGTTCCGCCTTGCCGTCTGCTATGGCGCGAAGCCGGCGAGCCAGTCCGGCACCGGCAACTGGCGTTCGCGCAGAAATTCGGGATTGAACAGTTTCCGGCTGTAGCGTTGGCCCGAGTCGCACAGCATCGTGACGATCGTGTGACCCGGGCCCAGTTCGCGTGCCAGCCGGATGGCACCGGCAACGTTCACGCCACTCGAGCCGCCGACGCACAGACCTTCATCGCGCAGCAGTCCGTAGATCACCTCCAGCGCCTCGTCATCCTCGATCCGGTAGGCGTCGTCGACCGGTGCATCCTTGATGTTCGCCGTGACCCGGCCGAGTCCGATGCCTTCGGTGATCGAGTTGCCCTCGGACTCGAGCCGGCCGTGCCGGATCCATGAATACATGGCCGCGCCGGGCGGATCGGCGGCGATGACCCGGATGCCGCGGTCGATCGACTTGAGGAACTCTGCGACACCGGCCAGCGTGCCGCCGGTGCCGATGGCCGAGACGAAACCGTCGATCCGGCCTTCGCTCTGCTGCCAGATCTCGGGCCCGGTCGTTGCCCGATGCCCGTCGCGGTTGGCCGTGTTTTCCCACTGGTTGGCGTAGAACGCACCTCCGGGCAGGCTCTCGGCCAGTTCGGCGGCCAGGCGTTCGGCCACGTGCACGTAATTGGCCGGGTCGCGAAACGGCGCCGCCGGCACCTCGCGCACGTCGGCACCGTAGAGGCGCAGCAGGTCCTTCTTTTCCTGGCTCTGGGTTTCGGGGATGACGATGACCGTCCGGTAGCCACGCGCATTGGCGACCAGCGTCAGACCGATGCCGGTATTGCCGGCCGTGCCTTCGACGACCGTGCCACCCGGGCGCAACAGCCCTCGCCGCTCGCCGTCACGGATCAGGAACCATGCGGTGCGGTCCTTGATCGAGCCGCCCGGCTCGAGAAATTCGGCCTTGGCCAGGATCTCGCACCCGGTCAGCTCCGATGCCTTGCGCAGGCGCAGCAAGGGGGTCTTGCCGATGGCACCGGTGAAACCGTCAACGACTCGGCTCATGGGAAAGCATCTCCAGAAGGGTTCGCATCGTCGGGGCGGATCGCTTCAGCCCTGCGGCGGATGGCTGCCTGCCGGCGACAGCAGCAGGCTGGCCAGCCAGGCGGCGAAGATGGTGACGGCAAGCACGATCATCCACGTTCCGGCAGTGAACTGACTGGTCTCGCCGTAGGCGTTGCACACGCGGATCGGCGCCGCCCGGTACAGCCAGCCGAGCACGGCCAGCATGCTGGCCAGGTTCGACCAGACGAAACCGCGCCCGAAGATGCCGATGTGCGGCCAGGCCAGCGCCAGCGGCACGCCGGCCAGCAGCGGCAGGCTGAGGAATTTCGCCGCTTCGGCACTGCCTTGTTCGAGCGCGAGATCGAGCGCACGCGGGATCATCCAGAACGTCGTGGTGGCCATCGCCAGCAGCAGGCAGGGAACGACGCCTCCGGCCCGCGCCCTCAGGCGCTCGCGCCAGTCGGCCGACAGTGCCCTGGCGAGCACGAAACCGGCCGCCGCGAGCAGCGGCATCTGCACCAGCATGTGCCGCGTCATCGATGCCTCGAGCCAGGCACGCGACCAGGGCAGGGCCAGCAGGACCAGCAGTGTCGCGCCGACCACCCACCCGGGCAGGAAGCCGGATCCTCTGGCGTCGATCCATTTCACGTCGCCTCACGCGCGCCCGGCACCCGTCTCATGCGGAGCGGGTCACGGCCAGTCGTGCGCGTGGCGCATCGCGCGTCGCCGCCGACAGGCGCGTGAAGAAGCGTACGGCAAAGACCAGAACCGCAGCAACCACCAGCCAGGCGAAGACGGTCGCCACGCGATCGTATGGCATCCATTCCGGCAGATGCTCGGCGTAGCGACGGGGCACGCTTTCGCGGCCGGAATACAGGAAGCTGAGCGTGAAGCCGAGGGTGGCGACAACGAAGACGGCGAAGGCGGCCCGGTCGAGGAAATTCTCGCGCGGCTCGCGCTCGCTCTTGCCGATGAAGTAGAGGAAGCCGAAGACCATCGTGATCATGCCCAGCAGCAGATAGGTGTGGAAGTGCCCGGGCACCCACAGCGTGTTGTGCATGACGTAGTTGACGCGGATCGTCCCGTCGATGAAGGCCGGCATCGCTCCTGCCGCCCAGCCGAACAGGGAGGTGAACAGCAGTGCCGAGGCCATATCCCAGCGGATGCCGGAACGATAGACGATCATCAGACCACCGTAGCCGGTGACGACCAGGATCGGGAAGGTGTTCAGGTAGCCGATGATGTGGCCCATCGCCAGTGCCCAGGTCGGCATCGCGAAGTCCATCAGCAGGTGGTGCGGATAGATGAACAGCACCATGATGGTCGAGGCCGTCCAGGAGGCGAGAAAGGCGCGATTCGATTTCCACGGTCGCTGCGTGTAGCGCGGCAGGATCTCGTAGACGGCGATGACCGCCATGTAGATCGTCGCGTTGATGAAGACGTGTCCGAAGAAATAGATCAGGTTCTTCGCGAACAGCGCGTCGATACCGAAGCCCGGGTAGTACAGGTTCACGAGCATCATCACGATGATGATCGCGCCGGCGGCGACACCGAACAGGTTGACGATCGTCGCCATCGTCGATGCGACGATGGTCGGCGGGGGCGGCGGTTCCGGGTCGTTGCCGAACAGCTGCGGCCAGCCCAGTGCGCGTCCGAGGCCGCCATGGCGCGCGATGATCGCACGCGCAATGTCCAGATGCAGCAGCAGGAAGCCGGTGCCGATGACCAGCATGCCGCCGAGAAAGAGCGCGGCGGCGCCGGTGCTCCAGGTGCCCTGCGCGATCCCGGGCAGCGGGAAGAGGAAGGTCCAGGCACCGTGGAAGTGTCCGCCGAACACGGACAGGAGGATCATGACGACGCCGATCAGGAACAGCAGCAGGTTGGTGACGAACACGCCGACCGACAGGCGCACGTACTGGCTGAGGAAATGCCACAGGATGGCGATGCCGGTGAGCCCGGCGATACCGACCATGCCGGCGCCGTGCAGGGTCATCAGCTCGTAGAAAGACATGGGACCCATGTCGATGTATCCGGCCTGCTGCATGCGCATCAGCACGCCGAAGATCATCATCAGTGCCAGTGTGGCGACTCCCGCCACCAGTGCGCCGAGCGCGGCCGGATGGGCCCCGTGATCGAGTGCCGTCTCGTTCGCCTTCGCGTCCACGTTCGCCATCGCCTTACTCCTTCGTCGCTGTGCCCGCATCGACGACGTCGATCTCGGCGATCATGTTGTGGTGAACCAGGCCGCAGTACTCCATGCACAGCACCTTGTATTTGCCGGGCTCGGTGAAGGTGTGGCGCAGGGTGTTCGTGTAGCCCGGCATCGCCTGGGTCTGTGCGACCAGACGCATCGACGGGTCATAGAGGCCGAAGCCGTGGTTGACGTCGGCACTGGTGACGCGGAACAGGACCGGCCGGTTGGTTTCGACCCGATCGGCGCTCAGTGTCCAGTACCACTGATGGCCTTCGGCATCGATCACCTGCGCATCGGCGGCGCGCGCTTCGGCGCTCGTCGGGTACGGCAGGTCGATGAGGTTGTAGATCATCGCCGGACCGAGCGTCAGTACCAGGAACCAGAAGAAGAAGGTGCGCATCCGGTAGGCGCGTTTCTGCAGCGGCGTGAAATCCTCCTCGCGCACCGAGGATTGCGACCAGACGAAGATGAAAACGGCAAGCAGGATCGCCATCAGGACGACCGAGATCTGCCAGACCGTATCCTGCATGGACATGGGTGTCTCCGTAGAAGAAATGTCTGTTGCGTTCGGACGGGCTGCCCGGCATGCATGCGTCCGACAGTGGTGTCCGCCTGCCGCGCGCACCCGCAGTGTCGCGCTGCCGGTGTGTCGGTGCAACCATTGTCCTGCCCGCCGACCGGGCCAACCGGCTTGCCGACGGCCCGGATTGCGTGCCTGTCCGCCCGGGCACAGAGGCGAAAAGTGTATCGGGAACCACTTTCCGGCGACAATCAAGTCCTGTTCGCCGGAATGTTGCACTGGACGCCGAAACGACATGGATGTAGAAGCCGCTCCGCGCATCAGCGATGAGGACGCAACCTTGCGTCACACCGATCTGCACCGCACGCCCGCCGGCCCGCAGCGCCAGGCGATCCTCGAGCGGCTGGCGGCCATCCTGCCGCCGTCGCGCCTGCTGCATCGGGCCGAAGACACGCGCGTGTACGAATGCGACGGGCTGAGTGCCTGGCGCCAGTTGCCGCTGGCCGTCGCCCTGCCGGAGAGCGACGAGGAAGTGCGCGCGCTGCTGCAGGCATGCCACGAACTGGATGTCCCGGTGGTGCCGCGCGGTGCCGGCACGAGCCTGTCGGGTGGTTCGATGCCGCACGCGGCCGGCGTCGTCCTGTCGATGGCGAAATTCGACCGCATCCTGTCGATCGATCCGCTGGCCTGCATCGCCCGCGTGCAGCCCGGCGTGCGCAATCTGGCAATTTCGGAAGCCGCGGCGGCTCACGGTCTCTACTATGCGCCGGACCCGTCGTCGCAGATCGCCTGCTCGATCGGCGGGAATGTCGCCGAGAATTCCGGTGGCGTTCACTGCCTCAAGTACGGGCTGACCGTGCACAACGTGCTACGGGTACGCGGGTTCACCAGCGCCGGCGAGGCGGTCGAGTTCGGCTCGGAGGCGCTCGACGCACCCGGGCTCGACCTGCTCGCGCTGGTGATCGGCTCCGAAGGAATGCTGGCGGTGGTCACCGAAGTGAGCGTGCGGCTTCTTGCCGCGCCGCCGCTTGCGCGCGTGCTGATGGCTTCGTTCGACGACGTGATCACCGCCGGCGACGCCGTGGCCGCCATCATTGCCGCCGGCATCATTCCGGCCGGCCTCGAGATGATGGATCGCAAGGCGACGGTGGCCGTCGAGGAGTTTGTCCGCGCCGGTTATGACGTCGATGCCGCGGCGATTCTGCTGGCCGAGTCCGATGGCACGCCGGAAGAGGTGGCCGACGAGATCGTGCGCATGGAGGAAGTGTTGCGCACGGCCGGCGCGACGAAAATCCGCGTCTCGCAGTCCGAGGCAGAGCGCCTGCTTTTCTGGTCCGGGCGCAAGAACGCGTTCCCGGCCGCCGGCCGCCTGTCGCCCGACTACTACTGCATGGACGGCACGATTCCGCGGCGCATGATCGGGCGGATGCTCGAGGCGATCGCGCAGATGGAAGAGCGTCATTCGCTGCGCTGCATCAACGTCTTTCATGCCGGTGACGGCAATCTGCATCCGCTCATCCTGTTCGATGCCAATGACGCCGACCAGTGGCAGCGTGCCCAGCGCTTCGGCGCGGAGATCCTGGAACTGTGCGTGGAATTCGGTGGCACCGTGACCGGCGAGCACGGTGTTGGCGTCGAGAAGCTGGAATCGATGTGCGTGCAGTTCTCACGAGCCGAGCGCGACCGCTTCTTCGCCGTCAAGCACGCCTTCGATCCGGCCGCCATCCTCAACCCTGGCAAGGCGATTCCGACGCCGGCGCGCTGTTCGGAGTTCCGGCGGCCGCGCTCGACACGACCGGAGAAGACATGAGTCCGACGCAGCCTGCGGATCGACCGGTCGCGGCCGTGTGCGAGGCCATTCGCGCCGCCGCCCGCGACGGACGCGCATTGCGTCTGATCGGTGGCGGCACCAAGGATTTCCTGGGGCAGGTCCTGGCCGGTGACCGGCTCGAACTGGGTGGCGTGCGCGGCATCGTCTCGTACGAGCCGACCGAACTGGTGTTGCGCGTGCGTTGCGGCACCCCGCTGGCCGAAGTTCACGAGGCATTGGCGGCGCAGGGCCAGATGCTGGCCTTCGAGCCGCCGGCGTTCGGCGACGCGGCAACGATCGGCGGCGTCGTCGCCGCCGGACTGTCCGGCCCGCGGCGAGTCCGTGCGGGCGCGGTACGCGATTTCGTCCTCGGGGTGACGATTGCCGACGGCCAGGGGCAACTGCTGCGCTTCGGCGGGCAGGTGATGAAGAATGTTGCCGGGTATGACGTCGCGCGCGTGATGTGCGGCTCATTCGGCATCCTCGGACCGATCCTCGATGTTTCACTGAAGGTGCTGCCCCGTCCACAGCGGGAAACCAGTGTCCGCCTGGCGCTCGACGCCGACGAGGTGATCGGGGTCATGAATCGCTGGCAGGGTGAACCCTTGCCGGTGTCGGCGACATGCTGGCGGGATGGCGAGGCCCGGGTCCGGCTTTCCGGAGCGCCGGCCGCGGTCGACGCTGCGCTTGCGCGCTTCACCGACGGGCATGGTGCGACGCCGATCGACGCGGACGAGGCGGAGCACGGCTGGCGCGAACTGCGCGAACAGACGGATCCTTTTTTTTCCGAAGGACTGTCCGCGACGCCGCTCTGGCGCCTGTCCCTGCCGTCGACCGCCGCCTGGCCGGAGCTGCCGGGGCGCTGGCTGCTCGAGTGGGGCGGGGCGCTGCGCTGGCTGCGCAGCGATGCCGAAGCCGGACGGATCCGCGCCGAATGTGAGCGCCTGGGCGGCACTGCCATGCTGTTTCGCGGCGGCGACCGGGCCGTGGGCGTCTTTCATCCGCTGCGCGAAGTCAATCGGCGGGTGCATCGTCAACTCAGGCAGGCATTCGATCCGGCGGGCATGTTCAACCCGGGACGCATGTATGCGGCGCTCTGACGCCAGGCGAACCGAGCGGAGAATCGAACGTGGAAACGCACCTGGCCGACTGGCTCGCCGGCACGCCCGACGGTGAAGACGCCGGGGAGAACCTGCGCCGCTGCGTGCATTGCGGCTTCTGCCTGGCGACCTGCCCGACCTATCTGCTGACGGGCGACGAGCGCGACAGCCCGCGCGGTCGCATCTATCTGATGAAACAGGTGCTCGAGGGCACGGCGCCGACGCGTTCGACGCTGGCGCACCTGGATCGTTGCCTGACCTGCCGCAACTGCGAGACCACGTGCCCATCCGGCGTCGAATATGGTCATCTGGTCGACGTCGGGCGCAAGTTTGTCGAACGACAGGTACGCCGGCCGCGGCACGAGCGTCTCGTGCGCTGGCTGTTGCGCGAGACGCTGACGCGGCGTCGGCTGTTCGATCCGGCCATGCGTCTCGGGCAGTTCGTGCGGCCGCTGTTGCCGGCCTTCCTGCGCGACAAGGTTCCGGTGCGGCGTGCGCCCGGCGTCTGGCCGGTGCGGCACCATGCGCGCAAGGTATTGCTGCTCAACGGCTGTACGCAACCGGCCATGCTGCCGTCCATCGATGCGGCAACGGCGAGGGTGCTCGATCACCTCGGCATCGAGGCGATCGTCGAAGCGCGTTCGGGCTGCTGCGGCGCCATCCGCCACCATCTGAACGATACCGAAGGCGCGCTGGCCGAAGCGCGCCGCAACATCGACGCCTGGTTGCCGCACCTGGAAGCCGGCGTCGAGGTCGTGCTCGTCAATGCCTCGGGCTGCGGCGCGATGGTCAAGGAATATGCGCATCTGCTGCGCGCCGATCCGGCCTGGGCCGACAAGGCCCGGCGCATCGTCGACGCGACGCGCGACCCGGCCGAGTGGCTGCCCGCTGAACTGGCCGGGCAGACGGATCGCATTCGCGCCGCGCTGGCACGTGGTGCGGTTCCGTCACGGCTGGTCTTTCATGCACCGTGCACACTGCAGCACGGCCAGCAGATCCGCGGCGCGGTCGAGCGCTGGCTCGCTTCGGTCGGCGTGACGCCGGCCGTCGTGCCGGACGGGCATCTGTGCTGCGGATCGGCGGGCACGTATTCGGTGCTGCAGCCGGCGCTGTCGAGGCAGTTGCGCAGCAACAAGCTGACGGCACTGCAGGGCAGCCGGCCGGAACAGATCCTGTCGGCCAACATCGGCTGCATCGCGCATCTGCAGGCCGGCACCGATACGCCGGTGCGACACTGGATCGAATGGCTCGACGAGGCGCTGAACGCGTGAGGTGCCCCGGGATTCCGGGGAGCGAATCCCCCCGGAACGGGCGAAGCGATCCGCCGCATCCGGAAGGCCTGTCAGGACGGGTGTGGATGATTGCCTGACCCGTCCTCAGGACGCCGGTTGCGCCTCCAGCAGTTCCCAGCGCACGCGATCTTCCTCGACGATCGTGCCCTTTTCATCGGGCATGCGCCATTCCCCGGTCCATTCCCGCGCCGCCCAGCGGCGCAGTTCCGGTACATACCAGCAGGTGTCGGCGCGTTCGCAGCCAAGGCGCCAGATGTCGGCGTGCCGGAAGCGGATCAGACGCTCGATGCGCAGTGCCAGGAATTCGCCGGCCGGAACGCGTATCCGCTGCCAGCCGGGTGCGCTGAGCGAGTCGTCCCACCACAGCGGGAAGTCGGGGTCCTCTCTCGTGTGCCAGAACGTGCGCATGTGCTGCCGCATACCGACCCGCAACGGAACCGGGAGGACCGGGACGGGTTGCGCGAAGATCTGCAGCATGCCCCAGGATGGGTCTTCGACGATGTGCGCCGCATCGCGCCAGACCTCATCCTCGCGCCGCTGTCCGTTTGCGCGGGTGCCGGCAATGCGGATTTCGCCGGGCACGGAGACGGTACAGTGCAGGTCCAGCTCGTCGCGCTGCGCGTTCCGGTACAGATCGATCTCGGCGTAGCGCCAGCGCTGGCCGGGTTGCGGCACGGGCACTGCGGCTGGCCGGCCCTCGCCCGGCGCCTCGAAGCGTTGCGTGGCACAGGCCGGCAGCAGGGCGGCCAGCCCGAGCACACCGGCGGCACGCAGCACACGGCGGCGCGTCATCGGCTGTCAGCCTATTCGATGGCCTTGACCATGTCCTCGACGACTTTCTTCGCGTCGCCGAAGACCATCATGGTCTTGTCCATGTAGAACAGCTCATTGTCCAGTCCGGCGTAGCCGGAGGCCATCGAGCGCTTGTTGACGATGACCTGGCGTGCCTTGAAGGCCTCGAGGATCGGCATGCCGGCAATGGGCGACTTCGGATCCCTGGCGGCCGGGTTGACGACGTCGTTGGCGCCGAGCACGAGCACGACGTCGGTGTCGCCGAACTCCGGATTGATGTCCTCCATCTCGAAGACCTGGTCGTACGGCACCTCGGCCTCGGCCAGCAGCACGTTCATGTGCCCCGGCATGCGTCCGGCCACCGGGTGGATCGCGTAGCGCACCTGCACGCCGTGCGCCACCAGCTTGTCGGTAAGTTCCTTGAGCGGGTGCTGCGCACGCGCCACCGCCAGTCCGTAGCCGGGCACGATGATCACGGTGTCGGCATTGCTCATCAGGAACGCGGCGTCATCGGGCGAGCCCGACTTCACCGGACGCTGTTCGGTGGCCCCCGCGGCGCCGCCCGCGCTCGGGTCGCTGCCAAAGCCACCCAGGATCACGTTGAAGAACGAGCGGTTCATCGCCCGGCACATGATGTACGACAGGATCGCGCCCGACGAGCCCACCAGCGAGCCGGCGATGATCAGCATGCTGTTCTGCAGCGAGAAGCCGATGCCGGCCGCCGCCCAGCCCGAGTAGCTGTTGAGCATCGAGATCACCACCGGCATGTCGGCGCCGCCGATCGGGATGATGATCAGCACGCCGAGCACGAAAGCGAGGATCGTCATGATCCAGAACGGCGTCCACTGCTGCGTGAAATAAAACCACAGGCCGAAGCCGACCATCGCCAGCGCGAGCACCAGATTGAGCAGATGCTGGCCGGGGAAGACCACCGGCGCACCCTGGAACAGACGGAACTTGTACTTGCCCGACAGCTTGCCGAAAGCGATCACCGAACCGGAGAAGGTGATCGCGCCGACGAAGGTGCCGATGAACAGTTCCAGCCGGTTGCCCATCGGGATCGGTTCGCCGTGCGCGACGATGTTGAATGCCCACGGTTCGGCCACGGCGGCGATCGCGATGAACACGGCCGCCAGACCGATCATCGAGTGCATGAACGCGATCAGCTCGGGCATTTTCGTCATTTCGACGCGCTGCGCCAGCAGCGTGCCGAAGACCCCGCCGATGATCACGCCGAGCGCGATCCGGGAAAAGCCCATTCCGGTGGCACCGAGTTCGGCCAGCAGCGCCAGCGTGGTCAGCACGGCGATCGCCATGCCGACCATGCCGAACGTGTTGCCGCGGCGCGAAGTGGTAGGGTGCGACAGTCCCTTGAGCGCCTGGATGAAGCAGACCGAGGCAACCAGGTAGAGCAGGACGACGGTATTCAGGCTCAGCGTCATTTCGCGCCTCCGGCGCTGGCCTGTGCCTTGTCGGCCGTGCGCGCTCGCGGTTCCTTCTTGCGGAACATCTCGAGCATGCGCCGCGTGACCAGAAAGCCGCCGAAGACGTTGACCGAGGCCAGTGCCACCGCGGCCACGCCCATGAACCGGCCGAGACCCGTCTCGGTGAGCGCGGCGGCCAGCATCGCGCCGACGATGACGATGGCCGAGATCGCGTTCGTCACCGCCATCAGCGGCGTGTGCAGCGCCGGCGTGACGTTCCAGACGACGTGGTAGCCGACGTAGACGGCGAGCACGAAAATCGTGAGATTGATGACGGTGGGAGAGATCGCTTCCATCGGTTTCGTTCCGCTGTCGGTCGTTGGGGTGGATCGTGAGGCACCGCGGTCGGGATCAGGTGCGCAGCAACTGACCATCGCGACACATCAGGCAGGCCTTGACGATGTCGTCTTCCAGGTCGATGTGCAGGGTGTCTTCCTTCGTCAGCACGAGCTTCAGGAAGTCGAAGACATTGCGCGCATACAGTGCCGAGGCATCGGCTGCGACGCTGGCCGGCAGGTTGGTCTGCCCGATCAGCGTCACGCCATGCCTGATCACGGTCTGGCCGGCCTCGGACAGCGGGCAGTTGCCGCCCTGCTCGACGGCCAGATCGACAATGACCGAACCCGGCTTCATCGACCGCACCATTTCCTCGGTCACCAGTACGGGCGCCGGCCGGCCCGGGATCAGCGCGGTGGTGATGACGACGTCGGCCTGACGGATGCGCTCGGCCACCGCAGCCGCCTGGCGTTTCATCCAGCTCTCGGGCATCGGGCGCGCATAACCGCCCACGCCCTGTGCGATCTCGCGTTCTTCGTCGGTCTCGTAAGGCACGTCGATGAACTTCGCGCCGAGCGACTCGACCTGTTCCTTCACCGCCGGGCGCACATCCGAGGCTTCGATCACCGCGCCCAGGCGCTTGGCGGTCGCGATCGCCTGCAGACCGGCGACACCGGCGCCGAGAATGACGACGCGTGCCGCCTTCACCGTGCCGGCGGCGGTCATCAGCATCGGGAAGAAGCGCTGATAGGCATTGGCCGCGAGGATCACCGCCTTGTAGCCGGCGATGTTGGCCTGTGACGACAGCACGTCCATGCTTTGCGCGCGCGTCGTGCGCGGTGCCGCTTCCAGTGCGAAGGCAGTCAGTCCGGCGTCGGCCAGCCGCTGCAGGCCGTCGCGGTCGAAGGGTTCGAGCATGCCCACGAGGGCGCCGCCGCGCTTCATCGCCGCCAGCTCATCCGCCGATG
This sequence comes from Burkholderiaceae bacterium, assembly GCA_036844405.1. Classification (GTDB taxonomy): domain Bacteria; phylum Pseudomonadota; class Gammaproteobacteria; order Burkholderiales; family Burkholderiaceae_E; genus Zeimonas. Next base: position 56,027 of record DAIUFU010000001.1, on the reverse strand, counting down.
GTGAGCGGACTTTCAGCACCAGATCGGCCGACAGCGCCTGTGCAGCATCGACCAGGGTCGCGCCGGCAGTCCCGTAGGCTTCATCGGTCTGGCCGGCCACCAGGCCGGCATTGCGTTCGACAAGCAGTTCATGGCCGGCCGCGACCAGTTTCTTGACGGTTTCGGCGGTGGCCGCCACCCGTGCTTCGCCCGGGCGGGTTTCTGCAGGTACGCCTATGCGCATTCGGTTTCCTCGGCGATTCCGGTAAGAGGCAGCTCGATGACGGGAACGACGACCCGCGACCGGGCGCTGTTCCAGGCAGCGGGGGTATTGTAAGGGAAGGTCCGATAGCAAAGCCCCGAAAACTTGATCCACAGCGGATCCGGACGCGGGCGTCCGTGTGGCGCCGGATCGGGGCCGCCGTCCGGCAATGGTGCGGGCACGGCCGGAACGGCCGCTGGCGGTGCACGTTCCGGGGCTGGCTGGATTATGATCGGGCGATGTCTGCACAGGTTTCTCGTCGGGTAGTGGTCGGCATGTCCGGCGGCGTCGATTCGTCCGTGGCCGCGTGGCTGCTGCGCGAGCAGGGATACGAAGTCATCGGCCTGTTCATGAAGAACTGGGAAGACGACGACGAGTGCACGGCGCGCGAAGACTGGGTCACGGCGGCGAGCGTGGCGGACGTGCTCGGGATCGAGATCGAGGCCGTGAATTTTGCCGCCGAGTATCGCGAGCGCGTGTTCAGCGAATTCCTGCGCGAATACGCAGCCGGTCGTACCCCCAACCCCGACGTGCTGTGCAACGCCGAAATCAAGTTCCGCGCATTTCTCGACCATGCGATGGCGCTGGGTGCGGAACGGATCGCGACCGGGCATTACGCGCGCGTGCGCCGCGGCGACCGGGGGCTTTTCGAACTGCTGCGTGGCGTCGATGCGAGCAAGGACCAGAGCTATTTCCTGCACCGCCTGACACAGGAACAGCTGTCACGCACCTGGTTTCCGCTTGGTGCGTTCGATAAGCGCCAGGTGCGCGAGATGGCGCGTTCGATCGGCCTGCCCAATGCGGCACGCAAGGATTCGACCGGCATCTGCTTCATCGGCGAGCGTCCGTTCCGCGAGTTTCTCGGCCGTTATCTGCCGACCCGGCCGGGTCCGATCGAAACCGACAGCGGTGACGTGATCGGCGAGCATCAGGGACTGGCCTTTCACACGATCGGTCAGCGCAAGGGCCTGCGCATCGGCGGCACGCGTGCCGGCAGCGGCGAGCCGTGGTTTGTCGCGCGCAAGGACATGGCGCGCAACGCGCTGATCGTCGTCCAGGGGCATGCGCATCCGGCCCTGCACGCGACGCGTCTGCATGCCATCGATGCACACTGGATCGCCGGCAGCGCGCCGCACGATGACGGCTCGCTCAGTGCGAAGACGCGCTATCGGCAGCAGGACGCGCGCTGCACGCTCGCAGAGGTGGCCCCGGGAGGCTTCCGTCTGCACTTTGCGCAGCCGCAGTGGGCCGTGACACCCGGCCAGAGCGCCGTGCTGTACCAGGGTGAAGTGTGTCTCGGCGGTGGCGTGATCGAGGTGGCGGAACGCGGGCCGAAGCCGGAGCGGGCAGGGACGCCGGCCGAGGCCGTGCTCAACTGAGTTCCGTTTCCTGGAAGCTCGGACGATCGAACAGTTTTTCCGCGTGGCGGGCCAGATTCGAGAATTGCGCGCGCCAGCCCAGTGCCGGGAAACGGAAGTCGAGATAGCCGAGCGTACAGCCCAGCGAGATGTCGGCCAGCGAATAACGGCCGTCCACGCACCAGGCCTTGTCGGCCAGCATGTTCGACATCGATTGCAGCGCGCCCTCGATCTTCGACATCTGGCGTGCGATCCAGGTTGGGCTGCGCTGGGCCTCGGTGCGCAGCGTCTGTTCGAGCCGCACCAGCAGCGCGGCATCGAGCAGGCCGTCGCCGAGCACTTCCCAGATCTTGACCTCGATGCGCGAGCGACCGTTCGGCGGCACCAGCCGGTGCACCGGGGTCAGGTTGTCGAGGTATTCGGCGATGACACTGGAATCGAACAGCGCGCCGCCGTCGTCCATGACCAGGGTCGGCACCTGGCCGAGCGGATTGAGCGTCCGCAGCCGGGATTCCGGCGACCAGACATCGTCCAGTTCATACTGGTATTCGATTTTCTTTTCCGCAAGTACGACGCGCACCTTGCGAACGTACGGACTCGATGTCGAACCGATGAGCTTCATGACGTCGCCGCAAAACGGGCGGCCAGTATAGCAAAGGCCACCGCGGCGGCTTCGGCACCGTCAGCCGCCGGCGAAACTGCCACACAGCGGCCGGATCGCAGGCCCGGGCGAACCGGTTTGCAGCCACACTACGGAGCAGAGGCGCAGCGCGGCCTGCACCGGTGGTACATCGATCGCGGGCCGGACAGGGCAGCAGGCGACCGGTTGTGCGACCATTCCCGATTGCGGGCGATCATTCCCGATTGCGGGCGATCATTCCCGACCGCGGGCGACCCCCTTTCTTGCGGACGACCACCGTCGGCTGCGTCTGGCCCATCCGGGCTGTGCGCGGTCATTTTCCATGACGTTCGGTCGCCCGGGCGTCCCGTTTTCCCGTCTTTTCCTTTTTTCCACCGTTCTCGGTTCTTCTTCGATGTCCGAATCCCGCTCCGATTCCCCTCCCGAGTCCTCCCTGCAGGCCCTGTCGCCGCTCGACGGGCGCTACGCGTCCCGGCTCGCCGGCTTGCGTGCGCAGATGTCCGAAGCGGGTCTGATGCACCGTCGTGTGCAGGTCGAGGTGCAGTGGCTGCTCGCCCTGTCGGAGCTCGGGCTGACCGAGTTGCCGCCGTTCTCGCCGGCCGCGCGTGCCCGTCTGCAGGCCATCGTCACGGATTTCGGCCCGCCGCAGGCAGCGCGCATCAAGGCGATCGAGGCGACGACGAACCACGATGTCAAGGCGGTCGAATATTTTCTGAAGGAGTCGATCGGCGACGATGCCGATCTGGCCCGTGCCGGCGAGTTCGTGCATTTCGCCTGCACTTCCGAAGATATCAACAACATGGCCCATGCGCTGATGCTGCGTGCCGCGCGCGACGAGGTGATCGTGCCGGCGGTGCGCACCGTCATCGACATGCTGCGCACGCTGGCGCACGAGCATGCGGCCTTGCCAATGCTGTCGCGCACGCACGGCCAGCCGGCATCGCCGACGACGCTGGGCAAGGAGCTGGCGAATTTCGTCGCCCGCCTCGAACCGGCGCTGGCTGCGTTGCAGGCCATCGAGCCACAGGGCAAGATGAATGGCGCTGTCGGCAATTACAACGCACATCTGGCAGCGTATCCGCAGGTCGACTGGGAGCAGTTCGCCCGGGCAGTCGTCGAGTCGCTGGGCCTGCGTTTCAATCCCTGGACGATCCAGATCGAACCGCACGACTGGATGGCCGCCAGCTTCGATGCGCTGGCGCGGCTGAACACCATTCTGATCGATCTCGATCGTGATGTCTGGGGTTATATCTCGCTTGGTTATTTCGGTCAGAAGCTGCGCGCCGGCGAGGTCGGGTCCTCGACGATGCCGCACAAGGTCAACCCGATCGACTTCGAGAATTCGGAAGGCAATGCAGGCCTGGCCAATGCGCTGCTGCGCCACCTTTCAGAGAAGCTGCCGATCTCGCGCTGGCAGCGTGACCTGACCGACTCGACGGTGCTGCGCAACGTTGGCGTGGCGCTGGGCCACAGCCTGCTGGCCTGGGACAGCAGTCTGCGCGGCCTGCGCAAGCTCGAGGTGCGCGCCGAACGGTTTGCAGCCGATCTCGAGGCCAATCCGGAAGTGCTTGCCGAGGCGATCCAGACCGTCATGCGTCGCTACGGCGTCGAGAATCCGTACGAGCAGCTCAAGGAACTGACGCGCGGACGTACCGTCACAGCGGCCGTGCTCGCGGAGTTCGTCGCGCGCCTGCCGATTCCCGAGGAAGCGCGGCGCGAACTGGCGGCGCTGACGCCGGCCGGCTACATCGGCAAGGCGGCCGAGCTGGCACGCCGCGTCTGAACCGCACCCTCCCCGGTGCGTCAGGGCAGTTCGGGCTGGCCGTCGTCCTTGCGCCGCACCGGCTTGACCAGATCCTCGCGCTTGACCCCGAGCCACATGGCGATGGCCGCGGCCACGAATACTGAAGAATAGATGCCGAACAGGATGCCGATGGTCAGTGCCACGGCGAAATAGTGCAGGGTCGGCCCGCCAAAGATCAGCATCGACAGCACCATTACCTGCGTCGACCCGTGCGTGATGATCGTGCGCGAAATCGTGCTGGTGATCGCCTTGTCGATCAGGTGCGGCGTGTCGAGCTTGCGGATCTTGCGGAAATATTCGCGGATCCGGTCGAAGATGATCACCGACTCGTTCACCGAGTAGCCGAGCACGGCCAGTACGGCGGCCAGCACCGACAGCGAGAACTCCCACTGGAAGGCGGCGAAGAAGCCGAGAATGATGACGACGTCGTGCAGATTCGCGATGATCGCGGCGATCGCGAACTTCCATTCGAAGCGGATCGACAGATAGATGATGATGCCGACGACCACGAACAGCAGCGCCATCGCCCCGTCGGTGAAGAGTTCGCGTCCGACCTGCGGGCCGATGAACTCGACGCGCTGCAGCGTGGCGTCGGGCTGGGCAGCCTTCAGCGCCGCCATGACCTCGTCGCTCTGCTCGGTGTAGCTCTTGCCGCTGCCTTCGGCGCTCGGCAGACGGATCAGCACGTCGCGCGAAGTGCCGAAATTCTGCACCTGGGTGTCGTTGTAGCCGAGCGCATCGATCGTCGCCCGGATCTTCTGCAGATCCGTGCTCTCGTCATAGTGCACTTCCATCACCGTGCCGCCGGTGAATTCGACGGACAGGTTCAGGCCGCGCACGGCGAGAAAACCGACGGCCAGCAGGAACATCACGACCGAAACCGCGTTCAGGATGCGCGCATGGCGCATGAACGGGATGTCGCGGTGGATGCGGAAGAATTCCATCGTCGTTGCCCCGCGCTCAGCCGCGTCGCGCCGGCACGCCGGCACTGGTCGGCGGACGCCAGACCTGTCCGACCGATACGGCGGACAGCCTGCGCCGGCGTCCGTACCAGAGGTTGACCAGGCCGCGCGAGAAGAACACGGCCGAGAACATCGACGTCGTCAGGCCGAGCACGTGCACGACGGCAAAGCCGCGCACCGGGCCGGAACCGAAGATCAGCAGCGCAATGCCGGCGATCATCGACGTGATGTTGGAGTCGAGAATCGTCGCCCAGGCGTTGTCGTAACCGGCCGAGATCGCGGCCTGGGGCGTCGCGCCGTTGCGCAGTTCCTCGCGCACGCGTTCGTTGATCAGCACGTTGGCGTCGATCGCCATGCCGAGCGTGAGCGCGATCGCCGCAATGCCCGGCAGCGTCAGGGTGGCCTGCAGCAGCGACAGCAGGGCGATCAGCAGCAGCAGGTTCACCGACAGCGCGATCGACGAAACGATGCCGAAGAAGTGGTAATACAGCACCATGAAGGCGACCACCGTCAGGAAGCCCCACAGCGTCGAGTGAAAGCCCTGGCGGATGTTCTCGGCGCCGAGGCTCGGGCCGATCGTGCGTTCCTCGACGATCTCCATCGGTGCGGCCAGCGACCCGGCGCGCAGCAGCAGCGCGACGTCATTGGCTTCGGTCGTGGTCATCGCGCCGGAGATCTGCACGCGGCCGCCACCGATCTCGGAGCGGATCACCGGTGCAGTGACGACCTCGCCCTTGCCGCGCTCGACGAGTACGATCGCCATGCGCTTGCCGATGCTCTCGCGCGTCACGTCGCGGAAGATCCGCGCGCCGCGGGCATCGAGCGTCAGGTGGACGGCCGGCTCCTGCGTCTGCGAGTCGAAGCCTGCCTGGGCGTCGTTCAGGTTCGAGCCGGTCAGGATGATCTGGCGGCGCAGCAGGATCGGCTGGCCGCCGCGCTCGGTGAAGCGCTCGCAGCCGAACGGCACGGTGCCGGCGGCCAGTGCCGCCAGCTCGTCGGGTGATTCGCAGACCATGCGCACTTCGAGCGTGGCCGTGCGTCCGAGAATGTCCTTGGCCTTGGCCGTGTCCTGCACCCCCGGCAGTTGCACGATGACGCGATCGGCGCCCTGCTGCTGGATCACCGGCTCGGACACGCCCAATTCGTTGATGCGGTTGCTCAGCGTCGTGATGTTCTGCTGGACGGCGTTCTGCTGTACGCGTGCCGCGGCGTCTTCGCGGAACCTCGCCACGAGCTTCGGCTCGCTGTTGCTGCCGGCCACGGTGAGTGCCAGTTCGGGCGAGCTGTCGCTGATCAGCCCGCGCGCCCGTTCGAGCGTCGCCGTGTCGCGGAAGCGGATCTCGATCGTGTTGCCGATGCGTTCGATGCCGGCGTGGCGGATGGTCTTGTCGCGCAACTGCGTGCGGATGTCGCTGGCCAGTCCGTCCATGCGCTTGTTCAGCGCTTCCTTCATGTCGACCTGCAGCATGAAGTGCACGCCGCCGCGCAGGTCGAGGCCGAGATACATCGGCAGCGCGCGCAGCGAAATGAGCCAGTGCGGCGTGTCGGAAAGCAGGTTGAGTGCAACGATCCATGAAGGATCGGCCGGGTCGGGATTCAGCGTGTGCCCGAGAACGTCACGGGCGCGCAGCTGGGTGTCGGTGTCGGCGAAGCGCGCCTTGACCGAATTGCCGTCGAAATAGACGCCGGTACTCTGCAGTCCGGCTTCCGACAGGATGCCGCTCACGCGGCCGATCATCGAGTCGTCGACTTTCTGCGTCGCCTTGCCGCTGGACACCTGGACCGCCGGCGCCTCGCCGAAGAAGTTCGGCAGCGTGTACAGCAGACCGAACACCAGCGAAATGGCGAGAACGGCGTATTTCCAGATCGGATAGCGGTTCACGATGGCCTCAGACGTTCATGTTCAGGCCTTGGTCGCATTGCCCGCGGCCGGCACCGCCGCAGCACCTCCCTTCTGGATCGCCTTGATCGTGCCGTTGGGCAGCAGGGTCTGGACCGAACCTTTCTGGAAATGCATCTCGATCGGCGTGTCGTTGTTGCGGCCTTCGGCGATGCGCGCCACTTCGACCGTGACATGGCTGTCGCCGACCTTCGTCACGCGACCGATCAGCCCGCCCGAAGTCACGACTTCATCGCCGCGCTTGAGCGCCTCGAGCATCGATTTGTGCTCCTTGGTGCGCTTCATCTGCGGCCGGATCATCAGGAAATAGAGCACGACGAACATCAGGATGATCGGCAGGAAGCCGAAGATCTGCTGTTCGGCCGAACCCGTGGCCTGGGCATAGGCAGGCGAGATGAGCAAGGCGTGTCTCCCGAAGTGAACCGCCGATTATAGCAATCGGTCCGGTCCGTGCCCGGCAGCGCTGTCGGCCGTTCCTGCCACGGACGACAGCGGCGTGCAACGGGTGCCGGAAGAAATCGGCGTGGATGCGATCGTGGGCATCCGTCGCCGGAGCGGTGTGCGCCGGATCAGGCCGGAACCGGCGCCAGCACTGCCCGTTCCGGGGCGAGGGCCAGCACGCGGGAGCGAACGAGATCGAGGATGTCGCGCAGCGGTGGCGCCAGGTCGCCGAGCAGCGCTTCGCGGCGGATCTCGAAGGCCGCCCGCAGGCCGCGGAACTGGACCGGTTCGGTAATCTGCGTGAAGTGCAGGCCCAGCGAACGCAGCAGGCGTGCCAGGCGCAGCTCCATGATGACGAAGACCGCTTCCAGGCCGATCTCGATGCCCAGCCAGGTCGCCGAGAAGATCAGTCCGAGCGCGGGCGGCACGCGCTCGCTGCTGCGCCGGTCCGGGCCGGCGCCGCTCGGGTCGAGATACGGAGCCAGATCCGGGTCATTGTCGTCGCAGCGCCGCCGGAATTCACGCACGATGGCCAGACGCGACACTTCGCCGATCCGCTTGCGCGGCGCGGTGCCCAGGTTCCGCTGCGGTCCTTGCGCCGCCTGCGGCAGGTGTTCGCCGGCCGTCGTCTCGAACGGAAACGGCTGCGCCGGATCGTCCGGGTCGGCCGTAATCAGGCGAACGCAGCCGATGAACTGCCGGCTGGCACGATGACGCAGCAGGACGGTCAGCGCCCGCTCGTCCCAGGCGTCGAACTCGAGTCCATGCGGAAAGTCCTCTGCCCGTTCATATTGCAGTTCGCGCACGTAGATCCGGTGACGCAGGCGGTAGCTTTCCGCACGCAGTGCGTCGCTGGTGGCCAGCTCGAGCGAAAAACGCTCGAAGAAGCTGCTGCCGAAGTGCGTGGTCATCCGGATGGGACTGCGGGGACTGCTGGAAATCGTGTCGAGCATGGACGACGGGCGCTCTCGGGCTGGGCGACGGGTCCGGTTGCCGGCGTCGGGATGGAACAGAGAAGGCGCCGGAAGTCTACACGGTAATCGGGTTTTCCCTGAGAGTTTCTTCGAATTTCATTCGATCCCACGCGTGCGGCCGGCCGCAAACCCGCGCCGGAACGCCTCGAAGCGGCCCTCGGCGATCGCCGCGCGCATCGAGCGCATCAGTTCCAGGTAATAGTGCAGATTATGGATCGTCGCCAGCCGGGCGCCAAGGATCTCGCCGGTCTTCTGCAGATGATGCAGGTAGGCGCGCGAGAACATCCGGCAGGCGTGACAGGTGCAGTGCTCGTCGATCGGCCGTTCATCCAGGCGATAGCGTGCATTGCGCAGCTTGAGATCGCCCCATTGCGTGAACAGCCAGCCGTTGCGGGCATTGCGCGTCGGCAGCACGCAATCGAACAGATCGATGCCGGCGGCGACACCGGCGACGAGATCTTCGGGCGTGCCGACGCCCATCAGGTAGCGTGGTGCGTCCTGCGGCAGGCGCGGCGCGGTGTGGCGGAGCAGGCGCAGCATGTCCGCCTTGGGCTCGCCGACCGACAGTCCGCCGATCGCATACCCATCGAAGCCGATGTCGATCAGGCCGGCCAGTGACTCGTCGCGCAGGGCCTCGAACAGGCCGCCCTGGACAATGCCGAACAGCCGGTTGGCGCGACCGGTGCCCGCTTCCTGGCCGCGCCGGAACGCATCGTGCGAGCGACGCGCCCAGCGCAGGCTCAGGCGCATCGAGGCGGCCGCGTCCTCGAAGGACACCGGAACGCCGTCACGTTCCCAGGGCGTGCACTCGTCGAACACCATCGCGATGTCGGAATCCAGCACCTGCTGGATTTCCATCGAGCGCTCGGGCGTCAGAAAGAGTCTGTCCCCGTTGACCGGTGACGAGAAGCGCACGCCTTCTTCCGAGATCTGCCGCAATGCGCCGAGGCTCCAGACCTGAAAGCCGCCCGAGTCGGTCAGGATCGGGCCATCCCAGCCAATGAAGCGGTGCAGGCCGCCGAAACGCGAGATCACGTCGAGACCGGGGCGCAGCCACAGGTGGAAGGTGTTGCCGAGGATGATCGGTGCACCCAGTTCGCGCAGTTCGCGCGGCGAGGTCGCCTTGACCGCACCGTAGGTGCCCACCGGCATGAAGGCCGGCGTCTCGACCGTGCCGTGCGCCAGCACGACGCGCGTGCAGCGTGCCTCGCCGTCGCGCTGCAGAAGCGCGAACGCGTCGCTCGTCGATGGTGCGGTGTCCGTCGGTGCGGAGCCTGTCGTCATCGTCCGTCCTCCCGCTCCAGCAGCATCGCGTCGCCATAGCTGAAAAAGCGATAGCCCTGGGCAATGGCATGCGCATAGGCCTCGCGTACACGCTGGTAGCCGGCGAAGGCGCTCACCAGCATGAGCAGCGTCGAGCGCGGCAGGTGGAAATTGGTCAGCAGCCGGTTGACGATGCGGAAACGGTAGCCCGGCGTGATGAAGAGATCGGTTTCGCCGTCCCCGCAGTGGATCCGGCCGGTTTCGTCCGCGGCCGCTTCGAGCGTGCGCAGCGTCGTGGTGCCGACGGCGATGACGGCTGCCGAACGGGCGCGTGCGTCGGCGACGGCCCGGACCGTGGCGGCCGGTATCCGGTAGTGCTCGCTGTGCATCCGGTGCTGCGACAGATCCTCGGTGCGCACCGGCTGGAAGGTGCCGGCGCCGACGTGCAGCGTCACGTAGGCAATATCCACTCCGCGGGTGCGCAGCTGGTCCAGCAGGGCTTCGTCGAAATGCAGGCCGGCAGTGGGCGCGGCAACCGAGCCCGGAGCGCGCGCGAATACCGTCTGGTAGCGCTCGTCGTCCAGCGCCGCTGGGGCACGATCGATGTAAGGCGGCAGCGGGATCGCACCATCGCGCCCGAGCACGTCGAGGACTGGCTCGTCGAATCGCAGTCGCCAGAAGTCGCCTTTACGGGCAACGACGGTCGCGGCGCTGCTGCGCCAGTGCAGTCGGGCACCGGCAGCCGGCGGCTTGCTCGCGCGCAGCTGCACGATCGCTTCGTGCACGTCCGTCACGCGTTCGACCAGTGCCTCGATGCGCCCGCCGCTTTCCTTGCGGCCGAGCAGGCGCGCGCGCAGGACGCGGGTGTCGTTCAGCACGAGCAGATCACCGGGCGCGATGCACTGCGGCAGGTCTGTGAAGCGCAGATCTTCCATTTCGTCGGAACGAACGTGCAGCAGCCGGGAGCCGGTGCGGTTGGCTGCCGGATGACGGGCAATTCGGTCGGCGGGAAGATCGAAGTCGAAGTCGCTGGTTTTCATCTGCTCTCGTGAGCGCGCCCGTGAAGCCATCGGTTCCGGGTATCGGCGGCGCGCACCCGTCGCGCACGAAAGACGCGTCCGGACGCGGATGATCGGGCGGCATTCGGACCCCTGGCGGAGGAACTGGCCGCGATTGTACGGGCGGCGGCCGCTTCCGCCCGGCGTCGTTCTTGTCCTGCGGCGTCCGCAGGCCGCATAATCGCGCCTTCGTTGCACGGGGCTGTCCGTGCGATGCCGGAGTGGTGGAACTGGTAGACGCGCCGGACTCAAAATCCGGTGCCCGAGAGGGCGTGCGGGTTCGATTCCCGCCTCCGGCACCAGAATGCGGCTTCCGCGGCCCCCGTGCTGCCGGCCCGGATGGAAACACCGGATGGAAGCGATCGATCAATTGCTGCTGGCTGGGGCGCTGGTGATGTTCGCCGGCATCCTGCTGGGCGCATTCTCGTCGCGCTTTGGTGTGCCTTTCCTGCTGGTCTTCCTGCTGGTCGGCATGCTGGCCGGCGAGGACGGAATCGGCGGCATCGATTTCGATGATCACCGGCTGGCGTTTTTCGTCGGCAATCTCGCGCTGGCGATCATTCTGCTCGACGGGGGCCTGCGCACGAAGCTGGCCACCTTTCGCGTCGCGCTGCGCCCGTCGCTGGTGCTGGCTTCGGTCGGCGTCGTCCTGACGGCCCTGCCGCTCGGCTGGTTCACTGCCTGGGTCTTTGATCTCGACTGGCGACACGGCCTGCTGCTGGGTTCGATCGTCGGCTCGACCGACGCCGCAGCCGTGTTCGCGCTGCTGCGCGCCAGTGGCACGCGCCTGAATGAACGGGTGGCGAATACGCTCGAGATCGAGTCGGGGATCAACGATCCGACGGCGATTTTCCTGACGATGCTGATGATCAGCATCCTGATGGCGCCGGAGGACGTCCAGGGACTCGAACTGGTGCGCCGGCTGTTCGTGCAGTTTGGCTTGGGCGGCTTGCTCGGCTTCGGCCTCGGACACGTGCTGGCGCGCGTGATGCGTCACGTGCATGTCGGCGAGGGGCTCAGCGCACTGCTGCTGTGTTCGGGCGGAGTGAGCGCTTTTGCGCTGACCGGTCTGCTTGGGGGCAGCGGTTTCGTCGCCGTATATCTGGTCGGGCTGGTGGTTGGCAACCAGTTGCGGCGCACCGCCGAGAACCTGTTGCGGGCGATGGACGGGATGGCCTGGCTGGCGCAATCGAGCATGTTCCTGCTGCTCGGCCTGCTGGTCACCCCATCGGAACTGCCGGCGATCGCCTGGCCGGCACTGGCCGTCTCGGGTTTCCTGATGCTCGTCGCCCGTCCGTTGGCCGTCTGGCTGTGTCTGCTGCCGTTTTCCTTCGTGCCCCGGGAAGTCACGTTCATGAGCTGGATCGGCCTGCGCGGCGCGGTGCCGATCGTGCTCGCGGTCTTTCCGCTGCTGGCTGGCGTTCCCGAAGCCCGGCTGCTGTTCAACATCGCCTTCGTCGTCGTCGTGACCTCCCTGCTGCTGCAGGGCTCCTCGGTGCCGTTCATGGCCCGTCTGTTCGGTGTCGGACTGCCGCCGCGCGAGGAGCCACGCGTACGACCGATGCTGTCCGACGACCGGCTGGCCGTGCTCGAGTTCCGCATCGGCCGGCGTTCGCCGATGCTCGGCACCGATCTGCGCACGCTGCTGCTGCCGGAGGGCGTGCGCGTGGTCGGCGTGCTGCGGCGCGACACGGTCCTGCACGATGAAGCGGCCGGCGTGCTGGCGCTCGATGACGTGGTGATGCTGGTGGCCCCCGATCATGAAGTCGATCATCTGTCCGATCTGTTCACCAGTGTCGACGTGGCCGCGCGTCGGCAGTTCTACGGTGACTTCGTGCTCGAAGGCGATGCCTTGCTGGCGGATGTCTGCTCGGCCTATGGATGCGAATTGTCCGCCGGCTTCGAAGGCCTGACGCTCGACGAAGCGATGCGTCGCCAGGCGCGCAATCTGGTCGAAGGCGATGCCGTGCAGCTGGCCGGACTGCTGCTGATCGCCCGCGAGATGATCGACGGGCGCGTCGTCAAGGTGGGCCTGAAGCTGACGCGTGCACCGTCGCGGACGACGACGGCCGGCGCGTGAGGGGTTCGCGCGCCGGTTTGGGCATCATCGGGGTGATCACGCCGGGCGTGCAGTGTCCGGCCGGTGGCAGCCGCGGCTCGTTGCCCGGTCGACGGGTGTCGGCAGCGCACGCTTGCGCAGTGCGGCACTGCGTTGGCCGACGGCAGGAAAATCCGGCCAGCGGTCGTGGTCACCGGTTGTGGTGGCAAGGAGAACCTGATGAAGGATGAAACGCTGGACGTCGTCATCATCGGCGGCGGTACCGCCGGTCTGTCGGCCTTGCGCGAGGTCCGCAAGCAGACCGATCGCTTCGCGATCATCGATGCCGGCCCCTGGGGCACCACCTGTGCCCGCACCGGCTGCATGCCGTCAAAGGCATTGATTGCGGCCGCCGATGCCTTTCATCGGCGGGATGCGCTGGAGGCTTTCGGCATCCGCGGCGGCTCCGGTCTGAGCGTCGACGTGCCGGCCGTGCTGGCGCGCGTGCGCGCGCTGCGCGACGGCTTCGTTGCGGGTGCGCTGCGCGCCACCGAGGATCCGCAGGCGCACGCGATCACCGGCCGCGCGCGTCTGCTGGCACCGGATTGCGTCGAGGTGAACGGCCGCCGCCTGCGCGCGCGCCACATCATCGTGGCGACGGGTTCGCGCCCGGTCGTTCCCGACCCCTGGCGGGTGCTGGGCGAACGCCTGCTGACGAGTGATTCGCTGTTCGAATGCGAGGATCTGCCGCGGCGCATCGCGGTCGTCGGGATGGGGGCGATCGGCGTCGAAATGGCGCAGGCACTGTCCCGTCTCGGCATCGACGTGACCGCATTCGGCTCGCACGAGTCGCTGGCCGGTCTCGGCGATCCGGTCGTCAACGAAGCGCTGCTGGAGTCGCTGCGCCAGGAATTCGCGGTGCATGTCGGCGCCCGGGCGAGCGTGACGCAGGACGATCACGGCACGATCCGCGTCCGTGCGGGCGCGCAGGAGGTGCAGGTCGATGCCGTGCTCGCGGCGCTGGGCCGGCGCCCCGATCTGCACGATCTCGGTCTGGACGCGCTTGGCGTGCCGCTGAACGACCGGGGCCTGCCGACGATCGATCCGCTGACGATGCGGGTCGCCGGGCTGCCCGTGTTCATCGTCGGCGACGTGGCTGCGCGCCTGCCGCTGCAGCACGAGGCGGCCGATGATGGGCACATGGCCGGCCTGCAGGTCGCCGCGCTGCTCGCCGGGAACGCGCAGCCTCCGCAGTTCCGGCGCCGGGTGCCGATGTCGATCGTGTTTTCGGATCCGGAAGTGGCCGTCATCGGCACCCGTTTTTCACAGCTGGACGCGAAGCAGGTGCGCATCGGCGAAGTGCGTTTCGACCGGCAGTCGCGTGCGCGCATCGAACAGCGCAACCGGGGCGCGCTTCGGCTGTACGCCGATGCGCATACGGGTGTGCTGCTCGGCAGCGAACTGTGCGCCCCGTCGGGCGGTCATCTGGCGCATCTGCTGGCGCTGGCGATCGATCGCCGGCTCACCGTGCATGAACTGTTGCGCCTGCCCTTCTATCATCCGGTTCTGGAAGAAGGGCTGCGCACGGCGCTGCGTCATCTGTCGTCGCAGCTGCCGGCATGCGCACCGTCCGATCTGGCTGCGTGCGCGGCGGTCGGCATCGAAGCGCTGGAGTAGGGCGACCGGCAGGTTCCTGCCCGGGCGCAGGCGTTTTCCGGTACGGGAGGACTGGATGGACCTGGAAGCTTCGCCGCAGGAAGAGGCGTTCCGCAACGAGGTGCGCGTCTGGCTCGCTGCCAGTGTGCCGTCCGATCTGCGGCGCAAGGTGCTCGAATACGAGGAATTGACGCGCGACGATCTGCTGCGCTGGCACCGCATCCTTGCACAGCGTGGCTGGATCGCCCCGGCCTGGCCGCGGGAATGGGGTGGCACCGGCTGGACACCGGTGCAGCGCTATCTCTTCGAGGAAGAGTGCGCGCTCGCGGCCGCGCCACCAGTGGCGCCGTTCGGCGTCATGATGTGCGCGCCGGTGCTGCTGCGTTTCGGGACGGAAGCGCAGAAGCGCCGTTTCCTGCCGCGCATCTACGATGGCGAGGATTTCTGGTGCCAGGGCTATTCCGAACCCGATTCGGGCTCGGATCTCGCCTCGCTGAAGATGCGTGCGGTGCGGCGCGGAGCGCATTACGTGCTGAACGGGCAGAAGATCTGGACGACGCTGGCGCATTTTGCCGACTGGATGTTCTGCCTCGTGCGCACCGGCAGCGGCGGCGGGCGCCGCCAGGAAGGCATCAGTTTCCTGCTCGTCGACATGAAGACGCCGGGCATCACGGTGCGGCCACTGATCCTGCTCGACGAGGCACACGAGGTCAATGAAGTGTTCTTCGACGACGTCGCGGTGCCGGTCGAGAACCTCGTTCATCGCGAAAACGAAGGCTGGACGGTGGCGAAGTACCTGCTCGGCTACGAGCGCCTGAACACCGGGCGCATCGGCGTCTCGAAGCGGGAACTGGCCCGGCTGAAGGAAATCGCCGCGCGCACGGTGAAGAACGGCCGTTCGCTGCTTGCCGATGTCCGCTTTCGTGACCGGCTCGCGCGTGTCGAGATCGAACTGATGGCGCTGGAGATGACCAATCTGCGTTTCGTCGACGAAATGCAGCGCACCGGAGCGATCGGCCCCGAAGTGTCGATGCTCAAGATCCGCGGCACCGAAATCCAGCAGGAGCTGACCGAATTGCGCATGCAGGCGGCGGGGCGTGCTGCACGCCGGTTCCGGCCGATCGACTACGAGGGTTTCGACCGGCAGACGGCGGCACTTGCACCGCGTTATTTCAATTTCCGCAAGACGTCGATCTATGCCGGATCCAACGAAATCCAGCGCAATCTGATCGCAAGGGGTCTGCTTGGACTGTGACGGCTTTCGAAGGGAGCATTCGTCCCGTTTGCACGTTTTCCGGGTGTGGCGGATGACGGCGCCCGTTCTTCGGGAGCATGCGACGCTCCATGCCTGCCCCCCCCAGGCGTCGGCGCTGGCCGTGGCGGGAAGAGACGGGACGGGAGGATGACTGAATGGATTTCCGGCTGAACGAAGAGCAGCAACTGCTCACGGACAGCATTGCCCGGTTGCTGCGGCGCCGACATGATTTCCAGGCGCGGCAGGCCATCATTGCGTCGCCGTCGGGCAGCGATTCCGCGCTCTGGCACGAACTGGCGGCGATCGGCCTGCTGTCGGTGCCGTTTGCCGAGGACGACGGCGGCTACGGCGGCGGCGCGCTCGATCTGCTGGCGCCGCTGGCCGCCTGCGGCGAATCGCTGCTGCTCGAGCCGGTGCTGTCGACGCTGGCGCCAGCCGGCCGGCTGATCGCCACCCTGGGCAGCCCGGTGCAGCGCGCGCGGTGGCTGCCGCACCTCATCGACGGCTCGTTGCGCCTGGCGTTCGCGCACGACGAGGAGCCGTTCGACGAGACCCCGGGGACGGTGACCAGCCGGGCACTGCGTTCGGGCGACGGCTGGCGCCTGTCGGGTGACAAGCAGATGGTGATCCATGCGCCGCTGGCCGACCGGTTCGTCGTGACGGCGCAGCTCGGACAGGCGGGAGACGGCGACGCCCGGATGGGGGTCTTCGTCGTCGATCCACGGGCCAGGGGGGTCACGTGCCGGTCCTTCCGCACCATCGACGACCTGCGTGCCGGCGACGTCCGGTTCCGGGAGGTGGATTTGCCTGCCGACGCGCTGTTGCAACCGGGCACCGACCCGACCGATGCGGCGGCGGCAATCGCCGAAGCGATCGATTTCGCCACGGCGCTGACCTGCGCCGAAGCCATCGGCGTCATGGATCTGGCGAATCGCGCGACGCTCGAATACGTGAAGACACGCCGGCAGTTCGGCGTGCCGATCGGGAGTTTCCAGGCGTTGCAGCACCGGCTCGTCGAAATGACGATCCAGGCCACTCAGGCGCGCTCGATCACCCTGCTGGCCTGCGCGCGCGTGGATGCGGCCGCGCGTGGCAGGATCGATCCGGCGGAGCGTGTGCGCGTCGTGTCAGCGGCGAAAGCGCTGGTCGCAACGGCCTGTCGGCACATCGGACAGGAAGCCATCCAGTTGCACGGCGGCATCGGCATGACGCTGGAGAGCGCGATCGCGCATGCCTTCAAGCGCCTGACGGTGCTTGCCCGGCAGTATGGTGACGCCGATTTCCATCTCGGCCGTCATGCCGACGCGTCGGACCCGTCCAGCGGTGCTTCTCCGGCCGCGGATTCCCCTGCGCGTGTCGCCGGCGACGCATCCGGAGCAGTCCCGGAGCCGGTCTGAGCGGTCTGAGCGGTCTGAGCGGTCTGAGCGGTCGGGGCGGAACCGGCCACGTCCGGCGCCGGCGCATCGTCCGCCAGCAGGCGTGCCGCCGGCAGGCACAGTGTGAAGGTGCTGCCGCGCCCGGGCGTGCTGTCGAAGCGCAACTGCCCGCGGTGGCGCGCCATGATGTGCTTGACGATCGCCAGTCCGAGCCCGGTGCCGCCGGTGGCACGCGAGCGGTCCTGGTCGACCCGGTAGAAGCGCTCGGACAGACGCACCATGTGGTCGGTGGAAATGCCGATGCCGGTATCGCTGATCGAAAGTCGCCCTTCGTTTTCCTGCACGCGCCAGTCGATCGTGATGCGCCCGCCCTCCGGCGTGTAGCGGATCGCGTTGGTGAGCAGGTTGTGGACGGCCTTTTCGAGTTCGGCACCGGCGGCGCGCACCCTGCGCGGGCCGTCCAGCACGAGTTCGATCGTGTGCCGCCCGGCCGAGATCGCGCGTGCCTCGATGAGCAGCCGTTCGAGCAGGGAAGCGATGTCGACGGTGTCGTCGGCCAGTCCCTGCGATTCGTCTTCGAGCGAACTGAGCGTGAGCAGATCGTCGACGAGACGCTGCATCACCCGGCTCTGTTCGATGATCGTGCGCAGCGCCGAGCGATCCACCGGTGCATCGTCATCGAGTGCCGCCATGAGCCGTTGCGCCGACTCGGTGACTGCCTTGACCGGCGTGAAGATCTCGTGCGAGACATTGGCGACGAAATCGCTGCGCATGGCATCGAGCTGGACGCGCTCGGTGACGTCACGGGTGATCAGCAGTTTCTGACCGCTCTGCGTGCGGTGTACCAGCAGTTCGAATCTGCGCCCGTGGCGCGTGGTCAGCTCGCACTGCACGGGTTCGTCGGATTCGGCCAAATCAAGCAGGCGCTCCAGTTCCGGATGGCGGATGAAGTGATGAATGGGGCGGCGGCTGCCGAAGATGCCGTGCAGGTTCTCGGCGGCATCGTTGGCCCAGACCACGTGATCGTAACGATCGAGGACGACGAGACCGTCGGGCAGTTGATCGACGGCCGCATGGATGCGTTCCAGCTCGCCAGCCAGTTCGGCCTGTGCGTCGGCTTCCTGGCGCGCGAAGCGGGCCAGCCGGGAGATCAGGGCCCGCCAGGGGCCATAGCCGACCGGCAGCGAGCGGTTGCGGGGCAGCGCAGTCCAGTGGTACAGGCGGCCCAGATAGAGGGTCTCGGTCAGGCCGTAGGCGATCAGGACCGCGCCGAGCCACAGCAGTGCGGATCGTTCGGAGACCCAGGTGGCCAGCGCAACGGCGATGAGGATCGTGGCCACGAGGGCCGCAAGATTCTGGAGGACGGGGCGCACGGCAGCTTCGCAGATCGGTGTTCGGGGCCGGCCGTCAGGCAGCGCAACAGCCTGCGCAAACGGTCAGGACAGACATTGTGGCATCGGATGCGACCAGCGATACCGGCGTCCGGCCGGCAGCGGATCGCCTGAAAAGCCCAGGGCAGGCGCCCAGGCACGGGCGATGATGGCGGGCTCGACCATCACTCCGGCGCGAGTGACGACGATTTTTCGGCCGCCGGCGCAGTCCGTCGGGTCGGCGGGAACTTCGTGTGCGCCGCGAACGAGCGTGGCGTGCAGAACCAGCGGCCGCTCGTCGAAGCCGATGCCGGCTGTCCGCAGGCGCGTGCGGAGTTCGCTCGCCATCGGGCCGGCGGGGCCATTGCAGTCCTGCCCGTGCCGACCGGCAGCGGGTGGACCGATCCAGAGCAGCCCATGGTCGAAGGTGCCGAGCCGTTCGAGCCGGATCGGTCCGGTTCCTTCCGGAGCTGCTGCGCCGCCGATGCCGGGCTGTGCCGGCAGTCCTTCCAGGAGGGCAGTCAGTCTTTCCTGGTCGTCGCGCGCGCGTTGGCCGACGAAAGCCAGTGTGAGGTGGATATCCTCGGCGACGAGTGCCCGGCCACCATGCCGGTGCGCCAGTTGTGCGGCCAGCGCCGCCAGTTCACCGGCAGCTGCCGTGTCCGGGCGCAGCGCGAAAAAATAGCGCACCGGTTGCCCCGGGGCACGCACGTGTGCCGCCACGGACGATTTTCGCGGCTGCGGCCGTGCGGCCGTGCCGGACGGAGTCTGGCGCCGATCCGTATTCACATGCCTTCAGCCATTCGTCGAGCGTCCGTAGACATCCTCGAAGCGCACGATGTCGTCCTCGCCGAGATAGTCGCCGCACTGCACTTCGATCATGATCAGCGGCACGACACCGGGATTTTCCAGCCGGTGCCGGGTTCCGATCGGAATGTAGGTCGATTCGTTGGCCGCCACCAGATAGCTGCGTTCATCGCACTGCACCCTCGCCGTGCCGGAGACGACGACCCAGTGCTCGCTGCGATGGTGGTGCATCTGCAGCGACAGGCTCTCCTTCGGCCTGACTTCGATCCGCTTGATCTTGAAGCGCGGACCCTGCTGGAGCACGGTGTACGTGCCCCAGGGACGCACGACGGTGCGGTGCAGGCGTGCCGACTCGTGCCCCGACGATTTCAGTCGATCGACGATGGTGCGCACCTGCTGGCTCGCATTCTTGTCGGCGACCAGCAGGGCGTCGGGGGTATCGACGATGAGCAGATTGTCGACGCCGATGGCGGCCACCAGGCGGTCTTCGCTCTGCACGTGCGTGTTCGTTGCATCCTCCAGCAGTGCCTCGCCGACGACCGTGTTGCCGCCGTCGTCGGCCGCGAACTGTTCCGACACGGCTTTCCAGGAGCCGATGTCGCTCCAGTGAAAGGATGCTGGCAGGACCACGACATCTTCGGCTTTCTCCATGACCGCGTAGTCGAGCGAGATTTCCGGACACCGGCCGAAGGCCTGCTCGGCAATCGGCATCTGCTCGTCGGTGGCGCGCTCGCAGCTTGCTTCCCAGGCGCTGCGGGCGGCGGCGAGCAGCTCGGGAGCATGTGTGTCCAGCGCAGCCAGAATCGTGCCGGCACCGAAGCAGAACATGCCGCTGTTCCAGACGAAGTTGCCGCTGGCCAGGAACTGTACGGCCAGCGCGGCATCCGGCTTCTCGACGAAACGCTGCACCCGGTGGGCATCCCCGGCCAGCCGGTCGCCCAGCTCGATGTAGCCGAAACCGGTTTCGGGCGCGCTCGGGCGCACGCCGAAGAGCACGATCGATCCAGCAGCCGCCAGTTCGGCTGCCTGACGCGCCACCAGCCGGAATGCCTCGACATCCGGAATCAGATGATCGGCCGGCAGGACCAGGAGCACGGCGTCCGGATCGATTTCCTGCGCCCACAGCGCGGCGATGGCGACCGCCGGCGCGGTATTGCGCCCGCTCGGTTCGAGCAACTGGGTCACGCGGACCTCACGGGCGAGCGCGCAGGCGGCGATCTCCTCGCGCGTGCGGAAGAAATACTCGCGGTTGGTCACGATCGCTGCCCGCCCGGCGCCAGCCAGCGGCAGGGCACGTTCGAGCGTGTGGCGCAGCAGGCTCGTGCGGCCATCCAGCTTCATGAACGGCTTGGGTGACGCCTCACGCGAGACCGGCCACAAACGGGTTCCGGCACCACCGGAGAGGATGACGGGAATCAGCATGGCGGCGATTGTACGGCGCCCGGCCCCTCGGCAGTATGAAATACTGGGGTGCGCGGGTCCTTGAGGCGCCGGAACATCCCGGACGGGACGCCGACGTGACAGCCTCGCCGAGGGCGTCGCGCAGGCCGGTGCGCCACACTTCGGGGCAGAGACGGCAGATGCCGCACCCGGCAGGACATCATGATCGTGGAGGATGGCGTTGACGCAGACGGCAAGACAGGCCGGATCCGCAGGGGCCCGGAAGGTGCTGGTGACCGGTGGCGCCGGCTATATCGGCTCACACACCGTCGTGGAGTTGCTGCAGACCGGCCACGACGTCGTCGTCATCGACAATCTGTCGAATGCGAGCCCGGTGGCCCTGCAGCGCGTCGAGGACATCACCGGCCGCACGGCGGCACTCGTCGTTGCCGATCTGCGCGACGAAGCGGTGCTGGCGCGGGTGTTCGATGCACATGCGTTCGATGCGGTGATCCATTTTGCCGGTCTCAAGGCGGTCGGCGAGTCGGTCGCCGATCCGCTGAACTATTACGACAACAACGTCGGCGGCACGCTGGCGCTGCTGCGGGTGATGCGGACGGCCGGCGTGCGGCGCATCGTGTTCAGCTCGTCGGCGACCGTCTACGGTGACCCCGAAGCGGTGCCGATCCGCGAGGATGCCCGCGTCGCGCCGACCAATCCGTACGGTCACGGCAAGGCGATGATCGAGCGCATCCTGCTCGATCTGGCGGCATCGGACCCGACCTGGTCGATCGGCATCCTGCGCTACTTCAATCCGGTCGGCGCGCACGAGAGCGGGCGCATCGGCGAGGATCCGCGCGGCGTGCCGAACAACCTGATGCCGTACATCAGCCAGGTCGCGGTCGGCCGGCGCGAACGGCTGTCGGTGTTCGGCGGCGACTGGCCGACGCCGGACGGCACCGGCGTGCGCGACTACATCCACGTCGTCGATCTCGCGCGCGGACACCTTGCCGCGCTGGCCCATGCCGACCGGCAGGGCGGCGCCTTCACCGTCAATCTGGGTACCGGCATCGGCTGTTCGGTGCTCGATCTGGTGCGTGCCTTCGAACGCGCGAGCGGGCAGAAAGTGCCGTACCGGATCGTCGATCGCCGTCCGGGCGACGTCGCACAGTGCCATGCCGATCCGGCGCTGGCCGCTCGTCTGCTCGACTGGCGCGCGCAGTACGATCTCGAGCGCATGTGTGCCGACGCCTGGCGCTGGCAGCAGGCCAACCCGGACGGATACCCGAGCGCACCGGCAGCGTGAAGACGGCCGGTCAGGGATGAGGGTCGATCAGAACTCGAGGTTGTCGATCAGCCGGGTCGTGCCCAGTCGCGCTGCACCAAGCGCGACCAGCCGGCCCGGCTGTGCCAGGTCGGCGGCTGTCGGCAGCGCGAGATCGGCACGTCGGCGCACTGTCAGGTAGTCGGGCGCCCAGCCGCGCGCTGTCAACGCCTCGCAGGCATCGTGCTCGAGGGCGGCCGCAGCCTCGAGCGCGAACGCGTCGTCCGCCGGATCGCTGTGGGCATCGTTTTCGGCCTTTCGGGGCTCGCCGGCAGGCTGGTCCGCAGCCAGCGCCCGCACCTGCTGCGCGAGTTCCTGCAGCGCCCGGAACAGCGCCGGTGCCTCGGCGCGCTCGCCGGCGTCGAGGTAGCCGTTGCGTGACGACATGGCCAGGCCATCGGCCTCGCGCGCAATGTCGCCGGCGAGGATGCGCACCGGCAGTTCGAACTGGCGGACCATGTCGCGGATGATCAGCAACTGTTGGTAATCCTTGCGCCCGAAGACGGCAACTGCCGGTTGCACGCAACCGAAGAGCTTCAGGACGACCGTGGCCACGCCTTCGAAGAAACCCGGGCGGAAGGCGCCTTCGAGGATGTCGCCGAGTCCGGCCGGCGTCGACACACGGTATGTCTGCGGCACCGGATAGAGCTCGTTTTCATCGGGCGCGAAGACGAAGTCGCAGCCGGCGGTGCGCAGCGCGTCGCAGTCGCGCTCGAAAGTGCGCGGGTAGCGCCCGAAATCCTCGTTCGGTCCAAACTGCAGGCGATTCACGAAGATGCTGGCCACCACCGGTTCGCCGTTCTGCCGCGCCATGCGCACCAGCGAAAGATGGCCTTCGTGCAGATTGCCCATGGTCGGCACGAAGGCCGTGCGCGCACATTCGCCCAGGGCGGCACGCAGCGCGGCGACGGATTCAATGATCTGCACGGCAATGCTCCTGCGGACAGGGTGATCGGGAATCTCCTGTCGGAGAACGTCCGGCGCGTAGCCGCTGCGGGATGGCGCAGGGAGCCGCCATCCTGTCGACCTTGCGGTCGCTCATCCGGGCGGCCATTCTTTCACTCTCCGACGTTGAAGAAGGCGCGCCGTCCGCGCAGGCCGGCAAGCTGCTGCAGCAGCAGCTCGAAATCCTCCTCGCGATCGATCGGATTCAGATGTTCGGTGTTGACGATCAGCAGCGGTGCCGCATCGTACTGGTGAAAGAACCGGCTGTAACTGTCGGCCAGTTCGCGCAGGTACGACTCCGGGATGCTCTCTTCCATTGCGCTGCCGCGCCGGTGCACACGCTCGACGAGCGTATCGGGCTGGGCCTGCAGATAGATGACGAGGTCGGGCACGGGCGCCTGTGGACGCAGGCTGTCGAAGATCTGGCGGTACAGCGCCAGTTCATCGTCGGCCAGCGTCAGGTGCGCAAACAGCGGATCCTTGTCGAGCAGGAAGTCACCGACGGCCGCCTGTGAGAACAGCTCATGCTGCGCCAGTTCGCGCAACTGGTCCATGCGCTGGAACAGGAAGCACAGCTGCGTCGGCAGCGCGTAGCGCCGTGCATCGCGGTAGAAGCGTTCCAGGAACGGATTGGCGGCCGGGTCTTCGAGTACCGGCCTGGCGTCGAAACGATCGGCCAGCCTCCGGGCCAGCGAGGTCTTGCCGACACCGATCGGACCTTCGATGACGATGTGCCGGTATTTCTCGAAAGGGGACAGGCGGGCGGGCGTGGTCATGAACGGAAAATGAAGTAGACGGCGCCGAGCAGGCACAGTGCCGCCCACAGGTAGTCGAGTTTCAGCGGCTGCCCCATATACAGTACGGCAAACGGCGCAAAGACGGCCAGCGCAATCACTTCCTGCGCGATCTTCAGTTGCGGCAACGTGAAATGCGTGTAGCCGATGCGGTTCGCCGGGACCTGCAGCAGGTATTCGAAGAAGGCGATTCCCCAGCTGGCCAGGGCGGCGATCCACCACGGCCGGTCCGCGAGGTTCTTCAGGTGCGCGTACCAGGCGATCGTCATGAAGACGTTCGAGGCGGTCAGCAAAGCGATGGTCTGCAGCGGGATCGGCAGGTTCATGCGTTCTTTCCGTTCCATCCGGCCAGCGGCGGCGCGATCCGTTCGATCGGTTGTCCGGTGCAGACCTCGAGCAGCGCCGCAATCCGGCCGCGGCCGGGAACCTCGAGCGCAGGATCGAGTTCGGCCAGCGGTGCCAGGGCGAATGCCCGTTCGTGCAGCCGTGGATGCGGCAGGCACAGGGATGCGGTTGTGACGATGACAGGTGCTCCTTCGTCATCCTGTGCCAGCAGGAAGTCGAGATCGATGGTCCGTGGCGCATGCCGGAACGGCCTCGTGCGCCCGAGCGCTTTTTCGATCTGCAGCAGGCTGGCCAGCAATGCCTGCGGGGTGCAATGCGCGTGCAGTTCGGCCACCGCATTGTGATAGTCGGGGCCCGGGGCGTCGACCGGTGCGCTGCGCCAGATCGACGAGGTCCGGCAGACGTCGATGCCGGCGAGCGCGTCGATGCGCCGCAAAGCTTCTGTGAAGGTCGTGGCCGGTTCGCCGAGATTGGCGCCGAGTCCGATCCAGGCGCGCATCGCCAGCTTACGCGTTCTCCGCCAGCGCACCGTCCGCGCTGCCGGCCGCGCCTTCGCCGGCGCCGGTGTCGGCCGGTTTGCGCCGGCGCCCGCGCCGCTTGCGTTTGGCGGGCGCGGCGGCGCCGGTCCTGCGTTCGAGCATTTCCTGGCGGCCGGCGGCGTCGGTGTGGGCAAATTCGTGCCACCACTCGCCCAGTTCCGCCGGCATTTCGCCGGATTCGCAGCGCAGCATCAGGAAGTCCCAGCCGGCCCGAAAGCGCTTGTGCGTCACGAGCGTATGCGGGGAACGGCCGACGCGGCGCTCGAAACGCGGCTGCATCATCCAGATTTCGCGCATGTCGGCAATGAAACGGCGCTGGATCGCCAGCCGTCCGGCCTGTTCATCGAGGACCGATTCGATGGCTGCCGTCAGCGCGGGGATCGCGTGCTCGCCGCGTCCGGTGCGCTTTTCCCAGCGGATACGTACCGGTTGCCAGAGCAGTGCGGCGAACAGGAATCCCGGCGATACGCTCTTGTCCGCCAGCACGCGCGCATCGGTGGCGGCCAGTGCAGCCTGCACGAAGCGGGTCTCGTCCGGCTGGCCGAGGATCACGTCGAGCATCGGCAGCAGTCCGTGATGCAGGCCCAGACGCCGCAGTTCCTGCAGGCAGGCCATGGACCGGCCGGAGAGCAGCAACTTGAGCATTTCGTCGAACAGGCGCGCCGCCGGAACATTGCGCAGCAGGTCCTTGAGTTCGCCGATCGGCTGCTGGGTCCGCGGCTCGACGGTGAAATCGAGCTTGGCGGCAAAGCGCGCCACACGCAGCATGCGCACCGGATCTTCGCGATAGCGGCTCGCCGGGTCGCCGATCATGCGCAGCACGCGCTGGCGCATGTCCTTCACGCCATCGTGATAATCGAGCAGGATGTCGCTGACCGGGTCGTAATAGAGCGCATTGATCGTGAAGTCACGCCGCATCGCGTCTTCCGCCTGCGTTCCCCAGACATTGTCGCGCAGCACCCGTCCGTGCTCGTCGGTCTCGGCCGCCGGTTGCATCGAGCGGAAGGTGGAGACCTCGATCGTGTCGCGTCCGTGGAGCACGTGAACGATCTGGAACCGGCGCCCGATGATGCGCGAGCGGCGAAACAGCCTGCGCACCTCGTCGGGCGTCGCGTCGGTGGCGACGTCGAAGTCCTTCGGTTTCAGGTCGAGCAGCAGATCGCGCACGCCGCCGCCGACGATCCAGGCCTGGAAGCCGGCCTGCTGCAGGGTTTCGCAGGTGCGGATGGCCGCCTTCGACACGTCGGCCAGCGGCATTCCCTGTTCACTGCCGCGGTAGCGGTTGGGCCGTTTGCGCAAACGCGGCGCGGCGGTTTTCGCGAACACGCGATTGATCAGCTTGCGGATCATTCGAACAGTTGCAATGTGCGCCAGCCACGTTCCTGCGCGAGAGCGGCCAGTTGCGGGTCGGGATTGGTGGCGATCGGGTGGCTCACGCGTTCGAGCAGCGGAAGATCATTGAGCGAGTCGCTGTAGAAATACGTTCGTGCAAAACCGTCCCAGCGCTGTCCGAGCGACGCAAGCCATTCGCCGGTACGCTCGACCTTGCCCTGGCGGAACGATGGCGTGCCGCGCGGCCGGCCGGTGTAGCGCCCGTCGACGAACTCCACCTCTGTCGCGATCAGGTGTTCGACGCCGAACTCGGCAGCAATCGGCCTGGTGACGAATTCGTTGGTAGCCGTGACGATGGCGCACAGGTCGCCGTCCGCCCGATGGCGCTCGACGAGGGTGCGTGCCGGCGCGAGGATTTTCGGACGGATGACTTCTTCGAGAAATCGTGCCCGCCAGTGATCGAGCCGTTCGGCCGGCCAGGCGGCCAGCGGTGCCAGCTGGAAGGCGAGAAACTCGCCGATGTCGAGCGTCCCCGCATGGTACTGGTCGAAGAACTGCCGGTTGCGCCGATCATATTCGGTGCCGTCGACGGCACCGATGCCGACCAGAAAGCGGCCCCATTCGAAATCGCTGTCGATGGGCAGCAGGGTCTGGTCGAGATCGAACAGGGCCAGGCCGGACGCACCCGAAGCGTCGAGCGCCGCCTCGGAAGTAACGCTCCGGTCCGGGGCGATGTCGTGATTGAGGGGTGGGGACACGGTCAGCATTATGACGGTTGTTGATGTTTCCCGGGCGGGTGCTCCGGCGCTGTTTCGAGTCTGCGGGCATCGGACTCGTCCGAGGCCCGGTCGCGGATGGTCTGCGCCGCAGTGGCCCGTGCGAGCCATTCGCGCAGCAGGGGGAGGGTAATGGCCCGCCGGTGCTCGAACGCATGCCGATCGAGCGCATCGAAGAGCTGCACGAGCGCACGGATGTCGCGCGACGTGTGCCGCAGCAGCCAGGGCAGCACATCGGGTGCGATGCGCACGCCGCGCTCCCTGGCAATCCGGCGGAGCACCCGGCTCTTGTCGGCGTCGTCGAGCAGGTGCAGCCGGAAGACGAGCCCCGAACCCAGGCGCGTACGCAGTTCGGCCCGCAGCGGCAGTGCCAGCGGCGCCTGTGCGCCGGTGGTCAGCAGCGCGTTGCCCGGATTCGCCTGGATCTGGTTGACCAGGTGAAACACCTGCTCCTGGCCGGCCGCATCGAGTGCCTCGACGTCGGTGATGGCGAAGACGCGGGGGGGGGCGGGCGCAGGCCCCGTGCGGGTGTTCGCGCAGGCGGCGATCCATTTCCTGACGGTCGCGCACAATGCATCGGTGGGCGTGGTGGCGGCCGCAATCCGGTTTTCCCCGGCGCTGGCGTGCACCAGGTGCTTCCTGCCGCAGCCCGGCTCGCCCCAGAGATGGGCCAGGCGAACCGTGCCTGCAGCTGCCGCCGGGGCATCGCGCCAGGTGCGCAGACAGGCCAGCGCTTCCGTATTGCGCCCGGCAATGAAATTTTCCAGCGTCGGTTCTTCGACCTGATAGAGATCCAGGGGTATCTGTTGCATTCCGGCGTGCCTTTCGGGCACCGTCGATTCAGTCAGGCGCTCGCGCAGCCTGCCGGCAGCCCTGGCGGGGTCCGGACAATGCGTGATCGGGCGAGCAGCTACAATCGTCGAAGACGATCGGATCGGATGCGGGGTTCCGCACGGTCCATGATTTTATCGGGTTGCGGCGCAGCCCGTACGACCCGGCATTTTCATGGCTGCTTCCAGATCCCCTTCTCCGCCTTCCCCGTCTTCAAGCCGCCTTTCCTACCGTGACGCCGGCGTCGACATCGATGCCGGCGAGGAACTCGTGCAGCGCATCGCGCCCTGGGCGCGGCGCACGATGCGGGAGGGAGTGCTGGGTGGCATTGGCGGTTTTGGTGCGCTGTTCGAGGTACCGAAGCGCTACCGCGAGCCGGTGCTCGTGTCCGGCACCGACGGTGTCGGCACCAAGCTGCGGCTGGCCTTTGCGCTCGATGGGCACGACACGGTCGGCATCGATCTGGTGGCGATGAGCGTCAACGACATCATCGTGCAGGGAGCCGAACCACTTTTTTTCCTCGATTATTTTGCCTGCGGGCGACTCGACGTCGACGTTGCCGAACGGGTCGTCGCCGGCATCGCACGTGGTTGCGAGCAGGCCGGTTGCGCCCTGATCGGCGGCGAGACGGCCGAGATGCCGGACATGTATCCGGACGGTGAATACGATCTCGCCGGGTTTGCTGTCGGCGTCGTCGAAAAGGACCGGATCATCGACGGACGCGCCATCGCCGCCGGCGACGTCGTGCTCGGGCTGGCCTCCAGCGGTGCGCATTCGAACGGTTATTCGCTGCTGCGGCGCGTGATCGAGCGGACCTGGGGTTCGATCGATGCGCCGCAGATGCAGGACGATTTCCATGGCGGCCGTTTCGTCGATGCCGTGCTGGCGCCGACACGCATCTATGTGCGCCCCGTCCTCGATCTGCTGGCACAGGTGCCGGTCAGGGGGATTGCCCACATCACGGGCGGCGGTCTGCTCGAAAACGTCCCGCGGATCCTGCCGCCTGGGCTCCAGGCGGTGATGCGGCGCGACGCCTGGCAGCGGCCGCCGTTGTTCGACTGGATCGAGCGGCACGGTGCGATCGACGTGCAGGAGATGCATCGCGTGTTCAATTGCGGCATCGGCATGGTCGTCATCGTCGCTGCCGACGACGTTGCACGCGCGACCGCCCTGTTGCAGGAGGCCGGTGAAACCGTATTCCGCATCGGGGAGATCGAACCATGCGACGGGGGTCGGGCGTTCGCGGCCGTGATCTGATCGCCGCCGGGGCCGCCTGCGTTACGGTGGTCTCGGGTGTCCTGCCGATTGCGGTGCAGGCAGCGAATTACCAGTTGCGCGTCGAGGCGCTGTCCGAACTGGTCGAACCGATCCGCACGCGCACGCTCGTGGGACGCTGGATCGATGACGCCGGCTTTCAGCCGGAGCAGATGCCGTTGTTTCTCGAACGCGCCCGAACCGAGGCGGAAGCGATTGCGCAGGCCGCCGGATTCTATTCGGCGCATGCCGAAGTCCGCTACCGGGAAGGGCAGGACGAGCGCCTGCCGGTGGTGGAAATCCGCGTCGACGCCGGTGCGCGCACGACGGTCAACGCGGTCGATCTGTCGGTCGATGGCACGCAGCAGCCGGAACGCGTGGGCGACTGGCTGCTCATGCGCTGGCCTTTGCCCGAAGGCAGTTTTTTCCGCAGTACGGAGTGGACCTCGGGCAAGCGCTTGCTGATCGACGCATTGCAGCAGCGCGGCTACGTGCGCGCGCGGATCGTGGCCAGCGAAGCCCGCGTCGATCCCGAGAACACGACGGCGGCGCTGAGCCTGCGGGTAAGCACCGGTCCGCGCCTGGATTTCGGTCCGATGACGATCGAGGGGCTGGCACGGTACGACGAATCGATCGTGCGCGCGCTGGCGCCCTGGGAGAAGTACGGTGGGGGCGGCGGGGACGACCGGGGCGACCGGGACGACCGACCCGGGCAGGCTTCGGCGACGGGTGCGGAAGACGTCGCGGCGCGGGCGCTGCTTCCCTACGATTTTGACGAACTGCTTGCCTTTCAGGGGCGGCTGCGCGAATCCGGCTACTTCGGATCCGTGGAAGTGCTGCCGGATTTTGCGGCCGTACTGGCCGATCCGGCGCGCACGACCGTGCCGATCCGGGTTCGCCTGAGCGAGCGGCCGGCGCAGCATGTGACCATGGGCGTCGGCGTGAGCACCGATGAAGGGGCGCGTGCGCTGTTCGGCTACGACCACCGCGACCTGCTCGGTCGTGCCTGGCAGCTCGAATCCGGCGTGTTGCTGCAAAGCGTGCGCCGGCGCGTGTTCGCCAGCGTGCGCACGCCACAGAAGGCCAGTGGCCATTATTACCAGGGTGGGGTGCGTCTCGAGCAGTTCGATGTGCAGGGCGAACGCACGGACAAGAAAACCGCCTTCTTTGGCGAAGGCAAGCGTACCGGCAATGCCGTGCGCTTTCTTTCGCTGCAGTACCAGACCGAGGATCGCCGTGTGCGCGGTCTTGGACCCATCGGCTCGTCGCAGGCGCTGACCCTTGCCTGGACCTGGAGCACCAGACGCCTCGACTCGCTGATCGATCCGCATCGCGGCTATTCGATCAGTGCGTCGCTGTCCGGCGCTTCGGAATCGGTGCTCAGCGACCGCAGTTTCGTGCGCGCGCACACGCGCGTCATGGGATTCTGGCCGATGCCGGACGAGACCTGGCTCGAAGGCGGAATTCTGGTCGGCATGGCCGAGGTCGGACAGGTGTTTGCGGCGGCACGGGACGGCATTCCGTCGGAGAACCTGTTTCGGACCGGCGGCGCCAGTACGGTTCGCGGCTACGATTTCCTGTCGCTCGGCGTGCGCGAAGGCCGGGCCGTGGTCGGCGGGCGCGTGCTGGCGCTGGGCAGTGTTGAATACCAGCATCCGGTGCGGCGCGACTGGTATGCAGCGGCATTTTTCGATATCGGTGACGCCGCCGATACCTGGGGACGTTACGATCCGGTGGCCGGTTACGGGATCGGCCTGCGCTGGCGTTCGCCGGTCGGACCGGTGAATCTCGACCTGGCCTATGGCGAGGCGGTGCGCGCCTGGCGGCTGCACTTCACGGTCGGGTACGCTTTCTGATGGCCGCGCGGACGATATCGCGTCTGCTCCTGCGCATGCTCGCAGGGCTGGTCGCGTTCGTGCTGGTGGCGGCGACCGTCCTCCTGTGGTGGGCCGGGCAGACCGATTCCTTCCTGCGCTGGTCGCTGGCGCGCGCGGTTGCCGCCAGTCATGGATCCCTGCACGTCGGTCGCGTCCAGGGCACCCTGCTCGGCGGCTTCCGGCTCGAGTCCGTGCGCTGGAACGACGGCGCGCGCGATGTCGCGATCGACGACCTGCGGGCACGATTGCGCGCGGACGCGCTGTTGCGCGGCGAATTGCATCTGCCGCAGATCGCGGCAACCGATGTGCGCGTCGTGCTGCATCCGACGGAAGAGGCCAGTGAAGTGCAGTTGCCGGATTCGCTCGGCCTGCCACTGGCGGTACGCATCGATGCCCTAGATATCGGCCGATTGCGGGTGGCTCGGGCGCAGACGCCCGCTCCGGATGGTGCAACAGGCGCACAGACGGAACTGGCCGACCTGCGCGAGTTGTCGCTGAGCGCCATGTATCGCGACGACAGCTATCGGATCGATCGCCTGGCTTTCTCTTCTCCCTGGGGCGCACTGCAGGCACGGGGCACGCTGCAGGCCGGCGTTCCGTACCAGACCGGATTCGTGCTCGAAGCGGCACCGCAGTTTGCGCTCGCCGGTCAGCCGCAGTGGAGGCCGCCGATGGTCGAAGCGAGCGTCGACGGTCCGTTGACCGAGTTGTCGATTGCCGCACAGATTCTGCCGCAGCCGATGGCGTCCTCCCCGCCGCCGCGTCCGGCCGGATGGGTCGGTGTCCGGACCCGGCTGCGTCCGTTCGCCTCGACCGTGGCGGAAATGCTTGATCCGGTCGACGTGCAACTCGATGCGGTCGAACCCGGTTCGTTCGGCCTGCGGGACGTCCCCGATCTGCGCGTGTCGGGGCGAGCCGGCTTGCGGCTGGAAGCCGGAAACCGCTTCGCGGGCGAACTGCATCTGACCAATACCCGGCCCGGCAGGATCGACGATGAGCGGATCCCCGTGCGTGATGTGCGGCTGTCGTTCACCGGTGACCCGGCGCATCTGCGCATCGCCGAACTGCAGCTGGCGCTGCCGGGCGAAGCCCTGCTGCAGGGCAATCTGACGCTGGATTTCAGTGAGCGCGTGGCATGGGCGAAAGTCGGTCTCCCCGTCATGCAGGGACAGGTGCAACTCGGCGACGTTGATCTGTCGGCGCTGCATGGCGGCTGGGCATCGACGCGGCTGGCGGGGTCGGTGCGCGTCGAGCGCGATCGGCTGCAGGCCGATATCGCCGATACCGGCCGGTTCGTCCCGGGTGCCGGCCTGACGCTGGCCGTGCGCTTCGATGACGAGCAACTGCAGATCGGCAGCGCACGCCTGCAGACTGCCGCGGGGACGCTCGAAGCGCACGGCAGCACAACGCTGGCGGCACCCTGGCGTGTCGATCTCGATGGACGCTTTTCTGCGCTCGATCCGGCCGGGTTCAGTACGCTGCTCGCCCAGGCCGGGCTGCCGGAGGCGGCGCTGCCCGCCGTCTGGCACGGCCATCTGGACGGCACCTGGGGCGCTCGCGGCCGCGTCTGGCCCGACCCGCAACTGGCCACGCGTCTGACGGTTGCCCCCGGGACACTCGCCGGCAGAAACGTGCAGCTGGACTGGCGTGCCGATCTGACGATGCAGTACATCGAGAACGTCGCGGCTGTCGTCGGGTTCGGCCATCTGCGGGCACGCGCAAACGGTGCGCTGGGGCGTGCCTCCGACCGCCTGACCGTTGCCTTGCGCGCCGGCGCGCTCGATGAACTCGATGCGCGTGCAAAGGGTACGCTGGCGCTGACCGGAGAGCTGGCGGGCGGCTGGACGCGGGTGCCGCTGAGCGCACGGATGAAGATTTCGGCCAGTGCGCTTGCCTGGGAGCAGGACGTACAGCTGGACTCCCTGAACGGGGAACTCGAACTGAGGGACTGGATGCTGGATGACTGGCTGTCCGGCACCCGGGCAGCCACCGGACCAGCCAATGCGGCGAACCGTGCCCGGCCGTCCGGATCCGTCCAGGCGGCGTTCCGGGCGCAGGCGCTCGTGGCGTCGGACAACCGGATCGATCGACTGGATCTGGCGCTGTCGGGCGATCAGGATGCACACACGATCGACATTGCGCTGTCCGATCCGGAGCGTGCGGCCTCGTTGCATGCCGCGGGTTCGCTCGCACCCATGCCGTCCGGGCACGAGGGTGCAGCGGCCTGGTCCTGGGACGGGCGTCTGCTGCAGGCGGATGCCAGTCACGTTCTCGTTCGCGACGAACGACTGGCCCTGCGTCTGGAAGCGCCGGCCGGTCTGCACATCGATCCACACGGATTTTCGCTGGGCGAATCGGACTGGCGCATCGGCGGTGCCAGAGCTGCCAGTGACGCGGAGCCGGCCGACCGGACGGAGCGGTCCGCTCACGTGACGCCGGCCGGTGACGTGCATTTCTACGACGAGGCCCGCCTGCGTCTGGAGGAACTCGCCTGGACCGACGGGCATTACGTCGTGCGTGGGCAGGCCCGGGACGTACCGATGGGTGCCTGGCTGAGCCGCTTCGCCGTGCCGCAGGAGGACGAGACCACCCGGGCTGCCCGGGCGGAACTGGCGGCGCTGCGCGTCGATGCCCAGTGGGACGTGCACGGTGACGATCCGCTGCGGCCAGATGGACGGGTGCGTATCGACCTGCCCGGCGCGGTCCGTTCCGAAGAGCACGGGCGCATCGATCTCACTCTGGACGAAGGCCGGCTCGACGGACGGGTGAGTCTGCACATTCCGACGCTGGCCTTTGTCGATCGCGCACTCGGGCCGGCATGGAGCGTTGCCGGACAGACCCGTTTCGACGGACGGCTGCGCGGCACCGTGGCGGCTCCGCTTCTTGACGGGACGCTCACCGGACGATCGCTCGCGCTCACCCAGCATGAACTGGGTTGGCGGCTCGACCAGGGCAGCCTGCGGGCCGATTTCGACGGCGACCGACTGGTTCTGCACGAGCTGCGGCTCGAGTCCGGCGAAGGGGCCATCGTGCTCAGTGGCGCGCTGCAGCTCGAAGGTCTGCGCGGTGACTTCGGGCTGCGCGCCGATCGGCTGACGGTGCCGCTGGGTCCCGGAGAGCGTCTGGTCGTCTCCGGCACGACGACGATCACGAGCCGACAGGCGGCCCTGCAGTGGCGCGGCAAGCTTCGTGTCGACGAGGGCCTGATCGAGCTGCGCGGCGGCGAAGTCCCGGCCCGGCCTGACGATGTCGTGATCATCGGCCATGAGCCCGCGTCGGGGCATGGCGCGGAGACGACGGCGGGCGACGGTGAGGATGCGGGGCAGCCTGAAGGCCTGCGCGTGCTGGCGGATCTCGAACTCGATCTCGGTCGCGAATTGCGCATCCGCGGCAGTGGTGCCGATCTCCGGCTGGCCGGATCGCTGACCCTCGGAGGCAGCTTGCCGGAAAACCCGCTTGCCCACGGAACCGTACGGGTGTTCAGGGGAACCTATACCGCCTGGGGGCAGACCCTGCAGATCACCCGCGGCCGGGTGATCTTCGACGGGCCGATCGACAATCCGGTGCTCGACATCGTCGCCATGCGCCGGGACCAGCCGGTCGAAGCCGGTGTCAGTGTGACCGGAACGGTCCTCTCGCCGCGCGTGCAGCTGGTCTCCGATCCCGAAGTGCCCGATGCCGAGAAGCTGTCCTGGCTCGTGCTGGGCGTCGGTTTCGATGATGCCGGCAGCGGTGCGCAGCTGGCTGCCCTGCAGGCGGCGGCCGCCACCCTGCTGGGCAGCGGCGGTGACTCGGGCGGGCTCACGCATGCCCTCGGGCTCGATGTGCTCACGATCCGCAGCGCCGGTACCGGCAGCGGATTCAACCAGGACTTCGGTGCCAGTTTCCCGGGCCAGACGGGTGGGGCGGTGCCCGATGCCAGCGCCACCGGTGACGTCCTGGCGATCGGCAAGCGCCTGGGCACGCGTCTGATGGTGACGTACGAGCAGGGTCTGCACGGGGTCTGGAACATTTTCCGCATCCAGTACGCGATCACCCGCCGGCTGTCACTGCAGGCACAGGCCGGCACCGACACGGCGCTCGATCTGCTCTACTCGTTCTCGTTCGACTGGAGCGGCCCGCGCCGTCGCTGGCAGCGTTGAGGACGGGTGAAGTCATCGGACGCTTCGGCGGCACGCACGATCTGCTCGACCTGCTGCAGCGCGTCGGCTGAAAACGGGTCGATCGAATGGCGATCGCTCATGGCACGCAGCCAGGTCAGCTGACGCTTGGCGAGTTGCCGGGTTGCCGCCACCGCCCTTTCGCGCAGATCGGCCAGCGGCACATCGCGGTCCAGCCACTGCCAGGCCTGCCGGTAGCCGACCGTGCGCATCGACGGCAGTTCCGCATGCAGGTCGCCGCGCGCGCGCAGACCACGCACCTCGTCGACGAATCCGGCTTGCAGCATCTGCTCGAAACGGGCGGCGATGCGTTCATGCAGCAGACCGCGGTCGGCCGGTTCGAGGGTGATGCGCACGATCGGTCCGGTGTCCTGACGCGGCGCCGGACGCGCCAGCCAGTCCGACATCGTGCGGCCGGTGAGTTCGAGGATTTCCAGTGCGCGCTGGATGCGCTGCCGATCGGCCGGGTCGATGCGTGCCGCTGCGGCCGGGTCGACGACGGCGAGCCGCGCATGCAGTGCCGCCAGTCCGTCGCGCCGCGCTTCCTCGTCGAGGCGGGCGCGTACGGCCGCGTCGGCCCCTGGCAGACCGTGCAGGCCGTCCGTGAGTGCGCGCGCATACAGCATCGTGCCGCCGACCAGCAACGGAATGTGTGCGCGTGCCCGGATGCTGTCGATCGCGGCGCGCGCCTCCGCGGCAAAGCGCGCAGCCGAATAAGTGTCCGACGGGTCGACGAGGTCGATCAGGTGGTGGGGGACGGCACGGCGCTCGTCGGCACCGGGTTTGGCCGTACCGATGTCGAGGCCGCGATAGACCTGGGCCGAGTCGACGCTGACGATTTCGATCGGCAGACAGCGTGCGAGTTCCATCGCGATGGCGCTCTTGCCCGATGCCGTCGGGCCGAGCAGCAGAAGTACGGGACGAGTGGCTGTCGCGGGCGTGGTCGAGATTGCCGTCATGACCGGATTTCGAGGCAGATTCAACGCCCGCGCAGGAACCAGCGATCGAGGTCGGCCAGCGGAATCTGCACCCAGGTCGGACGCCCGTGATTGCACTGGTCGGCGGCCGGCGTGGCTTCCATGCGGCGCAGCAGTGCGTTCATGTCGGTGAGCGACAGCAACCGGTTGGCACGGACGGCGGCGTGACAGGCCATGGTCGCCAGCAGTGCATTGCTGCGTTCGGTGATCGCGTGCGCGACGTCGTGTTCACGCAGTTCGGCCAGCACCGCGCGGGCGAGGGCCTCGACGTCGGCACCGGTGAGTGCCGCCGGAATCGCGCGTACGGCCACCGAACGTTCCGAATAGAGGGCCAGGTCGAGGCCGAGCGCCTGAATGGCCGGCGCCTGTTCCTCGACCAGAGCGCGCTCGAAAGCGTCGGCCGCGAAAACCACCGGCACGAGCAGGGCCTGGGTGGCCATCGAGCGCGTCGCCAGCGATTGCTTCATCTCCTCGTACACGACCCGTTCGTGTGCCGCATGCATGTCGATGACGACCAGACCATGCCGGTTCTGCGCGAGCACAAAGATTCCGTGCAACTGGCCGATGGCATGGCCGAGGCGATGTTCTTCGACCAGGCCGGCGTTGCCGCCTTCCGGTGACGGCTGGCCGGTTGTCACGGCGCGCAGGACATCGGCCCGGCTGTCGGCATCTTCGTGACCGGCGTTGCCGGCCGGCGGCGGCCCGCGCTGCGGTTCGGGCTCGGCGGCGTGATGATTGCGGGCGGATCCGGCAGCGACCGGACGCTGCTCCGGGCCGAACAGGGCCTCCAGCGTGCGCAGCGAGGCCGCCACGTCCGGGGCGGACGGAGCGTGTACCGGCACGGGCTGGTGCCCGCTCGTGCGATCCGGATCGGCGTCGGCGTTCATGGCCGCGCGCAGGCCGGCTTCGACGGCGTGGAAGACAAACGAGCGCACCCCGACCGGATCGCGGAAACGGACTTCGCTCTTGGCCGGATGCACGTTGACGTCAACCTGCGACGGATCGATCGTCACGAACACGGCCCAGGCGGCATGCCGGTTGCCGTGCATCAGATCAGCATACGCCTGCTTCAGCGCATGGCCGAGCATGCGGTCACGGATGAAGCGGCCGTTCACATACAGGAACTGCCGGTCGCCGCGTGCGCGATGCAGGGTGGGGGCGCCCAGTACGGCGCGCACGTGCAGGGCGCCGGCGCCGACGTCGACGATGCGGTGCGCCGACTGGTATTCGTCGCCGAGCGCGGCCAGCGCACGTTGCGTCCAGTGCTCGGGCTCGAAGCGGACGGCGCGTCGATCGTCCACCTGCAGTTCGAAGGCAATCGCTTCGTGTGCCAGCGCGATACGTCGGACCGCCTCGGCGCAGTGCGCGCCTTCGGTGGCGGCGCTGCGCAGGAACTTGCGCCTCGCCGGCGTGGCCGAGAACAGATCGAGCACCTCCACACGGGTACCACGGCCACCGGGCGCCGGCATGATCTCTGCACTGGCCGAGTCGATGCACCAGGCGCAGTCCGCCGTTGCCGTGCGACTGCCCAGCCGGAGGGTGGCGACCGAGGCGATCGCCGCCAGCGCCTCGCCGCGAAAACCCAGCGTATCGACCCGTTCCAGTTCGGCCAGGGTGGCGATCTTGCTGGTCGCATGACGCTCGAGCGCGCGCGGCAACTCGTCGCGCGCGATGCCGACGCCGTCGTCGCTCACGACGATGCGGCGCATCCCGCCATCCTCGATCCGTACCTGGATGCGCCCGGCGCCGGCATCGAGTGCATTCTCGACGAGTTCGCGCACGACCGACGCCGGGCGCTCGACGACTTCTCCGGCCGCGATCTGGCTGATCAGCCGGTCGTCGAGCCGGGCAATCGGAGCGGGGGCGTCACGCATCCCGGCGGCAGAGTCAGGCAACGGCATCGACGGATTATAGAAGCAGCATCGGCGCCGGGCCGGGACGCGCTGCGCACGGAAGCGGGCCTGATCCGGGCGTCGATCCCGTGGTGCGTTCCCGCCGCCGCCGCGCGCCCGGCGTGTACCATCCCGCCCGATGGATCCCGCACAGTTACTCGACGTTTTCCTGCACCTGGACCGGCATCTGGCCGCCGTCGTGGCGCAATACGGGATCTGGGTATACGTGATCCTGTTCGCCATCATCTTCATCGAGACCGGTCTGGTGGTCATGCCGTTCCTGCCGGGCGATTCGCTGCTGTTCGTCGCCGGCGCGCTGGCGGCGGTCGGCGGTCTCGATATCACGGTCCTGATCCTGCTGCTGCTGCTGGCCGCGGTGCTTGGCGATGCCGTCAATTACTCGGCCGGACACTGGATCGGTCCGAAGGTGTTCCGCTGGGAAAAATCACGCTTCTTCGATCGTGCGGCTTTCGATCGCACCCATGCCTTCTACGAACGCCACGGGCCGATCACGATCGTCGTGGCCCGCTTCCTGCCCTTCGTGCGGACCTTTGCGCCCTTCGTGGCCGGCGTCGCCCGGATGAGTTACCCGCGTTTCGCGCTGTACAACGTGGTTGGCGCCACGCTGTGGGTCGTCGGGCTGTCCATGATCGGCTACCTGTTCGGCAACACGGCCTGGGTGCGCGCGCATTTCCAGTGGGTGACGCTGGCGATGATCATCATTCCCGGCCTGCCGGCCGTCGTCAGTTTCGTTCGGCACTGGCGCGCGACCCGGCGGGCGCGCCGCAGGCAGCCGGTAGCGGAGGATCGTCTGCTGCGCTGAAGGCCAGTGGGCGCGACGGGTCGCTTGACCAGTACATCGACAGACCAGTAACGGAACGCGATGCCGACCGCGCTTTCGGTCCGCGACCGGACCGGCGTGCGGGGCTCAGTGGTGGTACGCGGTCTCGCCGTGCGAGCTGATGTCCAGCCCCTGGCGCTCCTCGTCTTCGGGCACGCGCAGCCCGACCGCCAGGTCGACCAGCTTGAAGGCGACGAAGGCGACCACGCCGGACCAGACGATCGTCAGCAGCACGCCCTGCAGTTGCACCCAGATCTGGCCGCCGATCGAGTAGTCGGGCGCGACCGCGTTGGTCACGTAATCGTAGACTCCCGTACCGCCCAGCGACGGCGCCGCGAACGCACCGGTGAGCAGTGCACCGGTGATGCCGCCCACGCCGTGCACGCCGAACACGTCCAGTGAGTCGTCGGCGCCCGATATCCGCTTCAGGCCGTTGACGCCCCACAGGCAGGCGATGCCGGCAACCAGGCCGATGACCAGCGCGCCCATCGGCCCGACGAAGCCGCAGGCCGGCGTGATCGCCACCAGCCCGGAGACCGCGCCCGAGGCCGCACCCAGCATCGAGGGTCTGCCCTTGCCCATCCACTCGCCCAGCGTCCACGAGACGGTGGCGGCGGCGGTGGCGACCAGTGTGTTGACGAAGGCCAGCGCGGCCACCCCGTTCGCTTCCAGGTTTGAACCCGCGTTGAAGCCGAACCAGCCCACCCACAGCAGCGAAGCGCCGATCATCGTCATCACCAGCGAGTGCGGCGCCATCGACTCACGGCCGTAGCCGATCCGCTTGCCGATCACCCAGGCCCCGACCAGGCCCGCCACTCCGGCATTGATGTGCACCACGGTGCCGCCGGCGAAATCCAGCGCGCCCCTGGCCCACAGGAAGCCCGCCGCGGCGGTGACCGCCTCGAGCGTCTTCGCGTCGGTGATCGCGTCCGGGCCCGCCCAGTACCAGACCGCATGGGCGATCGGCAGGTAACAGAACGTGAACCACAGCACCGAGAACAGCAGCACCGCCGAAAAACGCACCCGCTCGGCAAAGGCGCCGACGATCAGCGCGCAGGCGATCGCAGCGAACGTGGCCTGGAATGCCACGAACGACAGTTCCGGGATGACCACGCCCTTGCTGAAGGTCCCGGTGACCGAGTCGGATGTGATGCCCTTCAGGAAGATCTTCGACAGGTTGCCGTAGAACAGGCCGTCGCCGCCGAACGCCAGCGAGTAGCCGTAGATCGACCACAGCACGACGATCAGCGAGAACACGACCAGCACCTGCATCAGGATCGAGAGCATGTTCTTCGTGCGTACCAGCCCACCGTAGAACAGCGCCAGGCCAGGGATCGTCATCATGATGACGAGCAGCGTCGAGACGCTCATCCACGCGACATCGCCCTTGTTCGGGACGGGAGTGCCGGCCAGCGCCGCGAGCGGCACCAGCGACAGCGCCAGGCACGGCGCGATGTTTCGTGTCAGCGATTTCATGGAACGTTCTCCGCCGGGCGGATCCGCGCGTTCAGAGCGCTCCATGGCCGGTTTCGCCGGTGCGGATGCGCACGACCTGTTCGAGGTCGAAAACGAAGATCTTGCCGTCGCCGATCTTGCCGGTGCGCGCCGAGACCCTGATCGCCTCGGTCGCGCGCTCGACCAGTTCGTCGGCGATCGCCAGGTCGATCTTCACCTTCGGCAGGAAATCAATCACGTACTCGGCCCCGCCGTACAGCTCGGTGTGGCCCTTCTGTCGCCCGAAGCCCTTGACCTCGGTAACCGTGATGCCCTGCACGCCGATCGCCGACAGTGCCTCACGCACCTCGTCGAGCTTGAACGGCTTGATGACCGCAGTGATCATTTTCATGTGCGTCTCCTCGGAAAGTCCTGCCGACGGACAGCGTGACCGTGCCCTTGCCGAGGTCACGGTCGAACGCGTTGCGACGGCACTCGCCGGCGCCGCCTCTGGCGGCGGTGCCCGGTGCGCAGGCGAGAAGAGTCGTTTTCATGACCTGCATGCTCCGCAAAACGGTTCCGGTGTCCGGGCCACGGGGTTCGCTGGAAGCTGTGGAGCATGGAATGTGCCAACCACCCGTTCGAGTGTCCGGGCGCGCGTGCCGGCGATCGATCGGTGCAGACCGCGGGCGCGTAGTGCGCCAATACGGTGCGGTGCGGCGGCGAGCGACGCACCGGCACGGTGAATCAGGCGGTTCTCGTCGGCGGCGGCGGATGCTGGCGCAGATAGGTCTTCAGGCCGCGGTAGATGGCGTCGGCCAGGCGCTTCTGGTACTGGGTGTTGGCCAGCCTTCTTTCCTCGTGCGGATTGCTGATGAAGGCGGTTTCGACGAGGATCGACGGAATTTCCGGCGCCTTGAGCACGGCGAAGCCGGCCTGCTCGATCGACGGCTTGTGCAGTGCGCCGACATTGCCGAGTTCGGCGAGGATGATGCGGCCCAGATGCGACGAGTGACGGATCTGAGCCGTCGTCGACAGATCGAGCAGCACGCGTCGCGCTTCGCGGTTGTGCGTGCCCAGATTGGCGCCGCCGATGCGATCGGAGTCGTTTTCGCGTTGCGCCAGCCAGCGTGCCGC
Organism: Burkholderiaceae bacterium; assembly: GCA_036844405.1. Lineage (GTDB taxonomy): Bacteria > Pseudomonadota > Gammaproteobacteria > Burkholderiales > Burkholderiaceae_E > Zeimonas. The sequence goes on along the minus strand of DAIUFU010000001.1, from coordinate 15,046 downwards.
CACGCTCGAAGCACCTCGTTCGGACAATACGTATACCGACGCGCCGCGCGCTTCCGGACGCACGAAGGCATCGGCGTGGATCGAGACGAACAGATCGGCCTGGATGCGTTGCGCCTTGGCGACCCGGGTGGCGAGCGGTACGAAATAGTCTCCGTCCCGCGTCATGAAGGCGCGCATTCCGGGGTCTCGGGCAATCCGTTCGCGCAGATTCCGGGCGATGCGCAGGACCACGTCCTTTTCCCGTGTCCCGCGTCGTCCGATGGCACCGGGATCCTCTCCGCCGTGGCCCGGGTCGATGGCAATCGTGATCAGACGGGTGACCGGGGCCCGCGCAGAGCGCTTGGCGGCGGTGTCCGGACGCGGGGTGGCGGTGCCGGTGCCCGCCTGCGCGAGCTGCGCCGTTGGTTCTTCCACTGCGACAGGCGCCATGGGCGCGATCTGTCCGCCCCGTGCGCCCGTGTGTTCGGCCGGCGTTTCCCCGGCCGCCGTGCCGGACGGCATCGGCACATCCTGCAGGGGTGCGGCACGCAGGCGCTGCTCGAGCCAGACGGACAGCGGGTCATCGGCCGCGCCCTCCGCGATGTTCCCCGCGATGACCCTGTCCCCCGCTGCGGGAGCGGTCGCCGCTGCGTCCTCCGCGTCTTCGGCCGTTTGCTGCGCGACCTGCGCGAGCAGGGTCTGCAAGGGATCGATCGGCACCAGAGGGTAGAGATCGATGACCAGCCGGTGCCGGTACGTGCCGGCCGGATCGAGAGTGAAGAGCTGCGGTGCGACGGGTTTCTTCAGGTCGAACACGATGCGCGCGACGTGCGGACGATGCTGACCGATGCGCACCTGGCTGATATACGGATCGTCGGCCTGGACCTTGGCCATCAGGCTGCGCAGCGTCGGGTCGATGTCCAGACCGTCGAGATCGACCACCAGTCGCGGCGGATCGGACAGCTGCAGTTGTGTTGCCGCGAGTGGCTGCTCGAGTTCCAGCGTCACCCGCGTATAGTCGCGCGCCGGCCACACGCGAACCGCACGGATCGTCGACGCGTGTGCCGGGCGCAATCCGCCGCCGGCCAGCAGCGACCCGGCGCCCAGGCACAGCAGTCGTCGTCGCTGCGGGCGAGCCGGATCAGGCATGCCCGTCCCCGCTCGGTGCCGGCAATGGCCTGCATGACCCGCTGCCCGGAGGGTTCGTCGTCGGGAAAGCGCAGGAACAGGTGAAGATCAGGCGTCGGCAGGGTGTCCGCTGCCCGTTCCGGCCATTCGATGACCGCGACATTCGGGGTTCCGATGAATTCCTCGAAACCGGCATCCATCCAGTCCTCTTGGTGGTCGAATCTATAAAAATCAAAATGATACAGCCGAAATCTCGACAAATCATAAGATTCGACCAGCGAAAAGCTCGGACTCTTCACCCTTGCGTCAAAGCCCAGTGCGCGCAGCAGTGCGCGCACGAAAGTGGTCTTGCCGGCACCGAGATCGCCGGAGAGGTACAAGAGGAACCCCGGGGCGAGCAGAGGTGCCAGGCGCCGGGCACAGGCTTCGGTGGCTGCCACATCGGGCAGTTGCACGACCAGAGGGTCGGCATCGGCACGTTTCAATTCAGACGGACTCCCGGAACCAGGACAGATGCAGGCTGAGCAAAGTGGATGCGAACCGGGTGGACGCGAACTTCCCTCGGTGGAGATCTTGCGCCAGTGGGCGCTTGAACTCGGGTTCGCTTCGTTCGGTGTGGCCGACGTTGATCTGTCGGACGTCGAGGACGGCTTCCAGGCATGGCTCGATGCCGGCTACCACGGCGAGATGGATTATATGGCGCGCCATGGCATGAAGCGTGCCCGCGCCCCCGAACTGGTCGAAGGCACGGTACGTGCGCTGATGGTCTCCATCGAATATGCGCCTGACGATCCGGCATGGGTGGAGCGCGCATGGGCGACGCTGGCCGACGGAGAGCAGGCGTACGTCTCCCGCTACGCGCTCGGGCGCGATTATCACAAGCTCGTGCGCTCGCGGCTGCAGCGCCTGGCCGAGCGCATCGAGCAGCAGATCGGCCCGTTCGGCTACCGCGTGTTCTGCGATTCGGCGCCGGTCATGGAGGGCGAACTGGCGCGTCGCGCCGGCCTTGGCTGGCGCGGCAAGCACACGCTGGTGCTGAACCCGCGCCGCGGTTCGACCTTCTTTCTGGGCACGATCTATACCGATCTGGAACTGCCCGTCTCCGGGCGCATCGACGATCACTGCGGAACCTGCGTGCGCTGCATCGATGCCTGCCCGACCGGCGCGATCATTGCGCCGTACCGGCTCGATGCACGTCGCTGCATTTCCTATCTGACGATCGAGCACAAGGGGCCGATTCCCGAGGAACTGCGGCCATTGATGGGCAACCGGATCTACGGTTGCGACGATTGCCAGCTGGCCTGTCCGTGGAACCGCTTTGCGCGGCCGACCGCGGTGGCGGATTTTCATCCGCGTCAGAAGCTGGATCACAGCACGCTCGTCGAACTCTTTGCCTGGAGTGCGGAGGAGTTCGACAGTCGCCTCGCCGGTTCGCCGATCCGGCGCATCGGACATGAACGCTGGCTGCGCAATCTGGCCGTTGCCATGGGTAACAGCGCGGGTGGGGATGATATCGTTGCCGCACTGCGCGCGCGGCGCGATGATGCCTCACCGCTGGTGCGCGAGCATGTGGAGTGGGCGCTTCGCCGTCTGGCCGAAACGGCGGGCGCGCTCGGGCCGGACGGTCGTCCGGCGGCGCGCTCGGCAGGGGCTGACAGCGTCGTGCGGCAGGTCAATACCGCTCTGGACCCGGGTTCGGGCGACAATAGCAGCTGAACGGGTGCCAGGATGGTGTCGGTGGCCTGCGGTGCGGCGACGCGTTGCGCGGGTTCCGTCGATGCGGCCGGAAGCCGGAATCAGTGAAGAGGAAAGCCAGATACGTGCGTGCGCCGAAAGTAATGACCCGGACTTTTCTCGCGAACCTGGCGCTCTTCCATGAGTTGGGGACCGAGGAACTGGAACGGCTGGCGGCCGGGACGACCGAGTTGCGCGTCCAGAAAGGGCGCGTGCTGTTCCGGCGCGGAGAACCCTGTGTCGGGTTCCACGTCATCGTCTATGGACAGGTGAAGCTGGGCTTCGTGTCGCCGCAGGGCACCGAAAAGGTGATCGAGATCCTCGGACCCGGTCAGTCGTTCGGCGAGGCCGTGATGTTTCTCGATCGACCCTATCCGGTCAATGCCGAATGCCTGGCGGATTCGCTGCTGCTGCACATTTCCAAGGCCGTCATCGATGCGGAACTGGCTCGCGACATGCGCCTGGCCCGCCGGATGCTGGCCGGGCTGAGCCGCCGTCTGGTCAGTCTCGTGCATGACGTCGAGGCGTATTCGCTGCGCTCCGGCATGCAGCGGGTCATCGGCTATCTGCTGCGCGACATCGACCAGCATGAAGACCTGACCCCGCCGATCCGCATCGTGCTGGACACGAGCAAGGGCGTGATCGCCTCGCGGCTGAACCTGACGCCGGAGCATTTTTCCCGCATCCTCGGCGAACTCAGCAGCGAAAAACTGATCACCGTGAAAGGGGCGGAGATCACGATCCTGGATCCGGACCGCCTGCGCGAATTCCTGGTCTGACGCGGCTTCGCGATCCGGCGCATTCCGGCGTGATCCCCTCCTGATCCGGGCTGGCGGCCGCCCCGGTACCCGTCCGGACCCATCCGCTCCACGCTTTCCCGGAAAAAGAAAAAGGCGGCCCGAAGGCCGCCCCTGATTCCCGGTGTCGGGGTTGCCGGGCTTACTTCGCCCCGGCGAGCACCCACTCCACCAGTGCCTTGACGTCCGCATCCGGGACGCTGGCGTTCGGCGGCATCGGCACCGGACCCCAGACGCCGGAGCCGCCTTTCTTCACTTTCTCGATCAGCTTGGCTTCAGCGTCCGCGTCGCCCTGGTATTTCTTGGCGACATCCTGGTAGGACGGGCCGACCAGTTTCTTGTTGACTGCATGACATGCGGTGCAGTTGTATTTCTTCGCCATTGCCACGTCGGCCATCGCCGGCGCGGCGGTCATGGCCAATGCCGCAGTGGCGGCCAGGCCCATCCAGACGGAACGCTTCATTGCTTTGCTTCTCCCGTGTTCAGTAAACGTCGTGTTGCGTATTGTAGACGTTGAACTTTCCGGTCGGCGTGATCAGACGCTTGTCCTTGATGACGGCTTTCAGCTTGCGCGTCTTGTCGTCGACCACAACGATCGCGGATTCCTGATCCTTGGCGCTCCACACCGAGAACCAGACTTCGTCGCCGGCCTTATTGTACTCGGGTTGCGTGATGCGCTTGGCACCTTCACCCACCTTCGCCCATTCGGCGATTGGCAGTACTTCGAACGGCTTGTCGAGATTGTCGATATCGAAGACCGCCACCGACTGGTTGATCGCGGCATCCGGGTTCAGCGGCGTGTCGACCCACAGGTTCTTCGACTTCGGGTGCGTCTTGATGAACAGGTTGCCACCGCCCTGTGCTTCCAGGGTCTGGACGACTTTCCAGGCGTTGTCCTTGTGCTTCTCGGGGTCGGTGCCGATCAGCGCAATCGTTTCGTCACCCAGGTGACCCGTGGCCCAGACCGGACCGTATTTCGGATGCACGAAGTTGGCGCCGCGGCCCGGGTGCGGGATCTGGCCGACGTCGACCAGTGCCTCGAGCGTGCCTTCCTTGCTGTCGACGACGGCAACCTTGTTCGACTGGTTGGCCGCGACGAGGAAGTAACGCTTGGACGCGTCCCAGCCGCCATCATGCAGGAAGCGGGCGGCACCGATTTCGGTCGTCTTCAGGTTTTTCAGGTCGGTGTAGTCGACGAGCATGATCTTGCCCGTTTCCTTCACGTTGACGATGAACTCGGGCTTGTCGTGCACGGCGACGATCGACGCCACGCGCGGCTCGGGGTGGTATTCCTGCGTGTCGACCGTCATGCCCCGCGTCGACTGCACGCGCAGCGGCTCGAGCGTGTCGCCCTTCATCAGCACGTACTGCGGTGGCCAGTAGGCACCGGCGATCGCCAGCTGATCCTCGTATTTCTTGTACTTCGAGGTCTCGACCGAACGGGCTTCCAGACCGATGCGGATTTCCGCGACGCTGTCCGGGTTTTTCATCCACAGGTCGATCAGGTTGATCCGGCCGTCCCGGCCGATCACGTACATGTACCGGCCCGAAGCCGACGTGCGCGAAATATGGACCGCATAACCGGTCTTCACGATCGCGAGGATCTTCTTCGAATTGCCGTCGATCAGTGCGACTTCGCCGGCATCACGCAGCGTCACCGAGAAGATGTTCGAAATGTCATAGTCGTTCATCTTCTTCGTCGGACGCTTTTCCGGCGCGATCGTCACCGTCCACGTCTTCTTCATGTCGTCGAGGCCCCACTCGGGCGGCGTCGGCGGCGACTGCTGGATGTAGCGCGCCATCATGTCGACTTCGGCGTCGCTCAGCTCGCCCGACGTGCCCCAGTTCGGCATGCCTGCTGCGGAGCCGTACTTGATGAAGGTCTTCAGATAGTCGGTGCCGCGCTCGAGCGTGATGTCGGTGGTCAGCGGCTTGCCGGTGGCGCCCTTGCGCAGGACACCGTGGCAACCGGCGCAGCGCTCGAAATAGATCTGCTTGGCTTGTTCGAACTCCTGGGACGTCATCGGCGGCGCCTTGGGGTTCATGTCATGGTGCATCTCGTCGGTGGCGAGTGGCGAGCCGCCGGCCTGCAGCGCTGCCTCTTCCGGCGATACGTGCTCGGCAGCGGTGCGCGACGACTGCTGGGCCAGCGCCAGGGACGATGCGCCGGCGACGAGCGCCAGGGCGGCAACGATCCGGGCAATGGGTTTCATGCGTGCGGTCACTGTCATTTTTCAGTTTTCCTCTGGATGGGCCCCAGGCCAAAAGGGCATTGGCGCGAATGATCGCCAAGGTCGGTTTGCCATCCATTGATTGCGGTCAATTGTTGCGCTGCAATGCAACACCAGAATGCGCTGCGACGCGCGGAAACGACATTCCGTACCGGCTTTCTTCCCCTTGTCCCGTTTTTCGAGTTCCGTACCCGTGTCTGGCAAGCCCCCTTCCCCGTCCGCTTCCCCGTCCGCTTCCACGTTCCGTTTCCGGTCTTCCCGGCTGTCCGTCTGGCGCGGCCTGCTGCGGGCGATGCTCGTTGCGCTGCCCATGCTGCCGCTCGGTGCCGTCGTCCAGGCACAGGCCCTGACCGATGCCAATGGCCCGGCATCGTCGGCTCGGCCGGCCGGTGCGGGCGACGCGCCATCGCTGGAGTCGGTGCTCGTCACCGCCACCCGCTCGCCGGCCGAGGCGCTCAATGTGCCGGCCAGTGCGTCGATCGTCAGCCGGACGGAGCTCGAAACCCGCAATGCCGTGCGGCTCGGGGATGCCCTGGCCGACGTGCCCGGCCTGTATATCCGCGGCGCGGCGATGGGCACGAATTTTCCGGGGACCGGGCAGGCGGTGCTGTCCCTGCGCGGGGTGCCGCGCACGGCGCGCACGCTGGTGATGATCGACGGTCAGCCGGTGAACAATTCGTTGACCGGCGGTATCGACGTCGGCGCGCTTCCGCTGGCCGGCATCGAACAGGTCGAGATCGTGCGCGGGCCGTATTCGGCGCTGTACGGCGGCAGCGCAATGGGCGGCGTGATCAATTTCATCACGGCGGCCCCCGAGCGCGAACGCACGGAAATCCGGCTCGGCGCCGGCTCATTCAACCAGCGCGGGGCGACGCTGGTGCATCGCAAGCGCTACGAGAACGGTCTGGGTGTGTCGCTGTCGATGTCGTATCGCGAAAGCGCCGGCTACCCCGACAGTGACCTGGTGGCCAAGGCGCCGCCGAGAGCTCCGGTGATCGACGGCGTGCCGGTGACCGGCGCGCGGCCGAGCCGCGCGCCGGACGGGAGCGAGCGCTGGCTGGTCGGCACCCAGGGAGTTCGTCCCTGGGTTCAGGACAACGCGCAGCTGAGCCTGTATTACTCGCCGTCGGCGAGCACCGATCTGGTCGCCGGTGTCGGCTGGGGGGAATACAAGGTCGGTTACACCCGGCCGCGCAGTTTCCTGCGTGATGCGGCAGGCAATGCCGTCTTCACCGGTCCCGTTTCCGTGGCCGCCGGCGGCAGCGCGCAGGGGCTGTCGCTGGTGCAGACCGACTGGTTCACGCCGACGCCGTCGCGCGAACGGGACCGTCGCGCATTCGCCCGCGTCTCGCACCGTCTGGCCGGCGGTGCGAGCCTGCAGGGACAGATCGGGATTCTGCGGCACGATTTCTCGTTTTCCCAGGCGGGTGACCGTGCCGATTACTCGAGCGGGTCGGGCGTCCTGATGCAGCAGCCGAACCAGCGCATCGATGGTGAACTCGGTATCCGGGCGCCGATGTCGGCCAGCTGGCTGCTGTCCGCCGGCGTGTCGATGAATCACAGCAAGCTGGACCGGCGCGATCTGGAACTCGAGCGCTGGCGCGACCAGGGCAGCACGGGCGCCATGATCGCCGCCGATGGCGGACGGGCGCACAACTGGGCGCTGTATGCGCAAAGCGAGCATGACCTCGGCCATGACGTGCGTCTGTACGCCGGGGGTCGCTACGATCGCTTCGAGACCGACGGCTATTCGCAGGACGTACTGACGCAGCCGTCGCCGGAGCGCTACAGCAAGCGCAGCTTCCACCAGTTCAGCCCGAAGCTGGCCCTCGTCTGGCAGGCGCGCCCCGGCGTCTCGCTGCGCACCTCGTGGGGGCGCGGCTTCCGTCCGCCGGCGCTGTTCGATCTCTACGCCAGCCCGGTCGTGCGCCTCGGGCCGCGCACGATCGCGACGCTGGCCGCTCCCGACCTTGCCCCCGAACGGATCACGGCTCTCGAAGCCGGTACCGACCTGTCATTCGGTACGGGCAGACAGGTGTCGTTCACCGTCTATCGCCAGCGGCTCTCGGACCTGATCTACCGGCGCACGCTGGCGAGCAGCACGCCGATCATCACCCGCGTACAGAACGAGAACGTCGCCGGGGCCAACGTCGACGGCATCGAAGCCAGCATGCAATGGCCGTTACCGCTGGCCGGCTGGACGCTGCATGCGTCGGCCACGCACCATTTCCGCTATGAAGTGACGTCCAACCGGGCCGTGCCGGAGATGGTGGGCAAGAAGCTGACCGACGTGCCGCGCACCTCCTGGTCGGCCGGCGTCGAGTACCGCAAGGACGCCTGGACCGGCATGCTCATGGTCCGTCACGTCGATCATGTCTTCGGCTCGGGCGATGACCTGAATCTGGATCGCGTCCAGGGCGTACCCGAATCGTATGACGGCTACACCGTCGTCAGTGCCCGCATCGGCTGGCAGATCGACCGCAACTGGGGGGTCAATCTGTCGCTCGACAATCTGACCGATCGCCGCTATTTCGTCTACGTGCGTCAGCCCGGGCGCAGCGTATATGGTGAATTGACGTATCGCTTCTGAACGCATCGGCACCGGGGCGCGGGCACGTTCCGCGTGCGCTTCCGGTAGCGTATCGTTGCCCGATGGAACCGGATACCGTGCCGGTGCGCGCGCCGGATGAGGCGGGCCTGCGCTGGATCGATACCTTCTGCGAGGCCTTGTGGCTCGAGGACGGGCTGTCGCGCAATACGCTGGCCGCCTATCGGCGCGACCTGACGGCGCTGGCGCACTGGCTGTCCGGCGCGAACGCCGGGAGTGGTGCGGACGAGGGCGGATCGCGCGCGGTCGTCGCGCTGCACGAGGCCGGCACGGCCGAACTGAACGCCTACATTGCTGCGCGTCACCCCGGTTCGCGCATCGCGAGCGGCAATCGCCGGTTGAGCGTGTTTCGCCGCTTCTACCGATATCTGGTGCGCGAGGGGGTGCGTGAGGACGATCCGACACTGCATATCCATTCGGCACGCCAGCCGGCGCGGTTTCCGGCCATCCTGTCCGAGCGCCAGGTCGAGGCGCTGATTGCGGCCCCGGCCGTGGACACGACGCTCGGTCTGCGCGACCGCGCCATGCTGGAGACGATCTACGCGACCGGCCTGCGCGTGAGCGAACTCGTCGGTCTCGAGACGCCGCGTGTTTCGCTGGTCGAGGGCGTCGTCCGTGTCGTCGGCAAGGGCGACCGGGAGCGACTGGTGCCATTGGGCGAACTGGCGTGCGACTGGATCGAGCGCTATCTGCGCGCGGCGCGGCCGGAACTGGCCGGTCGACAGGTTTCGGACGCGCTGTTTCTTACCCGGCGCGGCACGGCGATGACGCGCCAGATGTTCTGGATCCTGGTCAAGCGATACGCGCGGGTGGCCGAAATTCACGCACCACTGTCGCCGCACACGCTGCGCCACGCTTTCGCCACGCATCTGCTCAATCACGGCGCCGATCTGCGCATCGTGCAGATGCTGCTGGGGCACGCGGACATCTCGACGACACAGATCTATACGCATGTCGCCCGTGAACGCCTGAAGAGCCTGCACGCGAGACATCACCCACGCGGATGAGGAATGGAAGACACCGCGCATCCCGTCCAGCTGGTCCGGGGGCGACGCCGGATGTCGCTGGAACACATTTCCGGGCGTTCCGGATTTGTGATAAGTCAATGCGAATGAGATCAATTCGTATTAGAATTCGCCGCGATGAAACAGATGGCAGGCACAGGATTTTTCGGCGCGGGCGCGATGCACGTGAGCGGAATTGCGTGGACGGCTTCGCTGCATGCGCTGGCCGCGGCGCTGGCGTGGTTCGGCCTGAGCGGGCCGGTCACGACACCACCCGTGCCGATCCAGGTGCGCTTCGTCGAACTGGCGCCCGAACTGCCGGCTCCGGAGCCGCCGAAAGTGGCGCAATTCGTGCCGCCGCCACCGAAGCCGGCAGTGCCCGAAACAGTTCCGGAGAAGCCGGTCGTCGAGAAAGTGCCGGAAAAAAAGCCGGAAAAAAAGATCGTCCGGAAAAAGACCAAGCCTCCGGTCGCGAAAAAACCCGACATCGCGCCGAAGAAAATCGAACCTGCAGCACCCGCTCCGGTGGAAGAAGTGGCGCAGGCCGAGGCGGAGCCGATGCCGGTGCCCGCGGCGGCACCCGCGCCGGCTCGGCTGCGGCCCGATCCGGCGCCCGCACTGGCATCGGCAGCACCGCAGGCACCCGTCATTGCGCCGCGCTTCGATGCCGCCTATCTGCGCAATCCCGCGCCCGCCTATCCGCGCGCATCGCGCCGGCTGGGTGAGCAGGGCCGCGTGATCCTGCGTGTATGCGTCGAACCCGACGGCCGGCCGTCGGCGCTCGAGGTGCACCAGTCCTCGGGGTCGGCGCGGCTGGACGAGGCGGCGCTGAAGGCGGTACGGCAGTGGAGTTTCGTGGCGGCCCGGCGCGGTAACGAAAACGTGACGGCCTGGGTGCTGGTACCAATGGATTTCCGTCTGAAGAACAGTTGATGCAGCGTCCGGATCCGCAGCGATCGATCGGGCGAGCCCGATCGGCGGATTGGCCGGACACCTGGCGAACATGACCTGAGCAGGCTTTCCCCCATGAACCAGACACTCGGCTTCACCCATTTTCTCCAGCACGCGGATACCGTCGCCTGGATCGTCCTCGCCGTCCTGGTGTCGATGTCGCTGATCAGCTGGTACTGGATCGGCGTCAAGGGCTGGCAGTGGTCGCGCCGGCGCGCTGCGGACCGCCGCTTCCGGGCCGAATTCGAGGCTGCCGCCACTTCCGCCGGGCTTGCGGCGCTGACGTCGACGACAGTCGACGGGCCCTGTGCGCGCCTGCTGCGTACTGCTCAGGATGTGCTGCCCGGTACGGCACCGACGCCGGCCGGCGCCGATCCGGCCGAGCGCCTCGGCCGCGCATTGAAGCGGTCGATCGTGCGCGAGAGTGCGCGCCTGGAAGTCGGCCAGACGGCGCTGGCCACGATTGCCTCCGCTTCGCCTTTCGTCGGTCTGTTCGGCACGGTCTGGGGCATTTACCACGCCTTGCTGGCGATCGGCGATGCCGGTGCGGCCGGCCTGCAGGAAGTTGCCGGACCGGTCGGAGAGGCGCTGATCATGACCGGGATCGGTCTGGCGGTCGCAATTCCGGCGTCGATCGCCTATAACGCCTTCGCCCGCGCACGACGCAATCTGCGCCTCGAACTCGAGGATCTGGCGCACGAACTGTACGCGCGCCAGATCGATGGCGGCGTAGTTGGCGCGGACCCGGCGGCTGCCGCGGGCGGCGCGCCGGACCAGACTCCGGGCGGGCTCCGGCTGCAGCGGCACGATGCCGGCCTGCGCCCGTCGGCAACGGCAGCCTGAGCGGGAGGCGCACCATGGCCTTCTCTCTGCTCGACGACGACGGGGACGATGAAATCACCGAGATCAACATGATTCCGCTGATCGACGTGATGCTGGTGCTGATGATCGTGTTCATGGTGACGGCGCCGCTGCTCACGCACGCCGTCAAGCTCGAACTGCCGCGCGCCGCCAGTGCCGCCATCGATCCGGGCCAGGAACCTCTGCGCATCGAGATCGATGCGCAGGAGCGCGTCTATCTCGATCAGCGGGAAATCGATCCGCAGAGTCTGCCCGTGCGCTTCAGTGAAGTGGCTGGCCGGGCTCCGGATACCGAAGTGCTCATCCGCGCCGATCGCAGTGTTCCGTACGGCACGATTGCCGTCGTGATGTCGCAGGCGTCGCGCAGCGGACTGGCCCGCATCGGCTTCGTCACCGATCCGCGGGACGGGTCCGATGCGCCCGTGGCACCTGTCAGACCGTCGACCGAAGCTTCTCCCGGAGCTGCATCCGATCTTCCGTGACGCGGCGGCCGATCGGGGCTGCCGACGTGCCTCGCGGGCGCTGGCACCGCCATCGCGGGAGTCGCGCACGGCGGGAAGCAGCGCCGCGATTCATTTTTTTCTCTGATCGCGTCTTGACAGCTTGAAGCCATATATTGAGAATGCGACGCATTCTCAATCATAGACTCTGATCAGGATCATCATGCGACTTCCCATCCGGTCTGGCGGTTCCCCTTCGAATGCAGCCGTTTCGCTTGCCTGCGTCGCCGGGGTGCTGGCGTTTTCCGCCAGTGCGGCAGCGCAGTCCGGCGATTCCGCTTCGACCCGGCAGTTGCAGGAAGTGGTGGTGACGGCCACCGGCTTCGAGCAGATGGTCGAGGACGCGCCTGCGTCGATCACCGTGGTGCCGCGCGAAGAACTGGAGAAGAAGGCCTACAAGGACGTCACCGATGCGCTCAAGGACGTGCCCGGCGTCGTTCTCACCGGCGGCGGCAGCAGCAGCGACATCAGCATCCGCGGCATGGCGCCGGCCTACACGATGATTCTCGTCGATGGCAAGCGACAGAATTCGCGCGAGACCCGGCCCAATTCCGATGGCCCGGGCATCGAGCAGGGCTGGCTGCCGCCCATCGAAGCGATCGAGCGCATCGAAGTCGTGCGCGGCCCGATGTCGTCGCTGTACGGTTCGGACGCGATGGGTGGCGTGGTCAACATCATCACGCGCAAGGTGCCGGGCCAGTGGGGCGTGAGCGTGCGCGCCGAGGCCACGCTGCAGGAAGATTCCGACTCCGGCAACCTGTACCAGGGCAACTTCTATCTGGCGGGTCCGATCGTCGACGAGACACTGGGTCTGCAGGTCTACGGCCAGACACAGCGTCGTCAGGAAGACAGGATCGTCAACGGCTTCAACCGGCAGAGCGCCGATTCGATCACCGGCAAGCTGACGTTCACGCCCGATCGCGACCACGATCTCATCGTCGAGGTCGGGCGCACCGAGCAGAAGCGCGTCGCCACACCCGGCAGGTCGGCGGCGCTGACGACCGCCACCGGCAATCCGACCGTGCGCTCCAGCACGGGCTATGACCGGGATCTGTTTGCACTCACGCACGTCGGCCGCTGGAACGCAAACCTGACGTCGAACTCGTACCTGCAGTACGAGAAGATCGACAACCCGACGCGCGAGATGCATCTGAAGAACACCGAGCTGAATTCACAGTGGAATCTGGCACTCGACACGCACGTGCTCAGCGGCGGGGTCAACTACAAGCAGGAGAACCTGACCGATCTGGGCAACCAGTACGATGCCGGCGTGAGCCGTCTGAAACGCTATCAGTGGGCACTGTTCGCCGAGGACGACTGGCTCCTGACCGAGCGCTTCACGCTGACCAGCGGGCTGCGCATGACGCGTGACGAGAACTACGGCACGCACTGGACGCCGCGCCTGTACGGCGTCTGGCACGCCACCGAACAGCTGAGTCTGAAGGGCGGCATCTCGACCGGCTTCAAGGCGCCGTCGATCCGCTCGGCCGTGGCCGACTGGGGCCAGATCACCGGCGGTGCCGGCAGTGCAGTGCCGGCGATCATCATGGGCAACCCCGACCTGAAGCCGGAGAAGAGCATCAACCAGGAAATCGGTGTCGTCTGGGACAACCGGCAGGGCTGGATCGGCAGCTTCACGCTCTTCAACACCGACTTCCGCGACAAGATCTCCGAGGTGCGCCGCTGCACCGATCCGGCCAATCTGCCGACCTGTCACGTGAAGCCCGGTGATGCCGGCTACCGCTACATCAGCGACCGGACCAACGTCGACAAGGCGAACATCCGCGGCATCGAACTCACCGGCACCTGGAGCCTGCGTCAGGACCTGCGCCTGTCGGCCAATTACACCTGGACGCATTCGGAGCAGAAAAGCGGCCCGTTTGCCGGCAAGGCATTGAACAAGATGCCGAAACACATGGCCAATGCCACCATCGACTGGGCTTACGATCCGCATCTCGATCTGTGGTCGCGTCTGAATTTCCGTGGCCGGACTTCGGAATATCTCAGTCGCACCGCGATGGCCGTTGGTACCCCGTCCTTCGCCTTCTTCGACGTTGGCTTCAACTATCGGGTGAACAAGACGCTGAGTACCGGTTTCGGCATCTACAACCTGTTCGACAAGCGCGTGACCGACGATTCGTTCGAGGCGGTCTATGACGGCCGGCGCTACTGGGCCTACGTGTCGGCGTCGTTCTGAAGCCGTCCGCAGCCATCTCCCATTCCCCATTCCCGTTCGGCGCGCCTTCGGGGCGTCGCCGACGCGGCTCGTGCGTTGCGGGTGCACGCCGTCCGGCCGTCGTCCGGCAACCAGATCTCACCGAGGAAAACATGAGTCATTCGAACCGTTCTGCAACCGGCGCGCGCGGCGCTGCCGTTCCGCTGGCAGGTGTGCTGGCAGGTGCACTGGCACTTGCGCTGACCGCCGCATTGCCCGCGTGCACGTCGCCCGCCGGCCCGTCGGCGGCATCCGCCGACACCCGCCAGGCGACGACGACCGTGACGACGGCGGCACCACGAAGCATCGTGGTCTTCGATCACGGCACGCTCGATACCCTGCACACGCTGGGGGTCGATTCGGTGGCCGGCATCGCAAAGGCGGGGCTGCCGCCCTATCTCGCCTCGTATGCCGACGAGGCCCGCTATCCGCGGGCGGGCACGCTGTTCGAGCCGGACGAGGCGGCCGTGCGGGCACTGGCGCCGGACCTGATCATCGTCGGACGCCGCGCTGCCGGCAAGCTCGACGCCATGCAGCGGATCGCTCCGGCCATCGATCTGTCGGTGCCGCCGGGCGACCTGGTCCAGGGTGTGGCTGCCAATGCGCGCCGGCTGGCCACGATCGTGCACAAGGAGAAGGTCGCGGAACCGCTGGTGCGGCATCTGGAGGATTCGGCGCGCACGCTGCGCGAACGCATGAGGGGGCAGGGCACAGCCCTGGTTGTGTTGACCGTTGGTGGCAAGATCATTGCGATGCCGCCCGGTCCGCGCTTTGGCGCCATCTATGAAACCGTCGGTCTGTCGCCACTGGCGCTGGACTGGAAGGAGGGCGAGCGCGGCAAGCCGGTCACGCCCGATCTCCTGCGCGAGCGCAATCCGGACTGGCTGTTCGTGATCGATCGCGACATGGCGATCGGCAAGGACGGCGCCACTCCGGCGCGCGAACTGATCGAACGCGATTCGTTCCGGCAGTCGAAGGCCTGGCAGCAGAACCACGTCGTCTACCTCGATCCGGTCGACTGGTACATCCTCGATGCCG